>JALZIQ010000107.1 GCA_030860205.1 Actinomycetota bacterium | reverse complement strand
GGCCTCGACCAGGGTCACATCGGTGTCGATGGGAAGGTGGCGCCCGTGGTCCTCCAGGGTGCCGATCGGCACGATCGGGACGAACCCCTCGGCCGCGGCGCGCCGGACCTCGGGCCAGGTCAGCCGGCCGTACTCGAGCGGGCTAGACCACATCGGCAACGGTGGGCGCCATCTCGAAAGGGCGCCAGGCTCCGGAACACGGGGGCCCGTCCGAGACCAGCATCCTTCCCGTGGCCAGATCGCAGGCCATGCCGAACACCGTGCCGGAGGCGTCGGGGCCGGACTCGTGAAGGCAGATGCTCTGCGGGGCCGAGCTGTGGTCAGACAGCAGCCGGGCGCAATCATCGAGGGTTTTCGGAGGGCTCTCGGCGAGCAGCTCCCGGGCACGAGTCAGCCGCGCCCTCGATCCCCTCGAACCCGGGTGACCGGAGGGCTTGGACGGACTGAGGTAGTGATTGCTGTGGGCGGGCACGTCCTCGAGCACCGAGGCAGTCGAGGAGCTGGTTTCGACAGTCACCGAACGGTCCCCGGACGCAAAGACGTGGGCATACCCTCCGGCCCTCTCGGCCGTGCCGGCGGCAGCGATCGCTGCGTCGATGCCCCGAGCGCCGAGCGCCGCCCGCGATACGAACACTCTGGGCACGCCGAGGCGGTCGTCGGGCGCGACGAGAGAGTCGATTCCCTGGGCGAATCCCGCGGCGTTGAAACCCACAGCGGGCAGGAATCCGGCGCAAGTGGGCGAAACGAAGCCGGGGCCGTCGTCCGGTGCGGCAACCACCACGGCGATGCCGGAGTGAGCGGCATACCACTGCTCGGCATGCATGAAGTAGCGACCCGAGATCATGGTCGTGCACGCCTCCGGAACGGCCGCCGGCTCGGGCCACACCTCCTCCAGACAGTTGAGCAGGGCTGCCTCCTCAAGCGAGATCCCGGCGCCTTCGGCCACACCCTCCATTTCGGCCACGCCGTCGGGAAGGACCCCTCGGGCAACGTCCACGAACGGCCCGCTTTCCGCTGCAACGGCTTCAGGATCCCTTCCCATGTCCTCGAGCAGCCGACGGTAGAGGGCGAGCGCAGCAGCAATGACGTCGCCCGTGGCCTCGCCCTGGGCGATTCCTATGTCTTTGGGCGCGCCTGAAACCTGGACGACGTTCATCTGCCGAGCTCGCTCAGGTCCGAGGCCATCCCGGCAGTGTCGCGCAGCCCGACCGGGCTGGCTGTTTTCCAATAACTGGACATAAAGTACCGGTACACGGCTGTAGGAAAAAAACCCCATTCGGGCAACTCAAAATGTCGTCAACGGCTTTGCGGCCGACATCGTGGCGCTCTCGCTCGGACCCGATGTCGATGTGATCAAGAACGCATCGGGCGCTGCGTGAACGTCAACCTGGACAAAGCACACGTATTCGCCCCTGAAGGAGAAACCACCCGAACCTCCGACGAGCTGGCGATCACCTAACGGCAGCCTCTCGCCTGCGACCCTTCCTCTCACAAACGTGCGAATAGACTTCAGGGCGTGAGGCCGGCGCCCGCCGGACTCGATGGAGGGTGGAACCGGGCCATGTCGCCAGATCGGAAAGGGGTTGCCACACCGGCCCGCGACCTCGAGCACGAGCGTGCCGAACTCCTTGCCGAGGTGGGAGAGCTTTACTACCTGCACGGACGGGACCAGAACTCGATCGCCGAGGAGGTAGGCACCTCGCGCTCCAACGTCTCCCGCCTGCTCACAGAGGCACGAAGGCGGGGAATCGTGGACATCCGCATCAATCATCCGTTGGGGCGCGCCCTCGAGCTCGAACGACGGCTCGAAACCGAGTTCGCCCTCGAGGAAGCGCGCGTGCTCGCCACCCGGCCAAGGATCGCAGAGGGAAGGTCCGACGCACTCGACTCGCTCAACAGAGTAGGGCGCCTCGGTGCGGTCTACCTGCTCGAGGTTCTGGCCGATGGGCTCACCATCGGGGTGTCTTGGGGCACCTCTCTCGAGTCACTCGTCAACGCCGTCGCGCCCAGCCGGGCGCATACCGCCCAGGTGGTGCAGCTCTTGGGCGGCCTTTCCTGGGTGTCGCAATCCCTCAGCGGCCACGTCCTTGGGAGACGCCTTGCGGACCGACTCGGTGGCCGCTTCGCCTACCTGCACGCCCCTGCCATCGTCGACTCGACCGAGGCACGTGATCTGCTGCTTCGACAGGAAGGAATTGCAGACGTTCTCGCCAAAGGCAGGGGCGCCGACCTTGCACTCCTGGGGATTGGCTCGTTGGGCATGGGCTCGTCCCGGGCATTGTTCTCCCGTTCCGAGCTGACCGCGGCCGAGCGCAGGGAGATCCGATCGAGTGGGGCCGTGGGTGACATTTGCGCCCGTTTGTTCGACGGGGAGGGGCGGCCCTGTGAACTTTCTGCAAACCGGCACGTGGTGGGCCTCGAATTGGAAGACATCAAGGCGATTCCCCGTCGAATCGGAGTTGCCAGAGGTCTCGAGAAGGTGGCGGGTATAGCCGGAGCGCTGCGGGGCGGCCTGGTAAACGTTCTGGTTACCGATGAAGCAACCGCCGTTCAGGTGCTCGGCCGGCGCTAGACTCACCTGGTGTGCCTGGACCGGTCCTCACCTGGTCTGTGCCTGGACCGGTCGGTGCCTGGTGTGCCTGAACCAGTTGGTGCCTGGACCAATCCTCACCGTCCCTGGTATCTGCGCCCAACATCGCAACCGACACGTAGAAGAGGATGAATACAACCACGAGCCAGAAGAATTCGATCATTTGAGCTCCTCCTTTGACCTCGGTCCTGAGATGCTCTCAGCGGGGTTCTCTTGGGTCCTCGACTACGACCACGCTGCCGCTCGGCATCCTTACGCTGTGAAACGAGTCCCCGGAACCGGCGCCAAGCAGTCCTTGAAGCAGCCGCCGGCCAAGTGCCGTCAGAGGCTCGCTCCGCGCCCGGTCGGCCCCGGCCGTAGGCCGGGACCGCCCTGGAGATCGCCGGGCTCCACCGGCCTGCTCCGCTGCACTTTGTCCAAGCTCAATTCTTTCGGCCGCCGGCGCGGCCTTCGACTCTGCGGGCACGCGGATCACCTGCTGTACGGGTGTCGGGCGAGACGGGCTGCCTCGGCCTTGCGAGTGAGCTCTGCGGCTCGCTCCCGTGCGATGAGGCCCGAAATCAATGGGTTCACTACATTCACCTCCGTAATCCTCTATACTCCTTATGCTCATTACAATACCTCGGCCGGAAGTAAGGAGTCAAATGAATTTCACTCATTACTCCGAGGAAGCCGCCACGATCGCCGTGGACCTCGTGAACAGCCTCGGGTCCTGGTCGGGCTTCGAGTACCTACCGGATGCCGAAGCGGTGATCGGGTTCCTGCACGACCATGGCCTCCCAGCACCACGATCGATCGGCAAGCAGGAGATAGAGAACGTCCGCGCCCTCCGGTCACGCCTCTCCGCAGCATTCATGGCTCCGGATGAAACGACCTCGGTGACCATCCTCAACGAGCTCCTGGAGGAGGTGGGAACGCGCCCGCAGCTCACCGACCATGACGGCGGAGGGTGGCACCTGCATTACATGCCTGCGGGAAAAACTGTCTCAGAAAGGTTGACAGCCATAGCCGCGATGGGCCTTGCGACGGTAATTGCCGAGCACGGGTTCGAGCGGTTCGGCGTTTGCTCCGCCGACGAGTGCCGAGACGTTTACATCGACACCTCGCGCAACAAATCCCGGCGCTACTGCGCCGATTCCTGCTCGAGCCGGACGAATGTTGCGGCCTACCGGGCGCGCCGGAAACAGGACACCGCGTAGCGCTCTCTGTGGGGCCACCATGAATGGACGGTCAAAGGTCGGCGCTCCGTGGTGAGGATCATGGGACTACCGCACGTGGGGCGCTACCCGGTGGCGACGGTGGCCCGGCGCGACGACCGATTCGCGATCGTCTTCACCGGGTTTGACGGGGCTCAGACGATCGACGTTCCCTTCGGGCTGCTCGGCGCGTCGGACGACCTCGAGTCCCTCGAGTTACGCCTCCTGGCCGACCTCCAGAAGCTGGGCTATGACGTGGCCAGGGACGGTCTTCCTTGAGGTGTCCAAGTACGCGACGGTTGTGTGGTTCGGCGAGCCGAAAACGGAACTCGGGCCTCGGGCCACACCATAGTGTGGTTGGACCCCCGAAACGGCTTTCGTGTACGCCCAGCCACACCGCCTATATGGGATTCGGTGAGCTGCGCCGAGCAGATCAGGGCGCTAATGATTGTCACACCCCCACGCTTTACTTACCCACATGGAAAAAACAGAGGCCCGGCTCAAGTGCCGCAAACTCGCTCTGGCGCAATATGGATTGATGACGCGTTCGCAGGCGCTCGGCGCAGGGCTTTCGCGCAGGTCGATCGACTGGCAGTTGAAGCGCGGCAACTGGCACATCATTCATCCGCAGGTCTACGTGCTCGACGGGATCGGAAGGTCGTGGGAGCAGTCGATACTCGCCGCGTGTCTATGGGGTGGGCACACTGCCCTTGCATCCCACCGATCGGCGGCTGCTCTATGGGGACTCGCAGACATAGAGTCCTCGGAGGTCGAAATCAGCACCACCCGCTCCCTTCGTTCTTGGAACGTCATCACCCATCGCATGTCGCCAGGCGCCAAAAAAGACACGGGTACCAAAAGGAAGGGCATACCGCTCACGAGCGTCGATCAGACGCTCTTGGACCTTGGTGGAGTTATCGAGCCGCATCGCCTCGAGGTTGCCCTTGACGATGCCCTCAATCGACGGCTCACGACACTGGCCTCTCTCGAGTCCGCGATTCTGATCCATGCCCGCAGGGGCCGGCCCGGCTCAGGGGCGCTTAGACCCTTGGTCAAGTCCCGGACTGCACTCACGGCAATCCCCGAAAGCGCCTTGGAGACTCAACTCCTTGGACTTCTACAAGCAGCTGACGTGCCTCTTCCAATCCCTCAGCACGAGATCCGAGACGGTGGACGATTTGTAGCACGAGTGGACTTTGCCTATCCCGACCTTCGCATTGCAATCGAGGCGGATGGCTACCGGCACCACTCGGGCCGCCACGCGTGGCAGCGGGATCTGCAACGACGGAATCACCTTACGGCTGCGGGTTGGCTGGTATTGCACGTGACTTGGAGGGATCTCGACCAAAGACCCAAACAACTCATCCATGAGGTGAGGCAGATGCTTTCCATAGCGGGCGCCGGATAACCAAGCGCCATCGGCGCGCCGGGGTCATGGGCGATGGTTTGCTCGGGCGCGGCCGAGAGCGCGCGGTCGTGTGGTTCGGCGCGCCGGGGTCATGGCCGATGGTTTGCTCGGGCGCGGGCCGAGAGCGCCCGGTCGTGTGGTTCGGCGGGCCGGGAACGGGGGCCGAGAGCGCCCGGTCGTGTGGTTCGGCGCGCCGGGAACGGGGACCGAGAGCGCGCGGTCGTGTGGTTCGGCGCGCCGGGAACGGAACTCGGGCATCGGGCCACACCATCATGTGGTTGGAGGCCCGAGAAGGCTCTTGTGTTCGCCCAGCCACACGACCCCGTCCACATGCCTGTGCTTGGTGATGGGGGCCGGAAAAGGGGTCTCTGGACCACCTTGCTCGACAGCGGCGTAGCGTGCGCCGGCCGCCGCACCGAGGCCCATGCGTACCGCCCCCGTACTCCGCTGGGATGTGAGCGGCATCGACGAACAGATTTTCAAGGGAGCGCCGGATGCTCTTACGGCTTGTGAATGCCGTCGGAGGCGCCTTGACCCAAGCCCGGCAGTGGGATCGTTCCTCCTGCCGTCCCGCCGTGAGCCCGCGCGCGCAAAGCGGCCCAATCCGGCAGGGCTGATCAGCACAAGCCACCTGAAACGTCCGGGCTCCGGAACCGCTAGGGCCGCCCATATTGAATTGCCAGCGACACCGCCACAACGTCGGCGTCTGACTCCGGGTGGGCCCGGGTTGTCCTCCGGTCGTCCGGCCCTTCCCGGAGCACGGTGCGCAGGACAGTTGATAACCGTCGCCGCGCACGAGCGCTCCGCCCGCGCCGACCCGCCGAACGCCGGCCGGTCGAGCGCAACGGCGCGCCGGGACCTCGAGGGGTGCTCGAAGAGTGCGCATCTCGAACGAGTTGCCGGGGGGTGCTGATGCCGTGCAGCAACGGGACCGTGCGGCCACCCCCGGCATGTGGCACTGGCACCCGTCCCTCCGATGTCTGGATCGAGAAAGGCGGGGTCGCAAAGAGGCGGGAAGCGACGGACGGTCGTGGAACAGCTCATCGACCATTCGTTCAGTGGTTCGTAGTGAGGTAGCACCTCCACCGAGAGCCTCGGTAATCTGCGCGACGTGGCACTTAACCGAGGACTCGGTTGTGAAAGCCCCTAACGCCGATACAGCCGAGCACGATGGTGGCAACCGCGAGAGCACAAATGGATACCCACGGCAGGAGGTGCGGAAGTTGGGGTGTGAGCGCGGCGCGCAGACCCTCGCTCACGTAGACGAGGGGATTCACAAGCACCAGAAGCTGGAGCCAGGGGATCGCCGCGAGCCCTTGCCAGGGGTAGAACACACAGCCGAGAAAGATGACGGGTAATGTGATCACCGAAACGACCAGCGGTATCTGAGTGGGTTTCATAGCCGTGCCTATCGCAAGGCCCGCCGCACCGGCTGTGGTCGTCGAGAGCAGCAGCACAGCGATCAACATCGGCCAGCTCTCGATTCCGACCTCGACTTCCCCCGCCGGGACGAAGTACAGAAGCGGCCAGACGATTAGGGCTGCAACCACTCCTTGGAAGGCCCCGAACAGCAACTTCTCGAGAGCCAACGCAGTGGTCGGCAAGGGTGCCATGACGCGATCCTCGATCTCGCGGCTCGCGCTGAGCTCGTTGACCAGTGGGAACGCCACCAAATTGATACCTTGGAACATCACGGCGAAAGCGACCAGTCCCGGCGCGAGAATCGTTGCAAAGCTCACATCACCTGCGACCCTCACATCCTGACCGATCATCGGGAACACATAGGCGAACACGAAGATGAGGAAAAGTGGCTGCATGACCACACGCGTAATGAAGGTCCGCGCCGTAACCCAGAGGACGTGCAAGTCGCGTAGCCACAGCCCCCAAAAGGACGCCGCATAGAGCGAGGCCCGGGAACGGGCGGCACTCGTGGAGCGGCTCATCGAACCCGTATCAGTGTTCGTCGAGCAGGCAGCATCAGCAACCGAAGGCGTCGGCGATCTGCCGGCGAGGCACTCAGTCGAGGACCCGGTTGTGAAAGCCCCCCACACCTATGGCCCCGAGGACGGCAATTGCAACCGTGAGCGCGCCTATCGATACCCACGGCAAGAGGTGCGGAAGCTGAGGGGTGAGCGCGGCGCGCAGCCCTTCGCTCACGTAGACGAGGGGATTCACGAGCACCACCACCTGGAGCCATGGGATCGGCCCGAGCTCCTGCCAGGGGTAGTACACGCAGCCGAGGAAAGTGGTGGGGATCACGATCACCGAGAACACCAGCGGCACCTGGGTTGGCTTGAAGGTCGTGCCTATCGCAAGTCCCGCCGCACCGGCGGTGATCGTAGAGAGCAGCAGCATGACTATCAACAGCGGCCAGCTTCCGATTCGGACCTCGACGTCTGTCGCCGGGACGACGTACAGAAGTGGAAAGACGATGCAGGCTGCAATAACGCCTTGGAAAGCCCCGAACAGGAGCTTCTCAAGAGCCACCGCCGTTGTCGGCAAGGGCGACATGACCCGGTCTTCGATCTCGCGGCTTACGCTGAACTCGTTTACAAGTGGCAACGCCACCGCCGAAATACCTTGGAACAGAACCGCCACGGCCACGAGGCCCGGGACAAGGACGGTTGCGAAGCTCGCATCACCTGTGACCCCCACTTCCTGGCCGATCATGGGAAAGACGTAGGCAAACACGAAGATGAAGAGCAGCGGCTGCATGACCGTGCGGATTGCAAAGGTTACGGCCGAGCCCATCAGGACGTGCCAGTCCCGCAGCCACAAGCCCCAGAAGGACGCGGAATAGAGCGAGGCGCGGGAACGTGCCTGGTCCCTGTCGAAGGTCGATCCGGAGGCAATGGAACCGTTCAATTCACTCACGAAGAGCCCTCCCCGTCAGCGTGATGAACACGGTTTCCAGCGTCGGCTCGCTTATGGAGATATCGCGCAGGCCGGCAGGTTGAGCGACTTCCACAACGCGAGGCAACAAGCCGTCACGTTCTCGCATGAAAAGTCTTAGGACACCGTCGCCGAACTCCACGCGCAGCACACCGGGGAGACCTCTCAACGGCCCTGCAACTTCCTCCGAAGGATGCTGCACCTTCAGCTCCACCACAGTTTCGGCGCTCACCTGCTGTTTGAGGGCTACGGGCGTATCGCAAACTAGGATCTTGCCGAAGTCGATGATGGCGATCTGCTGGCAGAGGCGGTCGGCCTCTTCCATGTAGTGCGTGGTCAAGACAATCGTGGTTCCCGACCTGTGCAGTTCGAGCAGCACATCCCACAACGCAATCCGGCTTTGAGGATCGAGCCCGGCGGAAGGCTCGTCGAGAAACAAAAGCTCCGGGTGGTGCGCAACCGCCCGAACTATCAGTAAGCGTTGTGCCATGCCCCCCGAAAGGGTCTCCGGCATCGTCGATGCCTTGTCCGACAAGCCGAAGCTTTCGAGCAGCTCCCCGGCGCGCCTCTTCGCAGGCCTGGCCCCCATCCCGAAGTACCGGCAGTGAAATGCGACATTGTCGAACACCGTGCAGGATCGGTCGAGCGTGTTGAACTGCGAAACCACCCCGATGCGCTTACGCACCATCGGCGGATCCTCGGTCACATCCAGGCCGGTCACGGTCACCCGGCCGCTGCTCGGCACCACCCGGGTCGTGCACATCCCCACGGTCGTGGTCTTGCCGGCCCCGTTAGGGCCCAGCAGCCCGAAGATCGCGCCCTCGGGGACCTCGAGGTCGATCCCGTCGACCGCCGTCACGGGTTCGGGGTCCGGATAGACCTTCGTCAGCTCCTGCGCGTGGACGGCGAGACTCACGCGGCCCCGTCGGTAAAGTGGTGCTTGGCAGGAGGCTCGTCTTGGGGATGATCGGGCGCAGGCTGAAGCTTCGTCATGTCGTCATCCATTGTGCCGTGCAGGGTGGTCCCCGCGACCCAGAGGGCTACGAAGAGAGGTCGGGTGACATGGCGGACAAATCGATGGCCCCCTGCGGCGTGCCCGGGGCCGGGGAGGATCGGGCTCGTCGCCCGCCGTTCACCTCCTCGCCATGGACGCGCCGCAACCCGTTCACGCCGGCTTCAACCCCTGGCGAGATCCTTTAAGCGTGGTGACGCCCAGATCGAGCTCACCCCGGGTGTTGCGCCTTTGTTCGACATTCGAAGCCCCGCCCGTTCGCAGCCGGGCGGACGCCCGCCTCGACCCGATCGGGGGAATGCAGAATCACACCGGGGAACTGACCAGAGAGCTCGATCGCCGGGGAGTCCTCCAAACCGTTATCACCGCTCGGCGTGCCGGCGCGCCGAGGCAGGAAACCTTGGGCCACCGGGCGGAGGTCTTCCGGCTCGGCCTTCCCGTAAGCCGTTTGCGCCAGCTCTACGCGGTCCCCGCGGTTGCCCTCATCCCGGCCCGCGCCCGGGGGATCGACGTCGTCCATGCCCATCTCGGTGAGGATCTTGCGGTCCTGCCCCTAGCGATGCTGGCCGCCCGCATCGGGCGCGCCCCCCTGGTGGTCACGGTCCACTGCAGTCCCCGTTACACGTTGGCGCGCGTGGATCTCAGGAGCGCCTTGCTCAAGTCGCTGGGGGGCTGGGTCGAGGGACGCGCCGAGGCCCGCGCGGCGGCGGTGATAGCCATCACCCCTCGTCTCGCGCACCGTCTCAGAGGGGGCGGGGTCGACCCGGAGCGAATCCACATCATCCCCCCGGGCGTGAACCAGTCCCTGTTTCAGGGACCGTTCAGCCGTCCCCTACCGGACATGAAAGGTCCTAGGATCGTTTACGCCGGACGGCTGCACCGCTCCAAATCGGTAAACACCCTGGTCGGGGCGGTGAAGCTCATGTCGTCGGACGCACGCGTGGTCCTGGTCGGCGACGGCCCCCAGAGGGACGCACTGGAGCGCAGCATCGAGGGGCTCGGCCTCGGCGATCGCGTCCACATCACCGGCTTTGTGCCCCACGACACCGTCCCCGGGCATCTGGCCCACGCCGACGTCGTGGTCCTGCCCTCGGTGTACGAGGAGCTCGGGTCGGTGCTGCTCGAAGCGATCCACCTGGGACGCCCCATCGTAGCCTCGGATGCCGGCGGGATACGCGGAGTGGTCCATCACGGGCACAACGGCCTGCTGGTGCCGCCGAACGACCCCGCAGCCTTGGCCCGGGGGATCGACCGGGTGTTGAGCGACCCGGCCCTGAGCGCAAAGCTCAGTGACGGCGCCCGCTGCAGCGCGTCAAAGTACGACTGGAACCAGGTCGCCGACAAGGTCCTGACCCTCTACCACTCCGTGATCGAATCGCACCGATCAGATCAGCGCTGACGGGTCTTCACCCGGCAAGCACAGATCGACACTGGCTCTGGTCTTTCGATTGGGAGGAGCAGCCTTGGTTTTCGCCTTGACCTGCTTTTGCTTTTGGCTTGGGAGGAGCAACCCTCCTGGAACGGCATTTAAAGCCTGCGTGCCTGGAAGGAGAGGTGCTCCGAGCATGCTCCGACCACTTAATCGGCGACCCGGAGGGCAACCGCCGGGGGAATCGAAGACGCCTGCTGCGCGGGCCATGCGGTGGCCAGCAACGACGCAGCCAACGCCGTTCCGGTCAGGATGCCCAGTTGGTCCCAAGGGATTATCAGCTCGATCCCCTCCCCGAAGTCGCCGTTCTTGACCAGCTGCGATGCTGTTACCAAGGCGAGCGCCGCCCCCACCAGGATGCCTTCGAGGGCCACGAAACCGGCCTCCAGGACGAAGGCGCGCCGAACCTGATGGGCCTCGAATCCCAGCGATCGGAGAACCCCGACGTCACGCCGGCGCTCCCGGACCGCTCTCACCATCAGGACGCCGAGGCCCGCCACACCCACCACCAAGCCGAGGGCGAGGTATCCCTGCATGAGATCGAAGAACTGCAGGGTTCCCTGCTGGGATTCTTCGATCAGGGCCCGGAAAGTCTGCGCCTCCACACCATTGCTGAGGAAGTCTCCCTGGATCCGGTTGGTCACCGCCGCCGCCTCCTGGTCGGAACGGTCCGTAGTCAGGTAGAAACGAGACGGCGTTGCCGTCGAGGAGGCTTCCTTTGCGGACTCGGTCGACATGAATGCGCCGGAAAAGGCCTGGCCGGCGCTCGTGATGCCTGTCACCCTCCGCTCCGTCGGCGCGCCGGTGACGGGATCGATGACCGTCATAGTGTCGCCGGGCTCCACCACCGACTCGGGTGGACCGCCCTCTCCCTGAAGGAAGAAGATATCGACGATCATGGCGCCGGAATCCTCGAGGAGCGCATCCCAGGCTTCCTGGTCGGTCGAGTAGGCCTCGAGGCGCTCTTCGAGCGGGGGCGGCTTAACCGCGAAGAAGTCCTCGTCCACACCCGAAAGCGGCCACGCCTCCGGCTCGGTGAAGCCCTTCGGTTGGAACAGAGCCCCCCCGAAGGTCAACGTCGCCACACGGTCGACTCCCTCGGCATCCTCGACCTCGTCCGGCTTCGGCGGGTTGCTGCCGCTCGCGGTGACGAGAGCCTGCCATTCGCCCGCTTCGCTCGCCACAGCATTGTCGATCTGGCCGCCGAAGACGTTCGAGAGCACCGAAATGAACACCATGGTGAAGATCACGAGGGAGTACATACCGAGAGTCAGGCCGGTGCGAAAACGGCGCGCCAGTGGATAAGCCAGCCCCAGCCGGAGCGACAGCCACCGTGCAGCCACCCTGCGGATGCCGCCCTCGAGTGTTTCCTGGCTCTGGCTCAGAAGGATTACGGACGAAAAAGTCAGAAGGATGCCCTGCACCACGAAGGCGAAGATGTCACCGCCCTCGAAGAACGCGCCGTCGGTGATCCGGTTGCCGAAGATGCCCCAGACGAGCGTGCCTCCGGAGACGAGCAACACAGCAGTCCTGCGACCGATAACCCGCGATAGAAGCGGAAGCAATCCGAAAGCCGCCAGCGGCGGCCCAAGGATGGACCCAAGCCATCCGTTCGATCCACCGACCGAGGTGACAAACCAGGCAACTGCCAGCGCAGCTATCATTGCGCCTGCAATGACTGTTCGCAGGCGCGATCTGGCGAGGCGCGGTTCGGGCAGATCGCGTATAGCCCGGATGATATTCACGCGGCTGATTCGGAAGCTCGTAAACAGGATCGTCACGAGCGATATCAGGACTCCGATACAGAAGCCACCGATGATGCTTTCGATATCGGCGTCGAAAATGAGATCGAGCGAAAAGTCTCCACTGCCGCCAAAGATCGGCGCCGCGAACCTGACGATCACCCAACCTACGCCTATACCAACGACTGCGCCCAGTACGCTCGCCAGGAGCGCGTAGATCGCACCTTCGATCACGAAACCTCTGACTAGATCGGCGCGTCGCATCCCCACCGCGCGCAGCATTCCGAGCTGAGCTTTGCGCTCTTCGGACAACATCACGAAGATGTTCACCAGCAGCAGCACGCCCGCTACCACGGCAAACGATCCAATGCCCAGGAAGATCTCGCTGAACTGCTCGCCCTGCGACTCGGCGTCGTCGAGACGGTCTTGCTTGATGGGCTCCACACGCAACTGGCTCTCCGCCGGGAGGGCCTCTTCGATCGCGGTGGTCACGCCGTGGGTCAAATCGGCGCCATCCTCGACTCCGCCTCTGTTCGAGACGGCCACGATCGTAGTGGGCGGCTCGGCACCCGACGGGATGCGGCCGTTGCTCAGGGTCTCGATCGTCCCGGGCTCCAGGAACACATTTGACGAGGTCGACTCGAACCCGTTCCAGTAGCCGGCCAGGCCCAAGCGGGGAAGGACGCTGGTAACTTCGAGATCCGTCTCCCTGCCGTAGAGGTACCCCGTGATCTGGTCCCCGACAACGACGTCCAACGTCGTCGCGATGTCTTCTGTGATGGCAGCCTCCCCGGCGCCGGGGGTGTCACCGGCGATCCCGGTGGCGCTTGCATCCCTCCCGAAGCTGCGACCGGAGTCGAAGTCGAGCTCGATAGCCTGGGCCTCGGGCTCGGCGCGCCTTGCGCCCGGTCCGCCCGCCGAAAAGGAAGCCGGCACTCTGAGGAAGGATTCGATGCCGTCGATGCGCCGGTCGTCGAGATCCTCGATGGCTCCGGTGACCTCGGCGGCTCCGTCGCTCGAAGGCACGGTTATGACCTCGTCAACCGGTCCGAGCTGTGTGCTCGCGGTGGCGCGGATGGACGAGTCGAGCGTGTCGCCGACGATGAAGCTGCCGGTGACGATTGCGGTCCCGAGCAAGCTGCCGATGATCACCAAGGTGGTTTCGCTCGGACGCCTGATGGCGTCCCGCACCGCCAACCTCCGCAACACGCCCTTGCGAATCGCCTGCCACATAACGAGCACGATCGCCAGGGCAACGATGATCAACATCGCCACGAGGGTTTGGGCATCCACCCTTACTCCTCCAGGTGATCGGTTGCGGACTCGATGGCACCGTCCCGCATCCGGATGAGCTTGCCGGCGGTCTTGCCGATGGCAGGGTCGTGCGTTACCAGTACGAGAGTCAGACCCTCGTTGTTCAGCTCCTTGAGCAGGTCCATGATCGACCGGGCCGTCTCGGTGTCGAGGTTGCCGGTGGGTTCGTCGGCCCACACAATCGCGGGCCCCCCCGCCAGGGCGCGCGCAATCGTCACGCGCTGCTGCTCGCCCCCAGAAAGCTCGTTGGGACGGTGCTTTTTCCTGTGGCCGAGCCCCACCCGCTCGAGCGTCTCCTCGGCGCGCCGACGCGCCTCGGCCGGCTTGGTGCCCGCGAGCAGCAGGGGGAGCTCGACGTTCTCGGCGGAGGTGAACACCGGGATGAGGTTGAAGGACTGGAAGATGAACCCCATGTGCTCGGCGCGGTCGTGACTGCGCTTTGCATCGGACATCTTATGGATGTCCTTGCCCTCGACCACCACGGTGCCGGAGTCGATGTCGTCGAGCCCCGACAGACAGTTCAGCAATGTCGTCTTGCCCGAGCCCGACGGCCCCATGACCGCGAGGAACTCGCCGGCCTTTATGATCAGGTCCAGGTCCCTCAGTGCCTCGACGCTCTCGGCGCCCGTCCTATAGATCTTCTTTACGTCGGTTGCAACAAGGATGTCGCGGGTGGCGGTCGAATCGGCCGACTCCACTGAGGGTTTTCTTGAGCCTCTGGACCGCATTCGGTCAAAGACCTTGGCCAATCTGAGAACCTCCTGTTCTCTTCGGTTCACCCCCCGCTCTTGAATCCCCAAATGCGGCTTCCCGGCTGCGCTACGGCCAACCACACTCCGTTTGACCCCGGCTTCCCATTATGACCTTTGCGCGTCCGGATCCTTGCGCGCGACGGCGCCGAACAGCACCGCTCCCAGGCCAGCGACCGCACAGCCGAGTGGCAACCAGTCTCCGGTGCGGGCATAGAAAGTCGCGCCGGTCGAGAACCGGACGCGCTGGACCGCGGTGACCGCTTGCCACAGCGGCGTGGATTGAACAACGGCGCCGTCGGGGGCGATGAACGCCGAGATGCCGCTGAGCGCCGCATGTACCACCCACACACCGTTCTCGGCCGCCCGGAGCTGGCTGAAGGCGACATGCTGCGCCGAGTTCCAGGTAAAGCCGAAGGTCGAGGTGTTGGTCGCCACCACCAGAAGGCGGCCGCCCGCGTCGATGCTCTGACGCACGAGCGATCCAAAGTCACCTTCGAACGAGATGACCGGCGCGACGGGGCCGCCGGCGAGCATGAACACCTCCGGGCCCGGGCCCGGGATCGAATCCGTCGGCACCTGGTCGAGCATCGGGATCCAATCGAGGAACCGTCGCGCCGGTATGTATTCGCCAAACGGAACGTGATGTCTCTTTTGATAGAAGCCCCTGATGCGGCCCTTCGGCGTGACCCGAAGGACAACCACTTTCCGCTTCTGTGAGCCGACGTCCACCTCGCCGCCCACCAGCATCGGCGCGCCGACGGCCCGGGCAGCTTCGGCCAGAGCGCGTCTCACCTCTGGATAGCGGTACGGGTCGATGCCGACCGAGCTTTCGGGCCAGATGACGAGGTCGGGGTTCCCCTTCCTCAACCCGGCCGTGAGGCGCGCTTGGCTTTCGATGACTTCGAGCTCCTTGTCGAAGAACGAGCCTGCGTAGTCACGCGGGACGTTTCCCTGCACAATGGCGACGCGCGCCTCACGTCCGCCCGCCGACTGCGAGGGCAGCAGAACGGGAGCGGCCACCAAGCCGACGGCCGCTGCGACGAGGGCGGCGGCGCCGGCCGCAGACCTCGGGATGATGGAGGTGAGGCTGCGCCACGCCTCGGCCAGCGCGCCGTTCGCCATCGCTGCTAGCAACGACACACCCCATGCGCCGGTAAAGGCCGCCGGGCGCAGCATCCAAACCAGGTCGTGCTGGCTCTGGGCGAGATGGCCCCAGGGGAAGCCTCCGAAGGGGACGACCGAGCGCAGGTACTCCATCGCCACCCACAAGGCTGCCGGGACCAGCACACCGGCGAGTCGCCCCCCCCGCCTGCTCGCCACCGCCCACAGCCCCCCCCACAGCCCCATGAAAACGGCCTCGAGGCCGACCAGCAGGCCCCAGGCAATCCAGCCGAGAAGGCTCTGCCAGAAAAGAAGCGTCCCGAAGAACGCCACGCCGTACACAGCGCCGAGACGGAATCCTAGGCCGGGGGTCGCTCCCCGCACGAGCACGAACAGCGGCGCCACGGCCACCCACGCCACCGGTGCCAGATCCGGTTCCGGGAAGGCGAGTGTCAGCGCCGCCCCGGAAACCAGGGCGATCCCGTAGGCCGTCGCTCCCCCGCCCCGGATGGGTGACCCATGCGAACCCGGCACACCCATCACTCCCTCGGCGTCAGCTTCCCGTGCCTCCAACCCGGCTTCCGCGCTCGACCCTCTCATCCATGGCCACCGAGGCGTTCATCCCGATCAGAGTTATGTGTTCGGGAGAGATCCCGGTCCCCTCCCCCTCCTTTGGCTCGGCTCCGGACAGCGCTCCCACGGTCGCGCCGCTTCCGATTCTTGCTCCGGTATCGACGATGGCGGTCTCGACCGTCGCGCCGCGCTCTATCACCGCGTCGTGGAGCACCACCGAGTTGGAGACCCGGGCGCCTTCCTCGACGATCACTCCGCGCCCCAACACAGAATCGACGATCGTTCCGGCCACCTTGCAACCGGACGAGACGAGACTGTTGTCGGTGCGTGCGGATTCGTAGATGTGAGCGGCGGGGCGCTGACCGCCGAGTGTCAGGATCGGCCAAGCCGGGTCGTCGAGATTGAGCTCGGGCTCCGGACTGAGGAGGTCCATATGGGCGCGCCAGTAGCTGTCGATCGTGCCGACGTCCCTCCAGTACCCCTCCAGGCGATACTCGACGGCTCGGCCATCGCTCACGAGCTCCGGCAGGACGTCGTCACCGAGGTCCGCTAGCGACTGCTCCTCGTCATTGTCTTGTCCGCCCAGGCCCTCGACTTGATCCAGCAGTCTGCGTGCATCGAAGATGAAGACCTCGGTCGCGGCGATATCTCCGAACGGGTGATCGGGCTTGTAGCGATAGTCGGTGATCCCCCCGTCCCCATCCACCTCGACCAGGCCTAAACGCGTCGGGTCATCGTGCTTTACCACGGTGGTGACCATGGTGACCTCGGCGTTTCGCTCGAGGTGCCGCTCGATGGGCTTGTTGAAGTCGAGCTTGTAGACGTGGTCGGCACTCATCACCACGAGAATGTCCGGGTCGAAGTCGCGTACGACCGCTTTATTTCGGTAGACCGCGTCGGCGTTTCCCTCGTGGAAACCGCCTTGCTCGGTACCGAGATGAGGATGCAGGAGCCGCATTCCGCCGTAGGTGCGGTCGAGGTCCCACGGCCGCCCGTTGGAGACGTGGTCGGTGAGCGATTGGGGATGGAACTGCTCGACGATCCATACGTCCGTCAGGCCGCTGTGGAGACAGTTGCTCAACGGGAAATCGATCAGCCGGTAGACCCCGGCGAAGGGCAGGACGGGCTTGGCGCGCTGCTCGGTAAGCAGCTCCATCCGTCCACCTGCTCCCCCCGCCATGACCATGGCCAGAATCTTCGTCTCGCGCATTTGCCACTTCCCGCTTCTTCTCGGTTGTCGCCCGGCACAGTAGCGCCGCCTCATCCTTAAGTGGCGCAGGCCGCGAACCGTCTCGCGTCCCGGAAGAGAACCTGTGGCTGCCCACCGGAGTCCGAGGCTTGGGTACGGTGATTACGTGATGAATCCCACGCCGCAGTCGTCAGGACAGGAGGCCACCCGGGCTTTGCTCGGCCTTCGACGGGAGCTCGAGTCGTCGCGCCTGGGACTCGAGATCCCGGAGGTCGAACTGGTGCGCCGGGGGCGGCAGGAGCTCATCGGGCAGATAGACGATTACCTCCTGCCCCGCTTGGGACAGATCGATGCTCCGCTGCTCGCCGTCGTGGGCGGGTCGACGGGGGCCGGCAAATCGACCCTCGTGAACAGCATTGCCGGCCGCGTTGTCTCCCCCGCCGGTGTGCTGCGACCCACGACGTCGGCACCCGTCCTCATCTGCAACCCGGCCGACATGGCCTGGTTCGAAGACGACCGCATCTTCCCCGGCCTTCCACGCAACACGGGGAGGTTCGGGGGGGTAACCGGGCTCGGCCGGCGTCCCCCCGAGAATGCATCCGGGTTGAGACAGGAGGGCCGCGGCCTGCACCTCGTCGAGGACGGCGACATCCCGGCCGGCCTCGCCCTGCTGGACGCTCCCGACATCGACTCGGTCGTAGTTGCCAACCGGAAGCTCGCCGGGCAACTGCTCGCTGCGGCGGACCTATGGTTGTTCGTCACCACTGCGGCGCGCTACGCGGACGCAGTGCCATGGGATCTCTTGAGGACGGCCTCCAGCCGAAGCACGGCCATGGCGGTCGTCTTGAATCGGGTACCGCCCGAGGCTCTCGCGGAGGTCGGCGGGCACCTGACCGCTATGTTGAAGCAGGAGGGCCTCGGCACGGCGCCCGTATTCACGCTTCCGGAGGCGCTCTTGGATCATGACCTGATTCCCGACGCCCCCCTAGCTCCCCTGAGACGATGGCTGAACGATCTTGCCGTCGACGCCGGCCGGCGCGCCGAGATCGTTCGGGGTACCTTGCAGGGCGCTATCGACAGCCTGGACGGGCGAATCGAGGAGCTCGCCACCCACGTCGAGCGGCAGCGCCGCGGAGCAGATGTGCTGAAGTCGAGGGTCGAAAAAGCCTACGCGGGCGCTCGCTCCGGCATAGAGGACGCCCTTGGGGGTGGGACACTCCTGCGCGGTGAGGTCCTGTCCCGCTGGCAGGAGGTCGTCGGCACCGGCGAGCTCATGCAGACGATCGAAGCCCGCATCGGTTTGGTTAGGGACCGCCTCAGGGCCGCGTTGACGGGCCGCCCTCCCGCCGCCGACGAGGTCAAGGCAGCTCTCGAAACCAGCATCGAGACGGTGATTGTGGCCGTTTGCGATCGGGCGGCCGAAGAGGTGGTCGAAACCTGGGAGGCCACCCCCGGCGGGCGGCCGCTCGTGATGGCGGGCGGCCGGGGGCTCGACCGCTCCTCGGATTCGCTGCGCGCGAGCGTGGCCCGGGAGGTGCGCGAATGGCAGAGCGATGTGCTCGCTCTCGTCGCCGCCGAGGGTGCTTCGAAACGGGCGGTGGGGCGGGCGCTGTCGCTGGGGGTGAATGGCTTGGGCGTGGCCCTCATGATCACCGTCTTTGCCCACACCGGGGGTCTGACCGGAGGTGAGATCGCGGTCGCCGGGGGTACCGCGACGGTGGGCCAGAAGCTCCTCGAGGCCTTGTTCGGCGATCAGGCGGTCAGGACCCTCACCGCGACGGCTCGCCGGAACCTAATGGAGCGGGTCGACCGCCTTCTGGAGTCCGAAGCCGCCCGCTTCCATGGCCTCGTCGATACCGTCGCGCCGAGCCCCTCCGAAGCCGCGCGGCTTCGAGACCTCGCCGGAGAGATCCGGACGACACATCCGTGACCGGCCCGTGGCCAGAATGACGCGGGGCTTGGGGTTGGCTGAACGGCTCGAGGGATTGGGCGACGCCGCCGCCTGTGCCGAAGGGCGTCTGCCGGCGGAGGATGTCGCCAGGGCCCGGGTGGTTCTCGAGCATGCGGGTGAGCGGATGAGCCGAGGACCCGAGCTCACCGTGGTGGCGCTGGCCGGGGCGACCGGCAGCGGCAAGTCGTCGATCTTCAATGCATTTGCCGGAACCGGACTGTCCACGGTGGGTGCCCGCCGCCCTACGACAGGGGAGGCACACGCCTGCGTCTGGAGTGGCGAGGCCGCGGCGGAGGACGGGGCCGCCGATACGCTGCTCGATTGGCTGGCGATCAAACGCCGGCACCGGCGCCTCGGGATCGAGCCCGAGCTCGACGGCATGGTTCTGCTCGACCTGCCCGACCACGACTCGACCGAGATCGACCACCGGGTCGAGGTAGATCGCCTCGCCGATGTGGTGGATCTCCTGGTGTGGGTGGTCGACCCGCAGAAGTACGCCGACGCTGCACTCCACGACCGCTACCTCAGGCCTCTCGCCGGGTACGGCTCGGTCATGGTGTTGGTGCTGAACCACATCGACCTGCTCGAGCTCGCCGCCCGGCGCGCCTGCGTGGGGGACCTCGGGCGCCTGCTCCGGGAGGATGGCCTCGGCCGGGTCCCCGTCATAGCGACCTCGGCGCGCACCGGCGAGGGGCTCGGCGATTTGCGCGCCGAGCTTGCCCGCCGGGTGTCGGCGCGCCGGGCGGCAACCGAGCGCCTGGCTGCGGAGGTAGACCGAACGGCGGTCACCCTCGGCGCGAGCTGCGCCGAACCGGCCGGCCGCGGGCGACGCTCCCCTGAGCCCATTACATCGGGCGACCGGGCGGCCCTGGTGGAGGCGCTCGCGCGGGCGGCAAACGTCGACCTGGTGGTCGGCGCGGTGGGAGGAGCCCACAAGCACCGGGCCCGAGCAGCCACCGGCTGGCCTTTCACCCGCTGGGTTCGCCGACTCAGGCCGGATCCCCTCGCCCGGCTGCACCTGAAGCGCGGCACCACCGGGGGCGCACGCACCTCCCTTCCCGCTCCCACCGAAGTTCAGCGCGCCGCCGTCGGCGGGGCGATCCGCGCCCTCGCCAAGGAGGCAAGCGAGGACCTGCCGGCGCCGTGGCCGGCGCTCGTGCGGCGCGCCGGAACCTCTCACGAAGGACAGCTTCCCGACCTCCTCGACCGGACCGTGGGCGCCGCCGATGTGGACGCGGCGGGGCCGCCGGCGTGGTGGAGGGTCGCAAGCGCCCTGCAGCTTCTGTTCGCGGCGATCGCGCTCACCGGGTTCGCCTGGCTTGCCCTCCTCTTCGGGTTCGAGTGGCTTCAGCTCCCCGACCCTCCAACCCCTGAGGTTGCACGCATCCCGCTCCCCACGCTCCTGCTCCTGGGAGGGCTTGCCGCGGGTCTCCTGCTGGCGCTGATAGCCCGCGCCCTGGCCCACCTAGGAGCCAAGCGGCGTGCGCGCTCGGCGCGCCGGAAGCTGTTGGAGGGAGTTGGGGGCATCGCCGACAGTCGGATCCTGGAGCCGATCCAGGCCGAGCTGGCCGCCTACATCGCGCTGTGCGGCGCCCTGCGCCGCGCCCGGGGCGGACGCTAATAAAGTCTAGGGGCGCTGCGCCCCCGTATCCCAACCGGTAGAGGAAGGGGACTTAAAATCCTCACAGTATGGGTTCGAATCCCATCGGGGGCACCGGTGAACCGGTGAACTTGTGAAACCGCAGGTCGTGTGGAAGATGCACGTGCACAGGTGCGAATCGTGGGGGGATTCCAACCTGCGCAAGGCGACACGGTGCTACATGGACCGTTCGAGCGCGACGTCCCAGAATGACGGGGTTCGGGTCCGCCACCCCCTAAGGAAGATGGTCGCTTGGACGGACGAGATTCAGAAACTTCGGCGTCTGCGTGGGATCGCTACTCTGCGGCCCCACACGAGAAGATCTCTCATCGCGCGCGACTGTTCCGGTCGCAGTTGCCCATCCACCTCGCCGACAACAACCTTCTTCGAATCTGAAGTCGATCTCACGCCCGCGCTCCCTCGACTTGCTGGGCCATCAACCACCCCCCGTCTCGCGACATGTCCAGAAGTGAAGTTCCCAGGTCTGCCTGCATCTTCGCTTAGTGGAGCTGATTGATCGGTGCACGAACCGCATCCGTGACCTGCGACAGTCCCGCGTCGCCTCTGCGACTCGCGCGCCCATCGCACAGCAATCGCGCAGCAAGTGTCAACACCAGACCATCTGCTCCTCTTTCGCATGCAGATACAGGGGTGTGGTCGAGAACTCCAGGTCGCCCTCAGATGAGCAGCTCGCCGCCGTATTTCTGGGCGACCGCCTTGAGCCCCTCGATTCGCCGGCGCGCGCCCGCCAGGCTCTAGGTGACCTCACCGACTTGGGGGTTTTGTGAAAAGCTGACCGCCACAGAGCAGGTCGGTGATTCTCGAGTCTCACATGCGGTGAGCACCGCGGCGAACTCGTTCGCGATCTCTTGGCGAAGTAAAGCCGTCGCAGTCGTCATCCTGCCAGCCGACATACGGCTGGACCTCGAGCGGTTCCTCCGGGAAACCCCCGACAACGCTTGAGCGCAAGTAGTTCAGGGAACTGAGGGAATTATCACCTGTCATGCGCGAGACCGAGCGTCGCGCTATGTACCCACAAGCGGCCGTCGCCTCCACCGGGGGTGATGGCAGAGGGCCGTCCCGAAACAGCAGGAGCAGGAATGTCCCCATGAGACCCACCTGACTTGGCTCATCCCGTCTGAAAAACGTTACGGGGAACAGCTCAGGAGGTTGGGAAGGCGGCCGGGCTGAGGAGCTTCGTGCCGCCGACAAGGAGTCATGAGCGACGGACGGCTGGAATAGCCGATAACAGATCGCCCCCGATAACAGATCGCCCCCGTTGAAGGTCAGCAAACGCTGAGACAATTCGGCTATTCTCCGGCTATGTCCGAGACCCGAACGGAGCTGATACAGGCCCATGAGGGCGACGGCTTCGAAGCACACCTCTGGCTCCCCTCGAGCCGAATGGGGTGGGCATCGTGCTCTGCCAGGAGATCTCGGGGTGGCCCACTACATCCGCGATGTAGCCGAACGGACCGCGGCCTTGGGGTTTGAGGTGCTGGTCCCTGATCTCTATTGGCGTATAGAGCGTGGTGCGGCCCTCGTTGATCAAGAGGACCTGGCGAACGCAATGTCTTACGCGGGCCGCTTCGATTGGGGAACGGGGTGAAGGACTGCGACGCCGCCCTGGAGCACCTTCGGACCCTGCCCGCGGGGGACGCCGGGGATATCTCGGCCGACTTCCTCTTGAACCGAACATCCAGGCGACGCTGAAGCATAAATTCAATGCAGCCGCGCACTTTTGGAATTGTCCTCGCCGGGGGGGAAGGCAAGCGTCTCATGCCGCTTACGGCCGACCGGGCAAAGCCGGCGGTTCCCTTCGCAGGCATCTATCGCCTGATCGACTTCGCCCTTACGAACCTGGTCAACGGAGGCTTGTTCAGGATCGCCGTCCTGACCCAGTATAAGAGCCACAGCCTCGACCGCCATGTGGCGACGGCATGGCGGCTGTCGCCGCTGCTCGGCAATTACGTCACACCGGTGCCGGCTCAGATGCGCAGAGGCCCTCGGTGGTACGCAGGCTCGGCCGACGCCATCTATCAGAGCCTCAACCTCATCTACGACGAGCGCCCCAACCACTGCGTGGTGTTCGGCGCCGATCACATCTACCGCATGGATCCTCGCCAGATGCTCGACTTCCACATCGAAACCGGAGCGGGCGTCACGGTCGCAGGAATCCGGGTGTCGCGCTCGCAGGCGAGCGATTTCGGGGTCATCGAGACAGCGGGTGATGGGCGCCGCATCTCTGCGTTCCTGGAGAAGCCCAGCGAAGCAAAGGGCCTTCCGGACGCCCCGGATCAGATATTTGCATCAATGGGTAACTACCTGTTCTCCACCGATGCATTGGTTGATGCGGTGATCAAGGATGCAGCCGACGAGAGCTCAACGCACGACATGGGAGGCGACATCATTCCGCAGCTCGTCGAACGGGGCGAGGCCGCCGTCTATGACTTCTCGGCCAACAGCGTCCCCGGCAGCACGGATCGCGACAAGGACTACTGGCGCGACGTCGGTAGCCTCGACACCTACTACGGGGCGCACATCGACCTCGTCTCGTCGGAACCCGAATTCAACCTTTACAACTACCAGTGGCCCATCTTGACGTGGCACGAGCCCCTGCCACCGGCCAAGTTCATGGATGAAGGGAGCCGAAGCGGGCGGGCCGTCAACTCCATGGTTTGTGCGGGCGCAATCATTTCCGGCGGGCTCGTTCGCAACTCCATCATCTCCCCAGGAGTGACCGTCGAATCCCAGGCCATGGTGGAAGGGTCTGTCCTGATGCACGGGGTTGAGGTGGGGCAAGACGCCATTGTCCGAAACGCGATCGTAGATAAGAACGTTCGCATCCCGGAAGGAGCGCAGATCGGAGTGGACGTCGAGGCGGATCGGGAGCGCTTCACCGTGTCGCCGGGGGGGATCGTGGCGATCGGAAAAGGTCAACCGATCGAATAGCGACGGAGCCAATGCCTGCATGAAGGACTTTTGTGGTGGATGACGAAGCACCAGGGAGGCGGCAGGTGACCACCGAAGAGCCGGACATCGTTCTCGTCTCCAACAGGGGGCCGGTTTCGTTCACAGAAAGCCACTCGGGGGGTTTCGGCACCACGCGCGGCGCCGGGGGGCTCGCGGGGGCTTTGGACTGGGTGGCGCGCGATCTCGGAGACAGCGCCATGTGGATCGCGGCTGCGAACTCCGACGCAGACCGCGCCGCAATGCAGGCGGGGAAGACGGCCGGCCTTCGCTCACTCCTCGGCTATCCGGTCCGCCTGCTCGATATCGAACGCGGCACCTATGACCGTTATTACAACGACATCTCCAACAGGTTGCTGTGGTTCGCCAATCACTGCCTCTGGGCCGAGCTCGGCGTCACCGGTTTCAACGACGACGCGCTGGACGCGTGGAACGACGCGTACGAACCGGTGAACCTGCGCTTTGCCCAAACTGTCGCGGCCTCTGCGGGCGATGACGCGCTGGTTCTCTTTCAGGATTACCACCTGGCGACAGCCCCCGGACATCTGCGCCGGCTCAGCGGCGGGCGCACGATCCTTCACTTCACCCACTCGTCGTTCTGCGGGCCTGAGTGTCTCGACACGCTTCCCGATCCCATTCCGCAGAAGATGATCGAAGGGATGCTGGGCTCCGATCTGCTGGGCTTTCATGTGCCCCCCTGGGCCCACGGGTTTCTCAGATGCTGTGAGTCCATTGGAGCGCACGTCGATCACGAACGGGGTTTGGTCGAACATGCCGGGCGTCGCTCCTGGGTGCGTTCGTACCCGATTCCCATCGACCTCGGCGACCTCAAAGAGCGGGCAAGCAAGGAACCGGCCCGCAGGTGGGCAGAGCGATACAAATCCTACGGCGGCCGTCTTCTCGTGCGGGCGGACCGGGCCGAGCCCTCCAAGAACATCGTGCGCGGCTTTCATGCATTTGGCCAGATGCTCGACGACAGGCCCGATTTGGCGGGAGATGTGCGCTTCATTGCGTCTCTGTATCCGACGCGCGGGGCGATGCCCGAGTATCGCAGCTACCTTGAGCGAGTCAGGCGCGCCGCACAGGAAGTCAACGATCGCCACCCCCACTCGATCGAGCTTTCTCTGGAAGCGGACTTCGACCGCGTGTTGGGCGCATACCTCGTCTACGACGCCCTGTTGGTGAAC
Organism: Actinomycetota bacterium; assembly: GCA_030860205.1. GTDB lineage: Bacteria > Actinomycetota > CADDZG01 > CADDZG01 > WHSQ01 > JACDDL01. The sequence continues at coordinate 10,651 of JALZIQ010000107.1, read as the reverse complement.
TCACTCATGGACGGAATGAACCTCGTGTCCAAGGAGGGTGCGGCAATCAACGAGACGGCCGGTGTGCTCGTCCTTGCGCGCGGGGCAGGCAGCTACGAGGAGCTCGGCCGCCATTCGGTGGCGATCGACGACCCCTACGACATCGACGCGACGGCAACGGCGCTCGAGCGAGCCTTCGATATGCAGCCCGCCGAACGCAGTCGGCGCGCCGAGAAGCTACGCTCGATCGTCGGCGGGCGTCGCCCTCAGGAATGGATCTCCGATCAGCTGGACGACCTGCAGGCCATCCGCGCAGGGCTGGAGCCGAAGACGCCCGCATGAACCGGACCTCCGGCCCACGTTTAGGTCGGTCGCCATACGGGGACCAAAGGACGTGGACGAATGCCGGATCACCCCCTATCGCGATGGGCCCTGATAGTCAGGGGTTCTTTCAAGCTCACTGATCAGGATGGCAACTAGATCGATGCCCGTCGAAAGACGATTGCGCTGTGTCGCTGCGGCCGGTCGGAGATCCGTCCTTTCTGTGACGGCACCCACGCCACGACGAAGTTCAGAGCGGCCGGCACCAGCGAGGGCCGGCGCCTGATGGGCTCGTGGGCTGCAGAACGGGCTTCGTTCTACGTACCTCACGCAGTCGGACAACAAGTATCTTGAGCTGCTCCTGTTGTCTTACGTGCTGCCGCTCAAGTGGCTCGGTGATGACGACCGGGAGAAGATTACGAACTACCTCACTCGGCTCGAGGACATGGTCACCGAGGTGATCGTCGTCGACGGTTCCGAAGCGCCCGCCTTTGCAGCAACGCAGCGATGTGGGGGTCAGCGATAAAGCACATGGCGCCCGAGGTCGGTCTGTTCTTAGCCAACGGGAAAACTCTTGGGGTCACCACGGGGGTTCGCGCGGCGCTCTGCGAGAAGGTGGTGGTAGCCGACGACGACGTTCGCTACGATCGCGCTGCGCTGGAGCGGCTGGAGCGAATGCTCGATCACGCCGAGCTGGTGCGTCCTCAGAACTACTTCAGACACCCAATTCCGTGGCACGGCCTGTGGGACACCGCACGAACCCTCCTCAACAGGGCGACCGGCGCCGACTATCCGGGCACCCTCGCATTGAAAAGATCGTTCTTCATGTCCATGGGCGGCTACGACGGAGACGTTCTGTTCGAGAACCTCGAGCTCATACGGACCGTCGAGCGCAGCGGGGGCCGGGTGATGTCGCCACTGGACCTCTACGTCGAACGGCTCGCACCCACGAGAGCGCGCTTCTTCTCGCAGCGGGTTCGTCAGGCCTACGACAACTTTGCGCTGCTCCCCCGGATGGTGATGTGGCTTGCGGTCCTTCCCCTCATGCTGTGGGTCGTGACGAACAGGCGTTTCCAAAATCGGCGCCTGCCTCGCCGGGGGAGTGATGGGGCTCGCCGAGGTGGGGCGTAGAAGGGCCTCGGGGCGAACCGTCTTCCCTGCGAGCGCGTCTTTGCTGGCTCCGGTATGGATCCTCGAACGAGGTGTCTGCGCCTGGTTGGCCGTGCTCTGCCGGCTGGGCGGAGGAGTCAACTACGGGGGCGTGAGGGTCAGAAGGCGGCCAATCCCCCGTGAAAAGCTAGACGAGCGGCCAGGGGAGCGGACGGTCGCCTTCCGGCGCCGGGAACCGATCGTCGATCAGCAGCGACTCGACCCGCGCCAGCGTCGCGGCCGACTCCCCGGGCGACAAGAGCTCCGCGAGCCGCCCACCGAGCGCTCCGTCGTCCGCCAACTGCGCGCCGAGGAGGACGAGACACTCCCTCAGAGCCCCCCCTATCGGCTCCTCGGAGAAAGCCCATATGACCGTGCGGAGCTTGTCGGACACGCTGAAGCAGAGGCCGTGATCGACCACCCACATCCGAGCCTGGGCATCCTCCAGGACGTGGCCTCCCTTTCGGTCGGCGTTGTTGATGACCGCGTCGAACAGGGCGATGGAGGCAAACTCCTCGAGACGCTCCCGCACCAGAACGAAGTAGTGGCGTTCGGGGTCGTGCTCGACGAACAACTGCAGCGAGCCCCGCCCAAGAGGTCCATCGGACCGCATTACCGTTGGAGGGACGAAGCCCCATCCGGCCGCTTCGCTCACCAGATAGGCGGCGACTTCGCGCGCCGCCAGCGTCCCGGAAGGGAAGTCCCACAGCGGCCGTTCCCCCCGTGACGGTTTGTAGACTGCAAGCGCCTCGCCTCCCTCTCCGTTGACCTTCGCAAGGAACACGTAGTTGGACGAATAGGGCAGGAGGCCGAGAACCTCGATGTCCCCGGTGGCCAGGAGCTCGCAGGCACGGGCGGTCGCGGGCATCGAGCGGTTCAGACGATCAGGTGATGACCGTTGGAGGCGGGGCACTGGTGACCGGACGGGTCCATGGCCAAGCCGCACAGGGGACAGGTCGCGCGTCCTTCGCCCACGATCGCGAGCGCGTGCAGGATGAAGGAGCGGACCTGATCGCGCCGCAAGAGAAACCGGACGCTGCTATCGCTCGGCGGGGGCGGGTCTTCATCGGTGACTTGTGTCTCGGGCTCCTCGACGGGCTCCATCAGCACGACAACCCGATCCGCGTCCTCTTCGTAGGAGAGGCCCAAGGTACCCACGCGCCACTCGGGCTCGACCGGGGTGGACAGCGCGAGCGCGGGGTCACGCGCCGGCATGGCGCTGTTCACCGGATCCGTTTCGTCCACCAGAATGAGCACATCCCTGAGGCGTTCGCCGAGCGCAACGACCTGCTGTTTCTCGACTAGGTAGGTGAGGGTCCCCCACTCACCCCGGGATTGCATGAAGAACGTTCGTTGACCCGGCTCGCCGGCGTAGTCGGCGGTGAATACCTCCGGAGTGATCTCCATCTGGCTCATGTCCTCCTCTTCTCTAAGATTTTCGCTCTTGATCCATCCCAGGGAGCCGCTTTCCCTCCGGAAGCAGACGGCGCCGCAGAGCTGTTCAAGGTAAGCACTATGGGACCTTGATCCCCAACGCTGATCACACTTACCGAGGCGGGTCCTATGTGGATCCTCTGGAACAGATCGATGTGGACTCCGAGGTAGTGCGCCGCGACGAGCCGTATCACGTCGCCGTGCGAGACAAGACAAACGGTGTGCCTTGGATGCTCCGCACGTAACCGCTCGAGCTCGGTGATGGCGCGACTCTGGACCTCTCGCAGGCTCTCTCCCTCGGGAAACCGGGCGCCCGAAGGCCAACGCTGGACCGTCGTCCACAGCTTGGTCCGGGCAAGGCTTTTCAGAGAGCGATCGGTCCAGGTTCCGTACTCGACCTCGCCGATGCCCTTCCGGATCGTCACGTCGAGGTCGTGGCGCGCCGCGATGGCCCTTGCGGTCTCGACGGTTCGGAGAATAGGGCTCGAGTAAATGGCATTCAGCGGCACCGAGGCCAGGCGTTCGGCCACCGTCTCGGCCTGGGCCCTGCCCTCGGAGGTGAGGGGGAGGTTCGGCATCCAACCCGAAAGCCTCTGCCCCGTATGGGCGGTGACCGCGTGGCGGACCAGCACGAACGTGGTCACTTCAGCACCCTTCTCAGAGCTTGCAACGCACCGGGATTCTCGAGCGAGGAGAGATCCCCCGTGTCCTCGCCCAGCACGCAGGAGCGCACGATCCGGCGGACGATCTTCGCCGAGCGGGTCTTGGGGAGCTCCTCCACGAAGCGCACCTCGGCGGGTCGGAAGGCCTTGCCCAACTCCCCCGCAACCGCGTCCGCGATCTCGGCCCCCAGGGCATCGTCCGGTGTCGCCCCCCGAACGAGGACGCAGAAGCACCAGACCGCCTCTCCCTTGACCTCGTGGGGAACGCCGATTGCGGCACATTCGATCACCGCAGGATGGCTCACAGCGACGGACTCGAACTCGGCGGGGCCGATGCGCTTGCCTGCGACCATGAGCGTGTCGTCGGAGCGGCCGTGAAGGAACCAGAAGCCGTCCGCGTCCACCGAGGCCCAGTCCCCATGGGCCCAGACCCCCGGCCAGCGCTGCCAGTAGGCCGCCAGATAGCGTTCGGGGTCTCCCCAGAAGCCGCGGGTCATGGCCGGCCATGGTTTGGTACACACCAGCTCGCCGACCCCAGCCCGAACCGGGCGCCCGTCGGGGTCGAAGACGTCGATGGCCATGCCCAACGCCGGCGCGCCGAGCGAGCAGCTCTTCGAGGGAATGACCGGCGCGCCACTCAGGAAGCAGGCGCCCACCTCGGTTCCGCCGGAGAGGTTGATGATGGGCAGGCGGTCGCGTCCGACCACATGCGACAACCACATGTACGGGCCCGGGTTCCAGGGCTCGCCGGTCGAAGCCAGCACGCGCAGCGAGCTCAGATCATGGGCGTGCACCGCATCCTCACCCGCCGGCATGAGAGAGCGAATCAGCGTAGGGGACACACCCAGGGTGGTGACCCCGTGGCGTTCGCACATCGACCACAACCGGTCCGGCCGGGGATGGCTCGGCGCGCCGTCGTACATCAACACGCAGGCGCCGGCGCAGTGGCCTCCGACCATCTCCCACGGACCCATGATCCAGCCCATGTCGGTGACCCAGTAGAGGACCTCGCCTGGGCCGACATCGGTCTGATAGGCGACCTCCTCGGCAACCTTGACCAGGAAACCGCCGTGGACGTGCACGCTTCCCTTCGGCCGCCCCGTCGTGCCCGAGGTGTAGGCGATCATGAACGGCGTCTCCGGATCGAGCCCCCGAGCTTCGATCGGTCCGTGAACCTCCGGAAAAGCTTCATCCCAGGCGAGCTCGGGCTCACCCCGGTGCCGGCCTGGGTCCCCGGCATACCCGAAGACGACAATGTGCTCGACCGCCGGGGCAGCCGCCGCGGCCTCGGCCGCCACCCTCGCCATCGGCACCGCCACACCCTTCCGGCCAAAGCCGTCTGCGGTGAGCAGCATCCGGGCGCCCGAGTCGACCAGCCGCGCGGCCACGGCAGGCGCGCCGAAACCAGAGAAGACCGGCAGGTAGATGGCGCCGATGGAGGCGCAGGCATAGGCGGCGACGACGGCCTCGGGGACCATGGGCATGAAGACCGCGACGACGTCGCCGAGGCCGATGCCCAGACCCTCCAAGCCAGCCGCAACCCGGGCCACCTCATTTGCGAGCTGGCCGTAGCTGAGCAGCCGGGTGGCGCCGTCCTCCCCCTCCCACGCCAGCGCCGGCCGGTCTCTCATAGGTGATGCGGCGTGCCTGAACACGCAGTTGTGGGCGAGATTGATGCTGCCCCCGACGAACCACTTTGCCCACTCCGGGCCCGAGCTCAGGTCGAGGACCTGGCTGTACGGCTGGTGGAAATCGATGCCGAGATCATCGATCACCGCGTCCCAGAACCATTCCGTGTCGTCCTGGGAACGGCGGACGAGCGCGCCGAAATCGCCGATTCCCTGTCGCCGCATGAGGCGCGTGACGTTGGCTCGTTCGATGTAGCTGTCGTCGGGCTCCCAGACCGTGTCGGACATCAAGCTCACGCTATCGCGCTGCGGGGCGTTCGCTAGCTCCCCATGTCGTCCGTCAGCAGCCCCATCACCAGGCCGTCGAGGATGTCCTTCTCGGAGGTGAGCACCTCCGGTGAGTCGAACGCCTCCATGACCGACAACAGGATCTCGGTCCCGGCGACGATCACATCGGCTCGGCCGGGAACCAACGCCTTCACCTTCTTGCGCTGCTCATAGGGCAAGACCGCGAGCCGTCTCGCCAGCCTTCTAACGTCACCGTGGCTCAGGATCGCGTGGTGCGTCACGCCCGGGTCGTAGACGGCGACGCCGGCGTTGATGGCGGCGAGCTGAGTGACCGTGCCCGCCACCCCGACCATGCGCGTCCTGGCAGGAACTCCCAGGCCGGGCTTCGCTGCGTCGAGGGTCGCCCCCACCTCGGCGCGCAGAGCCTCGAGCTCCGCGAGCGTGGGGGGGTCCGAGACGAGGTGCTTTTCGAACATCCGCACCGAGCCGACCTCGAGGGAGACGAGGCGCTCCGGCTCCTCCCGTCCGTGTATCAGCTCCGTGGACCCGCCTCCGATGTCGACTACCAGCACCGATTGCCCGGGGTCGAGATCGGACACCGCTCCAAGGTAGGTGGCGCGCGCTTCCAGCTCACCGGACAAGAGCTCGGGCTCGGCACCGGTCAGCAGCTTGACCGCGTCCATGAACTCGCTGCGGTTGTGGGCGTCCCGCACCGCGGAGGTCCCCGTGACGCGGAGCCGCTCCACCCCCAGATCACCGCATGCGGCCGCATAGTCTGCGATGGTTGCGAGCGTGCGCTTCAGCGCCTCGGGGGCCAAGGTCCTGCGCCGGTCGACGCCCTGCCCCAAGCGGGTGATCACCATCCGGCGATCGATAGAGCGGAACCCACCCGGCTGCTCCTCGGCAACCAGGAGGCGGGTTGTGTTCGTGCCGACATCAATGGCGGCCACCCTCATGCCGGACCGATGCAGGATGTCCGGCAGTCGGGCCACCCGGTGGCCGCCAGCGTCGCGGCGCCCGCCGGATTGGGCGGATGCGCGAGCTCATCCGCCACATGGGCGTGGAGGCATTTGATCCGGTCCTCCCCCCCGCCAGGTGGCGCGCCGGAGTCTTGGATCGGCGCGCGCGCATCCCGACGCGCCCGGTAGCGTCTGACCGCCTCCGCCATCCGTCCGCGCCGGACGTCGTCGCGGGCGAGATCGCCGTTGAGCTGGGCCATGTAGCCCCCGCCCTCGAGCCGGCTGACCCGGCGCATCAGCACGGGGCAGGTCAGCCAAAAAAGAGTGGGAAACGGCTCGCCGTCCTCGAGCCGGGGATGGTTCTCGATCACCATCGGCATGCCGAGATGGCAGCGTCGCACGACCGCCCAGCGGCCGCGCAACGGCCGCCCGATCTGCGCCTCCACGGCGCGCCGGTCATCTTCGGAATGCCGCAGGGGCTCCATCCGCAGAATCGTAAGGCGGGCGCGCCCAACCGGAGCGCCGCTCTCAGCCGAGGCCGATGAAGCTCAGGAGCCCTCCGACGAACCCCGGCGCCTCCGTCTCGGCGGGACGCCGGCCGAGCTTTTCCGCCCGGTCCTTGTCCTTCTTCGATTCGGGCGGAGGGATCACGATAAAGCTCCTCTCGCCGGGGCGAACGAGGCCCATCTGCTCGCGCGCCTTCGCCTCGAGGTAGTCGGGATCCTTGAGCCGCGCGACCTGCTTCTCGTAGTGCTCGGTCGATGTCTCGAGCCGGCGCAGCGCATCGGCGGCGGCCGCGATCTGCCGTCGCTGCGCAAGGAGTTGACGCGTCGGCCCTATCGCCATTGCCAGGGCGAGGCCGAGGATCAGCAACAGCACGACCACTCCGGGACCGATTCCCCAGGCCGAACCCTCGTTGACGGCAGGATCCGGCCCCCGGCCGCTGCGGTCCAGAGAACCGGACTTCAAGGCGCGGCGCTCCTGGGAAACGCCCGGACGCCGGGATAACGGGCGGCGTCGCCGAGAGCGTGCTCGATGCGCAGAAGCTGATTGTACTTGGCAGTGCGCTCGCCCCGGGCTGGGGCGCCGGTCTTGATCTGCCCGGCGTCGGTTGCAACCGCGATATCGGCCACCGTTGCGTCTTCGGTCTCTCCAGATCGGTGCGAGATGACGGTCGAATACGACGACCGCTGTGCGAGCGCCACGCAGTCGAGGGTCTCGGTGAGGCTTCCGATCTGGTTGGGCTTTACGAGGATCGAGTTGGCCGCCCCTTCGGCGATGCCGCGCTCGAGTATCTCCGGGTTTGTGACGAAAAGATCATCGCCGACGAGCTGCACCCGGTCCCCGATCTCCCGGGTCAACGCAACCCACCCGGCCCAGTCGTCCTCGGCCATGCCGTCCTCGATCGAGACGATCGGGTAGCGCTCGACCCAGTCGGTCCAGAAGGCAACCATCTCCTCACTCGATAGCCTTCGGTCCTCGGAGGCAAGCACATATCCGTCATCCTCTCGGATCTCTGAGGTTGCGGGATCCAGTGCGATCGAGATGTCGCGCCCCGGCGTGTAACCCGCCGCCTCGATCCCCTCCATCAAGAGGTCGAGCGCGTGCAGGTTGGACCGCACATCGGGGGCGAAGCCGCCCTCGTCTCCCACTCCCGTGGCGAGCCCGCCCTCCTCGAGCACATTTGCGAGGGCGTGGTAGCAGGTAGCTCCCCATTCGAGAGCCTCGGCGTACGACGCTGCGCCCACCGGCGCGAGCATGAACTCCTGGAAGTCCAGCGAGTTGGCGGCGTGAGCCCCCCCGTTGACCACATTCATCAACGGTACTGGGAGCACGTGCGCGGTGGGGCCGCCGAGATAGCGCCACAGCGGGAGGCCGAGCTCGTCTGCGGCGGCATGGGCTACGGCGAGGGACACTCCGAGGATCGCGTTGGCGCCAAGCTTGGATTTATCGTCGGTCCCGTCGAGGTCGACGAGCAGTGTGTCGGTGGCGCGTTGGTCGAGAGCGTCGGCCCCGATAAGGGCCGGCGCGATTACGTCGGCGATGTTGGCGATCGCCTTCCCGACGCCCTTGCCCCCGTAGCGTCCGCCGCCGTCTCTGAGCTCGAGCGCCTCGCGCGACCCGGTTGAGGCTCCGGAGGGAACAATCGCCGAGCCGACCGCGCCAGAGTCGAGTACGACTTCTGCCTCGACCGTTGGGTTGCCGCGCGAATCCAGCACCTCGCGGCCCATGACGCCAACGATGACGCTCACCTTGTCTCCTTTCCGATCTGCCCTGAAGTTAGCAAAGCCGGTGCGGATTTACGGAACTCCGCGGTGCGCGCCCTCAGGGCCGTTTCGGGATCGACCCCGGCCGCCCGGGCAACGGCCACGCACCAGAACAGCGCCTCCCCGAGCGAGGCCGCGTCGACGGGCCGGGTGAGCGCGTCCCGCACCCGCTCGCCCGCCTCGCCGGCGTCCGCCGACCAGCCGATGGCCCCCGCTCTCTTCTGGGTCTTGTACGCCGCCAGGAGAGCGGAAAGGTCGCGCCCGATGCCCTCGAACGGATCCGAGCGCCCCTTCTCGGCCGCCTTGATCGCCTCCCAGTTGCGGACGACCTCGCCGGCGCCCGCGACCTCGGTCACGTCGAAGACGTGTGGATGGCGTGCAACGAGCTTCGCCTCGAGCGCGCCGAGGACGTCCCCTATGCTGAAGCGGGCGTCATCGCGGGCCAGCTGAGAATGAAACACGACCTGCAGGAGCAGATCGCCGAGCTCCTCGGCCAGCTCGGCGCCGAGCAGACCCTCGTCGATCGCCTCGAGAACCTCGTAAGCCTCCTCCTGGAGGTGCACCTCCAGCGAACCGTGGGTCTGCTCCCGATCCCACGGGCATCCGTCGGGGCCCCGTAATCGGGCCATGAGCGCGATCAGGCCGGCGAACCCCGCACCCGCCGAGCGAGCGATCGGCGCGCCGTAACCCGTGGTGAGGTCGTCCGGGGAATCTGAGACGCCGTTCCTTACCTGCGCGCCGGCGCGCGCCAGCTCGACCACCCGTGGAGAGGCCGGATCGGCCACGAGCGCCCAGCCGTCCCGGGCGGCGGAGGGCTCGTCGTCGAACGGCCCAGTCAGCACGCCGGCCGACTCCAGGCGCGCCCGGAGGGGATGTCCCGGCCGCTCGAAGAAAACGCGCTCGCAGCGGGCCAGGGCGTCCCACTCGTCCAGCGTCAGCGACCCGGTGTCATCGGGGCCCAGTGGAACTACGAGCAGGGGCATGCGCTGAGGCGGACCGCCCTACTCTTCGGGCTCTTGGGCGCCCGGGACGGACTCGGCGCCGGGATTCACTATCTGTTGGGTGTCGAGGTCGAGCTCGCCGAAGCGCGGATTGATCTCGACGTCGGCGTCCTCGTAGGCCCTTTTGACGAAGCTCATCCAGGCGGCCTCGGCCTCGCTGGCGCCGAGCTCCTGCTCGAGCTGCGGCTTTGCTTCTTCGAACGAGAGGCTGCGCCGCCCCATGACACGGATCACATGGAATCCGAACTCGGTCTGGACGGGCTTAGACACCTCACCCACGGCCAGCTTCGCGCCGGCCTGCTCGAACTCCGGCACGGACTGCCCGGCCGGCAGAAATCCGAGGTCCCCGCTGTTCTCAGCCGCCGACGGATCCTCCGAAAACTTCTTGGCCAGCCGGGGAAAGAGGCTGTCGACCTTGCTCTCCGGCGCCCCTTGAAGCTGCGCGGACAGATCCTCCGCGGTCGATTCCTTCGGGACGAGAATGTGCTGGTAGTGCGTCTCGTCGAAGGCCGTGGGATCGGCTTCGTACTCCTCGCGCAGCCTCTCTCGGGTCGGGCCCGAGTCTGCGGTCACCTTCTGCTGCAGCTTCTGCTCGAGCAGCTGGTCGTGGAACAGAGTCTTCACCTCGTCGAGCGTGAAGCCACGCTCTTCGAGGGCCTTGTCGAAAGCCTCTTCGCTGGGCAGCTGGGCCTTGACCTGTTCGAGCTGCCGATCGATCTCCTCGTCGGAGACCCCGATACCCATCTGCTCGGCGACGGGGACCAGCACGGCGCGCCGGACCAGACGGGCCAGCGTTACCTGTTCGAACTGGCGGCTGATGGCATCGGCGCCCTGCTGTTGTGCAAGCTGTTTGTATTCGGCCGTCTCTTTAAAAGCTGCGAGATCCTCCTGGATGTCGTCTGCAGGAATCTTCTCGCCGTTGACCGTTGCAGCCGACTGCTCGAGCGGGTTCGCTCCGCCACC
>JALZIQ010000105.1 GCA_030860205.1 Actinomycetota bacterium | reverse complement strand
GACGAGACCCCTGCGCTTGCACAGGTTGACGATCGTGTCCAGAGTTACTTGGGCCATAGGAGGCATGATAGACGCCATGAGTTCCGATCCAGAGTGGGTGTACCCGCACCTTCCCACAGGCATGGGGAGGTGCGGGCGATAGACTTCGCTCTCGGCCTTGCGGCCATTCTCTTCCTCATCCTGGCGAACGCCTTCTTCGTCGCGGGCGAGTTCGCGCTGGTCGCCTCTGATCGCAACAAGGTCGAGCGGCTGGCGGAGGAGGGTCATCGCGGGGCGCGCTCGCTGTTCAAGGCGCTCAAGGATCTCTCCTTCGAGCTGTCCGGCTGCCAGCTCGGCATCACGGTCACATCCTTGCTGGTCGGCTTCATCATCGAGCCCACGGTCGGCGAGGCCATGACCCCCCCGCTGGTGGGGCTGGGATTGCCGGAGAGCTCGGCCTCGGGCCTCTCGATCGCCCTCGCCCTGGGTCTGGCCACGGCCGCTCAGATGGTTCTCGGCGAGATGATTCCGAAGAACCTCGCCGTGGCCAGGCCTCTGCAGATCGGCCTCGCCATCGTGACGCCCCTGCGCCTGCTCAATTTCCTGGCCAAGCCGCTGATCCTGTTCCTGAACGCCTCGGCCAACGCCCTCGTGCGGGCGCTCGGGATCGAGCCGCGCGACGAGCTGAGCTCGGTTCGGTCGCTCGAAGAGCTCGAGCTGCTCATCCAGTCCTCGCGCCAGGAAGGCGAGCTCCCGGAAGAGGAGGCTGCGCTGCTGGCGCGGTCGATTGCGTTCTGGGAGAAGACCGCGGGCGACGCACTGATGCCGCGCGTCTCGGTGGTGGCCCTGCAGCACGACTCGTCCGTTGCCGACCTCGTGGCGGTGGCCGTGGACAGCGGGCATTCCAGGTTTCCCGTCTACAGAGAAAATCTGGACGACATCATCGGGCTAGCTCACATCAAGGACATTCACCGGATCCCATTCGACAACCGGACCTCGACGCCGGTCACGGAGGTGATGCAAGATCCACTGCTGGTGCCCGAATCCCGGGAGCTGGGGTCGCTGCTGGCGCAAATGCGGCGCGAGAGAAAGCACCTCGCCATCGTCTTGGACGAGTACGGGGGCACGGCGGGCATCGTGACCATAGAAGACCTTCTCGAGGAGATCGTTGGGAACATCGAAGACGAATACGACCCTTCTGCGACCCCCGAGCTCACCAGGCCTCCCGTGGGTGTCTATCTGGTTTCGGGGCTCCTGCACCGGGACGAGCTGCGGGATGCGACCAAGCTCTCCCTTCCAGAGGGCGAGTACGACACGCTGGCCGGCTTTCTCCTTACCCACTTCGAGCGCATTCCCGAGCCAGGTGACCAAACAAGCTTCCGGGGATGGGAGTTCAAGGTGGTGACCATGGACAACCGCCGCATCGACACCGTGCTGGTGGCCGCGCCCGCCGGAACCAAAGTGGAGGAGGTTAGGTGACGGCCATCGCCATAATGGCCGCCGTCGCCTTGCTTGTGGCCAACGGCTTCTTCGTCGGAGGCGAATTCGCAGTCATCGCCAGCAGGACCTCGAAGTTGGAGCAGCGGGCGCAGGAAGGCAACACCCTGGCGGCAACCGCGCTCAAATCCGCGCACGAGCTCTCCTTCATGCTCTCGGCCGCTCAGCTTGGGATCACCATGGCCTCGCTCAGCCTCGGCTGGATCGCAGAACCTGCAGTGGCTCATCTTCTGGAGTCGGCACTCGAGTCTGTGACTGCGGTCCCGGAAACAATCGCTCATTCGGTTTCGTTCGTGGTGGCGCTGATCATCATCACGTTTCTCCACATGGTCATCGGCGAGATGGCCCCGAAGAACATCGCCATCGCCGACCCAGAGCGAGCCGCGCTGTGGCTTGCCATTCCCTTCCGGCTCTACGCCAACATATTCAGGCCGTTCATCGCTGTCTTCAATGCACTGGCGAATGCGGGAACTCGGCTCTTCGGGGTCGAGCCCGCCGAGGAGCGCGCGGACGTACACAGCGCGGGCGAGATCGGAGCGATGATCCGCGAGTCGGCCGAGGAAGGCCTCCTGAAGGACTTCGAGCACCGGCTGCTTTCCGGAGCGATCGACTTTGGCGCAAGAGACGCCGCCGCGGTCATGATCCCCCGCCCCGAGGTCGTCGCCATCCCGGCGATGGCCACCGCCTCCGACGTCGAGAAGGTGGTCTTGCGAACCGGGCACTCGAGGCTCCCGGTCTACGGAGGCGATCTCGACCAGGTCTTCGGGTTCCTCCATATCAAAGACCTGCTGAGGGTCGATCCGGAGGAAAGGGAGCGGCCCATATCCAGGCATTTCATAAGGCGAATGATCGTGGTGCCCGAGTCCCGAAAGCTGCATCCGCTTCTGCTCGATATGCGCCGCGAGCACACGCACTTTGCGTTGGTGGTAGATGAACACGGAGGGACCGCCGGTGTTGTGACGCTCGAGGATCTGCTCGAGGAGTTGGTCGGGGAGATACGCGACGAGCACGACGCCAGCGAGGTCGGCATCCAAAGCCTCGGCGAGAACCGCCACCTCGTCCCTGGGAATCTCCGCATCGACGAGGTGGCCGCCTATCTGCGCATCGATCTCCCCGACGGGGAGTACGAAACGGTGGCGGGGTGGCTGATGGATCGCCTCGGTCGGGTCCCAAAGCCCGGCGACACGGTGGGGCACGACGGCTGGAGCTTCAGGGTGCGCCGGATGCAGCGGCGGCGCGTCGAAGAGATTTTGATCGAGACCGCGACCCGCCCGTCCGCCGAACCCGATACCGTGGTCGCCGTCAAGAAGACCTAGCCGAATGTCCAGCCGGGACCCTGGTGCGTCGGCTTCCTGGGCACTCGGCCCGCCGCGTTAGCCTCGGATCATGAAAGAGCAAGCCTTGGACGTCGCCCAGGCGGCGCGCCCCCACGTCAAGAGGGCGATTGCGGGCGTCGTGGTGGCTCTTGGGGGGCTGACGGCCGCAAGCACCTTGGAGATCCCCGACCGCTCCCTCGCCTCCTTCGGAATTGCGGCGGGGATTGTGATCGCAGGGGTGATCTCAGTTCGCGCGATCGCCAACGCTGTGCGGTCGGCCGAAGACAGCCTGGGTGAGAAACGGGGAACCCCACTGACCTTTTTCGTCCAACTGATCGGCTATACCGTGGTTGCGCTCATGGCCTTCAGCGTCATAGGGCTGCGCATCCGCGGACTGCTGTTGGGGGGCGCGGTCACCGGCGTTGTCATCGGCATCGCCGCGCAGCAAACGGTGGGCAACTTCTTCGCCGGCATCGTTCTCCTGGTGGTGCGGCCGTTCAAGCTCGGTGACTACCTCGTGATGCGCTCGGGCCCCCTCGGCGGGGAGTACGAGGGGGTAGTCACCGACATGGGGCTGTTTTACGTGAACCTGGCCACCAAGGCCGGCCCCGTAGCTCTCCCCAACTCGGGCGTACTCGCTTCTGCAATTGGACCTGGTGCGCGTACTCCCGAAGACGAGGAAGACGAAGACAAACCGGACGAGACGCAACAGGACCCCGGGCCCGAACAGGGTGGTCCTCGGCGCCCGGCCTGATTGGTGCGGGTCCCGGTTGCCATCAGCGGAATTCGGTCAGCGCCTGGATCACCAACTGCTTCGTGACCGTCTGCTCCGCGTCCGAGCAGGCGTGTTGAACCGAGCGGTCCGCGACCTGTAGGACGTCTCGGAGGCTGCCGCCGGCGCCGGTGAAATAATGCCATTCGAGCCCGGTGACCGCCTCCGGATCGAAGATCTCTTCCACTGAGGCCGCGACCTCGTGGACATCCATCCGGTGTTGCAGAATCCTGCCGATGGGGCCGGCCGCGAGCCCGGTTTCGAACCAGGGGACGTGAATGACCGTCGTGAAGAGGCTCTCGGTCTCGACGTAACCGGGATAGTCGAGGTAGTCGTCGTGGACCGCAATCACGAAGCCGCACGCCAGCTCGGTGGCCAAGGTTCTGACGTTCTGGGTAAAGAAGGCATTCGCAAGCGGCGAGCGGTCCAACTCGGGGATCCGCAGCCAGTGGTCGGAGTCGTCGATGACGAACAGCGGCGCCCTCCCATGCGCCCGGAACAGATCGATCATGCGCCGGCTCTCGGCAACAACGTCGACCGTCGACGCGGCCCTCTCGATGTCCTCACCGGTTGACTTGACCTCGAGAGCAAAACCTGCGTCCGCAAACCACGCCGGCGCGCCGATATGAAATCTGCGGGTGGTTTCAGCACCGGCGCGCCGGCTGTGCCCCGACGCGCCCCGCTGGAGCTCCTCCCGCTCGGCCTGGGTGAACATCTCGGGACTGGCCCAGCGGGTGATCGTAGCAATGAGATGACGCACGAACGCGTTCGGTTGGGTGACGGTCTCATCCGGCTCGCCCGCAACCGGAATGCGAAGGGGGACGACGTGTTCCGGTAGCTCATCGGCGAACGGCCCCAGAACCGACGCAATGATGCTCGACTTCCCGGTGCCGCTTCCTCCCACGATCGCGACGCGCCCCTCCCGCCCCGCCATCCGCGTGAGAATCGCCTCGGTTTCCGGCGCACCGATGAGCTCGTCGAACGGCACATGGAAAAGGGCGAGGTCCTCGAACCGGTGGGTGGCTTCGAAGGCGCGCCGGGCATCGAGCTCGAGCAGCTGTTCGTGGCTCATGGCATGTCCCAGTCAGGCTCGAGTGGGTGGGAGATGTGAAGCAGGCACACCCTCATCCACTCGGCGTCCGGGTCTCGAGGCCGTAGAGCTTGCGGGGCCGGCCGCTCGGCCCCTTCTGCAACGAGGTGGTCACAAGCCCCGCCGCCTCGAGTTGCTTGAGCACCTGGACCGCCCGCTCGCGCGTCCATCCGAGACGCCCCAGCAGGCGCTCGTCCGAGGCGCTCAGAGGGCCCGACGCCTCGAGCTCTGCGACGACCATCTCGGCGGGGCGGCCGAGCCGCCGGGCTTCGGCGCGCCGCTTGAGCCGGGCACGCGCAAGCATCGCCGGACTGGACCCATCGGTCGAAGCGAGGCGGGCAAGAGCCAGCAGCTCTCTTGGGTTTCCGTTTCCCTGATCCGCCAGCGCAACCGCGTCGGCAATACCTCTCTTGCGCAGGAGCTCCGCCTGTTGTGAAGTTGCGAGCGGGCGCAGCTCGACGACGAGCTCGAAGAAGGCATCCGCAGGCGGGGTCAGCAGTGCCGACCGGTCGTCATCGTCGGCGGCCACAACCCAGGTGAAAGGCAGCCGCCAGAGCTCGTCACGCAGCCGCCCAAACAGCGAATGCGCTTCGGCGGCGGACGGCAGGCCGTCCATGAGCACCACCATGCGGCGCTCCGGGTCACCCACGGAATGGAGAGCCCGAACCGCCTCCAGCAGCGACGCGTCATCCGCTCGCCGGCCCCCTCCGGGGGTACGACCGGACACCTCGCCCACCCTGCGGGAGATGAGCTCGATCAGCGCATCTGCATCGGTGGACGTGACCCCCTCGACGAAGGCGGCCGGAACCCCCTCGCTGCGCAGGGCATAGGCCAGGGCGCGCAGGAACGAGGTCTTCCCCGACCCGCGTGCGCCGAGGACCAGTGTGTTGAGGAAGCGCTGGATCCCCGAGCGCACCAGGTCCTCATCGTGCGGCCTGCGAACGTAGAGGCTCTGATCCGGCCTGCTGTCCAGAAGCGGCCGGCCGTTGAGGTCGGGGCGATCGTCTCTGTGGGACATCATCTTACGGATCTTACAGTAAGTTTCGTATCGTCAACACTACCGGTATTCACCTGGAGAGATCCTCAGCATCAGCGAGCCGAGGGTGGCCGCAAGCACCGAGGCGACAAGGATACCGACCTTCGCCTCCGAAGCGAGGGCCGCGTCGGAGAACGCCAGATCCGTTATGAACAGCGACACGGTGAAACCGATGCCCGCAAAGCTGGCCGCGGCGGCAAGTTGCATCCAGGAGATGCCTTCGGGCAGCTGAACCACTCCTAAGCGCCGAGCGACCCGGGCAAAACCCCAGATGCCCACCACTTTGCCCACCACGAGCCCCAGGATGACTCCTTGGGTCACGCTGGAGGCCAGAATCTCGCCTACACCCGTGGCGCCGAAGGTGACCCCGGCGTTTGCGAGGGCAAACAGAGGAATCACGAGGTAGCTCGTCCACGGATGGAGCGCATGCCCCAGGCGCTCGGCGACCGGGACCGCCTCCTGGACCCGGAGCCTGGCGGCCTTGGCGATCTCCGGCTTCAACCACGAAGGTCCGGCGCGCCGCGGAGACGGCATCCGCTCCAGGGCCGCCGGGTCAAGGGGATGTGCCGGGGTGAGGAGGCCCAGAGCAACCCCCGCGATGGTTGCGTGGATTCCCGAGATCAACGTCGCAAGCCATATTCCGGCTCCGACGACCACATAGATCGGAACCCACCAAATCCCCACCCAACGCATCCCCACCACAACTGCGATTCCGGTAACCGCCAGCAGCAGGGGCACGGCCTGAATGCCCTCGCTGTAGAAAAGGGCGATCACCAGGATCGCGCCGATGTCGTCCACGATCGCGAGGCTCAGCAGGAACACCCTCAACGACGACGGAACCCGGCGGCCGAAGAGAGCAAGCGCCCCCACCGCGAATGCGATGTCGGTGGCCATCGGGATTCCCCAACCTGCCGCTGCGCTCGTGCCCCGGTTGAGCGCCAGGAAGATCAGCGCAGGGACCACCATGCCGCCGACGGCGGCCACGGCCGGCAGCGCCGCCTTCTTGGGTTCGTTCAGCTCGCCCTGAACGAGCTCCCGCTTTATCTCGAGCCCGACGACGAAGAAGAAGATCGCCATTAGAGCATCGTTGATCCAGTGCCGCAGGTCCTCCTCCAGGACGAACCGGCCCACCCCGATCATCAGCTTCGTCGACCACAGGCTCTCGTACGTCGCGCCGAGGGGCGAGTTGGCCCACACAAGCGCCACGATCGTGACCGCGAGGAGCACACCAGCCCCGGCAACCTCGGTATCGAGAAACTCCCGCACGGGACGCAGAAGGTTCCTCTCGATGGGCCGATCGCCGGACGAGGTCACGTCGTTCGGTTCGGGGCTCAACTGGGCTGCCCCTGCACGGGCGAATCGAGACCTCCGAAACGGCGGCGGCGCGCCGCATAGTCGCGCAGAGCCTCGAATAGCGGGGCGCGGCCGAAATCGGGCCACAGCATCTCGGTGAAGTAAAGCTCGGCGTATGCCGATTGCCACAACAAGAAATTCGACAGCCGCTTCTCACCCGAGGTGCGGATCAACAGATCCACATCCGGCAGGTCCGGAGCGTACAGGTGCCCGGGTATGGAACCCTGTGCGGCGGCATCCTCGAGCTCGGCGCGCCCCCCGTAGTTGAAGCACACCTGCAGCGCCAGCCGGTCGTTGCCACTGGTCACCTCCTCAGCCGCATCGAACTCCTCCAAGACGTCGTCGGGGACCGGGTCGCGCCGGCCGAGCCGCCTGATGCGCACACCGCGCTCGACCATATAGTCGCGTCGCTGGCGCAGCAGCCTTCGGTTGAAGCCGAGCAGGAATGCGACCTCCGACGGGGGGCGCGCCCAGTTCTCGGTCGAGAACGCGTACACCGACAGGTACCTCAAACCCGCCTCGAGCGCCCCCTCGACGACATCGAACAGCGCCCGCTCCCCCGCCTCGTGTCCGAGGCTGCGATCCAGCCCCCGCGCCTCGGCCCAGCGCCCGTTGCCGTCCATGATGATCCCGACGTGGCCGGGCAGCCGATCGGGGGAGATCCCCGCCAGGCCCTCAGCGGTAGGCGAGGAGCCCAAAGCTTCTCAACGGCCTCTCGAGGTGGTATTCGGTGTAGCGCCTCAAGGCATCGGTCACCTCCAGCGTTGCCCGTGGATCGGCGGGCTGACCGAAGTCGGACCTGAGGAGATGCGCCAGCAAGGCAATGCGATCGGAGGCCAGTCTGAGCGCGTCGCGGTCCTCGCGCCAGCAAAGCTCGCACACGGCCCCTCCGAAGGATGGGCTGAAACCCCCCAGAACCCGCGGCTCGCCGCAACCGGCACACACGACGAGCTGAGGATGGTAGCCCGACAACGACAGGAGCTTGATCAGAAACGCAGGCACCACAGTGCCCCCCGGGTCGTTAGCGAGAGCCCCTAGACCGGCGAGCATCAACGCATAAACCGCCAGAGCGCGCTCACGATCGGGCGTGATCTTCTCGACGATCTCGGCGAGCGCCGAGGCGGAGGTGAGCCTCGTGTAATCGTCCCGCACCTCGTGAAAGGACGTAAGGATCTCCGCTGCGGTGATCGTGTCGAGGTTCCGGCCCCGGTAGATCATGAGATCGACCCGGGAGAAAGGCTCGAGCCGTCCGCCGAAACGGCTCTTGGTCTTCCGCACACCCTTGGCCACGGCGCGCACCTTGCCGTGATCGCGCGTGAACAACGTGACGATCCGATCGGCCTCGCCGAGCTTGATCGCCCGCAGGACCACTCCTTCGTCTTTGTAGAGTCCCGGCATAGATTCCAGGGTAATAGCGGCCGGCGTGATCGCCGGGGACCCGCGCCAATTTGGAGAAAACCGGCACACTGTCCCCACCGACGTCTAAGAAGGAGGCATCCCCGCCGTGTCCATCGAACTGGCCGCAGGACAAGACCGCGTCTCGATCGACCCCGGGGACGGCGCTCGTTTGACCTCTCTGGTCGCAGGTGGGGCCGAACGGCTTCTCACCGCGCCCCCCCAAGGCGCGGCGCCCGAGCTCGTGGATTTCCTATGGGGCTGCTTCCTCATGGCCCCGTGGGTGGGACGGCTGAAGGACAACGCCATCCGCTGGGGCGATGACACCCATATCTTTCCGGCGAACTTCGGCAGCCAGGCGATCCACGGCCTCGTGCGGGACGAGGTTTGGAATGTAGACGATTTGAGCGACTCGTCTGCGTCGATGTCGTGCACGCTCGGGCGCGATCGGTGGCCCTGGGGAGGCGCGTTCCGGTACGAGATCGACCTAGCCGCCGGCTCGCTCACCCTCGCCCTCGAAGCCGAGGCCGCGGATCGATCGATGCCGCTCTCGATGGGATGGCATCCGTGGTTCAGACGCCTCGATGACACCGCGTTGAAGGTCGACTCCGATCAGGTCCTGGACCTCGACGAAAACCTCATCCCCACGGGCAACCGGCGCCCGGTCGATGACGTCACCGATCTGCGCACCGGCCCCGCGCTGGGCGAACGTCTCCTCGACCATGTCTACGTCTCGTCCCGCCCGCCCGCAGTGATCAGGTGGCCCGACCTGACCATGGCCATCGAGTGGTCGGAGTCTGCGGACACGCTCGTCGTCCACACGCCCCCCGCCGGCTTCTGCGTCGAGCCACAGACCGCCTGGCCCAACGCTCCGGCCCTGGCTCAGGCGGGGACTGAAGGCACCGGACTCATCACGGTCGAGCCGGGGCAGACCGCCGCCTTGACCACGACCTGGAACTGGTAGCAGCTAGGCAATCCCGATGCGGGGGTTGCTGACCACCAATTCGCCCCCTTTGTCCACCAGGTCGAAGGTGACCCGCTGGCCCGGCCGGAGAAAGCGAAACATACCGGCCTCCATCGCCTCTGGACCGATGCGGAACTCGGTGCTGCCGTCGTCGGCGAGGAGCACGCCGGTGCGTGAGTGTGAGTCGTAGGTCTTTACGGTCGCTTGCGGCACGGACCGAGCCTAGACGTCGAAGCCCAGACGTGCGAGCGCGTAGTCGCGGCGCTGCCAGTCCTTTTCGACTTTGACCCGGAGCCGCACGAACACCCTGCACCCGAAAAGCGCCTCAACCTCATGGCGGGCCTCGGTCCCGGCAGCCTTGAGCGTCTCTCCTCCCCGGCCGATGACCATCCCCTTCTGGGACTCCCGTTCGACGAAGATCACCGCGTCGATCTCGAGCACCCCGTCGTCCCGCTCTTCGAACTCCTCGGTCACTACCGCAATGGAATGGGGCAGCTCGTCACCCATACGCTCCAGAAGCTTCTCCCTCACGAGCTCGGCGACGAAGGCGGGCGGCGGCATGTCTGAATCCATGCCTTCCGGGTAGTACCGCGGGCCCTGCGGCATACGCGCGGTAACGAGATCGCGAAGCAGCCCCACACCGTCCCCGGTCGCAGCCGAGATCGGAACGAACTCGGCGAAGTCCCCAAGCTGAGACGCTTCCAGCAGACACACGGCTATCTCATCGCGCGTTAGGCGGTCGATCTTGTTGACCACGCAGAAAGTAGGGCGCCCTGCGCCGTGCACTTCCTGAGCGACCCTGGCATCGCCCCCCCCGATCCCAGCGCGGCCGTCCACGACAAAGAGCACGAGATCCACGCTAGACCAGGCTGCACGCACGAGCTCGTTGAGGCGCTCACCCAACAGCGTGCGCGGCTTGTGATAGCCGGGAGTATCGACGAACACCACCTGCCCCTTGTCGTCGTTGAGGATGCCCCTGATCGAACCACGTGTCGTCTGTGGCTTGGACGATGTGATCGCGACCTTCGTCCGAACCAGCGCATTGACGAGTGTGGACTTTCCCACGTTCGGCCGCCCAACGACTGCCACGAAGCCCGAACAAAATTCCTTTGTCGTCACTCGGCGGGGGCTTCTGTCTCGACCGGCGCCTTTGTGATAACGACCTTCTTGATTCGCCGGCCGGTGACACGCTCCGTCCGAAACTCAATCGAATCGTACCGGACCGTCTCGCCCTGAACCGGCACGCGGCCCGTCAAGTCGAATACGAGTCCTCCGACGGTATCCCACTCTTCATGTGGCAGGTCGGCGTCGAGCAGCTCATTGACCTCGCTGATCTGCATCTTTGCATCGACACGGATCGTGTCGCCGTCGATCGGCTCGACCAGGGGCTCTTCCTTGTCGTACTCGTCGACGATCTCGCCCACGATCTCCTCGATCAAATCCTCAATGGTTACGAGACCCGCAGTGCCTCCGTACTCATCAATAACAATGGCCATGTGTACGTGTTGTTGTTGCATCTCTCGCAATAACTCGGCCACCTTCTTCTGCTCGGGCACAAACAGCGGAGCGCGCGCCAGGTCTTTCACCGAAACACTCGCGCCGGAGTCATGGATATGCTTCATAAGGTCCTTTGCATAGGTCACACCGATCATGTTGTCGCTATCGCCTTCGTAGACCGGAATGCGCGAGTAGCCGGCGGTGAGGCTCGTTTCGAGCGCCTGATCCAGCGCGGTGTTTGAAGGCACGGTCACCATATCGGGGCGAGGAACCATCACCTCGCGAACGATGGTGTCACCGAAATCGAAGATCGAGTCGATGAGCTCCCTTTCTTCCTCCTCGAACTCTTCGTCATCGTCATCGCCCTTGTGCAGATCTCGGACCTCTTCTTCACCAACAAAAGGCCCCCTGGGCAGCCCTCTACCGGGAAAGAACACCATCAGTGCATTCCCGCCTATGACAAGCACTCGGCCCAGGGGGCCCAAGGCGGTTCCCAGCAGGTAGACGGGGATGGCAGCCACCATCGCAACGCGATCGAAATGCCGGAGAGCTATCGTTCTCGGGACGACTTCGCCGAGGACGAAGATCGCCAGGGTCATTAGCACAATCGCCGCCGGGTAACCGATGCCTTCCCAGGTGCTCACGGCCAGTCCCCCGGCCAGAATGGCGCCCGCGATCTGCGCCGCTACCTTGATCAAGACAACGACGTTCATGAAGCGTGTCATGCTCTCCACGATTCTCTGAAGTGACGACGCGCCCCGGTACCCTTGTTGCGCCAAGTGATGCGCCCTCACCCGGCCTATGCGCGAGATGGCGCTTTGGGCCATGGTCATCATCGCAGCAATGACGACCAGGACAACAACGCCGGCAATGATCATGAGGTCATTCATCAAGCCCCGGATCCGTCGAAAGACCGCAACACCTCGAGCAGCCGGTTGTCCATTCGCGATCTTTCTTCCTTGGCGTCATGGTCATAACCGAGCAAATGCAGAGTGCCGTGTACCAGCAAGGTCTCCAGCTCCTGGTCGAGGCTGTGTCCTAGCCGAGTCGCGTTCTCTTCGGCGACGCTCGGGCAAATGATAACGTCGCCCAAGATCAGCTCCCCATCGTTGTCTTCACCCATGGGAAATGCAAGCACGTCGGTCGCATAGTCGTTGCCGGCAAAGCGCATGTTCAGCTCTCGTATGTGATCGGGAGTCACGCACAGGATGGAAAGCTCAGCGGAATCATCGATTTCCTCCGTCAACAGGACATGGCGGGCCAACGACGACAGCTTCGCCTCGTCCACCGACAAACCCTGTTCGTTGGCTAAGAAAACGTCCACCTAGTCCCCCGTTGCGCAAACCAACGACCTGTCGATCCAGCCGCTATTAGCGCTTCGTCGCACTCGTGTTCTCGGCGTAGAGGCGGTAAGCCTCGACTATCTCCTGCACGATCCTGTGCCGCACGACGTCACGGGCGCCGAGATGCCTGAAGGCGATCGATGGAATATCGGTGAGTACCTCCTCGATCACGACCAAGCCCGAGCGCGCACCGGAGGGAAGGTCGACCTGAGTCACATCTCCTGTAACTACCGCTTTCGATCCAAAGCCCAGGCGGGTCAAGAACATCTTCATCTGTTCGGGGCTGGTGTTCTGAGCCTCGTCCAGGATGATGAATGAGTCATTGAGCGTGCGGCCACGCATGAAGGCCAAAGGTGCAATCTCGATCGTTCCCTGCTCGACGAAGCGCGCGAAGGTCTCGGGCTCGAGCATCTCGTACAGCGCGTCGTAGAGAGGTTTGAGATAGGGATCGATCTTTGCGGCAAGGTCGCCCGGGAGGAAGCCGAGCCGCTCCCCTGCCTCAACCGCCGGACGCGTCAGCACTATGCGCGAGACCTCACCCGCCTTGAGCGCCCGGATGGCCATGGCGACGGCGAGGTAGGTCTTCCCGCTTCCCGCGGGCCCAATCGAAAAAACGATTGTGTTGTCGCTGATCGTATCGACGTAGCCCTTTTGCCCCGGCGTCTTGGGGCGGATCGCTTTGCCCGTATGCGTAATGAGCACGGTCGCCCCCAACACGTCCGAGGGCCTGGTCGCATCTTCGGTCCTGATCATTTCGATGGAGCGGCTGACCGACTCGGGGCTCAGGTAGCTGCCCCCCTCGAGGAGACGGAGCAGCTCTTCGAAAAGCCGGGCAACGCGCTGGGAATCGCCGGTCTCACCCGAGAGAACGATCTCGTTTCCCCGGACGAGAATGTCGATCCCCGGGAATGACGCCTCTATGAGTTTGAGAAGCTCATCCCTGGCCCCGAGCAGCTCGACCATGGCCTGAGTGTTCGGGACGAGGATCTTTACCTGAGTTTGAGTGAGCATATTTGGGCCCTTCAGCTTAACGTCGCAGGCGGCAAAAGCTCACGGCCCTCAACCGGGCGGCCATCCCAGCGCCCGACCGCCGAGGAGGTGGAAATGAAGGTGATCCACGCTCTGCCCTGCGTCGGCCCCGACATTGCTGACCACTCGGTAGCCGCCGTCCAGAGACTCCCGCACGGCCTGGCTCCTGATGACCTCGAACACCTCGACCAGGACCTCCTCGTGGGACGCCGTCAGGTCGGCAACGGAGGCAACGTGCTCCCGTGGGATGACCAGCAGATGGGTCGGCGCCTTGGGACTGACGTCACGGAAGGCCATCACCGAGTCCGAGCTGTGGACCACGTCGGCGTCGAGGGCGCCGGCAGCGATCCGGCAGAAGAGGCAGCCGCTCATCTACGCGCCGCCTCGGCCGGCAGGTGTCCCTTGAGCCCGTCTGCGCGAATCTCGGTAGCCTCCACCTGGACCATCGAGCCGTACAGAGTCCGGCCTTCGAAGAAGACACGTACGTGATCGTCGGTCTGACCGGAGCAGATCCACACACCCTCGATCTCTCGCTCGTCCTCGACCAGCACGTCGAGGCGGCGGCCCAGGTGCGCGCCCAGCCAGGCGGAGCGAATCTGGTTGCCCAGGGCGATGAGCCGCCTGGACCGTTCCCTCTTGACCTCGGGATGAACTCCGTCGTCCATGCCGGCGGCGGCGGTGTCCGGGCGCGCCGAGTAGCGGAAGACATGGAGCTTAGAAAAAGCAAGTCTGCGCACGATGTCCATCGTGGCGGAGAAATCCTGCTCGGTCTCGCCGGGGAAGCCGACGATGATGTCTGTTGCAAGGGCGACATCCGGAAGAAGATCTCTGGCGCGCTCGAGCGAAGCGACATAGTCGGCGATCCGATAGGGCCTGTGCATACTCCCGAGCACCGCGTCCGAACCCGACTGCAGTGGGACGTGCAGATAGCGGCACATCCTGGGTTCGGAGGCGATGAAGCCGACCACCTCCTTGGTGAGGTGGCGGGACAGGATCGATGAAAGGCGCAGACGCTTCACACCGTCGATCTCGAGCAGGCGGCGCCAGAGCCGGATGAGGGAGCGCTCGTCGCCTCCGAGGTCGTAGCCGTACTTGCCCAGATGCACGCCGGTGAGCACCAGCTCGCGCGCTCCCGCTTCGATCCTGCGGCGCCCCTCTTCGACCAGGAGGTCGGCGTCGAGCGAGCGAAGGGGCCCGCGCGTCTTCGGGATGATGCAGAAGGTGCACCACTCATCGCATCCCGTCTGGGCCTTGAGGTTGGCCCTCACCCGAACGGCCTGCCCAGTCGATCGCCGGGCCGGCGGTGCAATCTGCAGCAGGGGGGCAGTCTGTGCCCTGTTCCCGAGGATCTCGGCAACACGCTCCTTGTCGTCGTTGCCCAGGACCACATCGACGCCCTCGATGCTGGCAACCTCGTCGGGGTCAGAGACCGCGTAGCAACCGATGGCCACCACCTTGGCATCGGGATGCGCCCCTGCCGCCCGTCGAAGCGCGCTTCGCGACGCCTTGGTCGCCTCGCGCGTCACCGTGCAGGTGTTGACGATCACGATGTCGGGGTCCACGCCACAGGCCGGGGGGCCAACACCGGCTCCGGCCATCTGCTCCGCCATGGAGTCGGACTCCGCCTGATTCAAGCGGCAGCCGAGGGTGGTGAAAGCCACGGTGGGCGCGCCCGGGTTGGACATGCGCGAAACCTACCCGATGAGCCCGTAGTGCCACGCGATCGCCGCCGAAGCCACCACGGCAGCGTTCTCGGTCCTCAAGGTGCGCGCTCCCAGCGACACGGGCCTGGCGCCTGCGGCGGCCAACCCCTCCGCCTCCGCACGACTCAGCCCGCCCTCCGGACCGACCACGAGCGCAACCCGATCCGGATCGGGGGGCAGATGTTCGCGCAGCGGTTCAGATGCCCCCTCCCACAACGCGAGGGCGATCCCCTCGCCTGAGAGCCTCGATATCAGATCGTCCCATCCCAGGGCACCCCCGACTTCGGTCACCCACGCGCTTCCCGACAGCTTGGCCGCCGAGCGCGCCCTGGCGCGCCATCTGTCGGCCATCCGCTCGAGCTTGTCGGGCGTCCAACGGACCGCCGAGCGTGAGGAGCCAAAGGCCCAGAACTCCGCCGCACCAAGCTCCCCCACGCGCTCCACGACATCTTCGAGCTTGGCGCCCTTTGCCGCGCCTTGGTACACGGCGATGGCGGGGCGCGGACGGGGCTGCGTCTCCGCTTGGATAACGGTTGCAACCAGCCGGTCTCCGATAACATCCTCGACCAAGCACCGGGCCAGCCGGCCGGCGCCGTCCAGGACGCACACCGAATCTCCGGGCTTCATGCGCAGCACTCTGACGGCGTGGTGCGACTCGCCCGACGGCAGCATGACGGAGCCATCACCCCACGCGCCCGGCGGCGCGAAGAAGCGGGGAGTCGAGCTCACAGCCCCTGGTTCAGTTGAAAACCTCTTTGATCTTGCCGAACAGGGTGCGGCCTCCGGCCGGCTCGTCGCGCATTCTGGCGAAGCGTCCCAGCAGCTCCGACTGCTCGTCATCGAGACCGGTCGGCGTCACGACGCGGAGCCAAGCAACGAGCTCGCCGCGGGCCCGGGTCCCGAGCCGGGGCATGCCCTTGCCGGCAAGCCTCACCACTTCGCCGGACTGGGTCCCCGGGGCAACCTCGACCGACTCGTGGCCGTCGAGCGTGGGTATGTCTACGGTCCCACCCAACGCAGCGACGGTCATCGGGACCGCAACCTCACAACCAAGATCCTCACCGGCGCGCCGGAAGGTCTCGTGCGGGGTGATCCTTATAGCAACGTAGAGGTCGCCCTTGCGGCCGCCGCGCATCCCGGCCTCGCCGCGGCCCGAGACCCGAAGCTGGGCTCCATCCTCCACACCGGGGGGCACCGAGACGGTGAGCGACTGATCGACGGCAACCCGCCCTTTGCCCGCGCAACGCGGACAGGGATCGAGGATGACCTCACCCGCACCCCTGCACCGCCGGCAGGTAGAGGCGGTCATAACGTTACCGAAGATCGTCCGCCGGACCTGCTGAACCTGCCCGGTGCCTTCGCATTCCGAGCACGGGGACGGCCAGGTTCCGGGTGCGCTCCCGTTGCCCCGGCATTCGGTGCATCCGTCGAGCGTCGAGACACTCACCTCGCGTTCGACGCCCATGGAGGCCTCCTCCAGAGTGAGCTCGACTTCGGCGAGAACGTCTGCTCCCCTGCCGGTGCCCCGAGTCGATCCCCCCTGGCCGGCTCCCCCGAAGAAGCTCGAGAAGAGATCGGACAACCCCCCGAAGTCACCGAATCCTCCGTCGGTGGCACGCTCGTCGCCGAAAGTGTCGTAGCGTTGACGCTTGGCGGGGTCCGACAGGACCTCATAGGCGTGCGTGATCTCCTTGAAGCGGTCGCCTGAGGTCGCACCCCGTTGATTGGTATCGGGATGATGCTCGCGCGCCAAGCGTCTGTAGGCCTTCTTGACTTCTTCCGCAGATGCGTTTTGCGAAACGCCGAGTATCGCGTAGTGGTCCTGGGGCATGTGGTGCCTTTCTTAGATCTCGAGGCCCGTCAGCATCCGGCCGAGGTTCGCAGATACCTCATTGACCGCCGCAATCGATCGCAGGTAGTCCATGCGGGTCGGGCCGATGACTGCAAGTGAACCGATCACGTGTCCCTCCGAACCATAGGGCGCGGTAATGACCGAGCAGAACTGCATCTCAGCAGCCTGATTCTCAGAGCCGATGCGGACCGAAACCTCACTCGAAGCTATCGCATCTGCCAGCAATACGAGTACGGAACGACGGTGCTCGAGAGCGCCGATGACCTGCCGGACCGTCTCGAGGTCCGCAAACTTCTGCTCGTCCACTATGTGCGACGTGCCTTCGAGGAACACCCTCTCGCTTTCACCACTCGACATCTCTTCATCGAGCACCTGGGCCACGGCGGAAACCGTGCCGCGCAGCTCGAGCGGGAAGCGTTCGAGGTGGTCGGTGATCGTTGACGCGGCCCTCTCAAGAGGCACTCCAACCACAAAACGGTTGAGCATCTCCGACGCACTGCCCAGCTGAACTTCGTCGATTCTCTCCGGGCCCCACACGACATGGTTCTCGACGCGCCCTGTGTCGGTAACGAGAACGAGCATGGCGCGGGGTCCGGCAAGGCTGATGAGCTCGACGTGCCGAACGACGCTGTGGTCGAGGGAAGGTGCGAACACTATGGCCGCATCGGCGGTGAGGCTTGAAAGCAGGGACGCCGTGTTGCGCAACGCCTCCTCCAGCTCCCAGCGCGGTTCTCCGAAGAAACGCCGAACCCGTCTTCTTTCTTCCTCGGGCAAAGAGACCCCGTCGCCCCAGACATTGACGTAATAGCGATATCCGGTGTCGGTCGGGATGCGCCCTGCGGATGTATGCGGCTGGTAGATATAGCCGAAGTCCTCGAGCGCGCCCATCTCGTTGCGGACCGTCGCAGACGAAACGCCCAAGCGGTAACGCTCGACCAGGGTCTTCGAGCCCACCGGCTCGCCCCACCTGACATAGCAGGCCACGATGGCGCGCAGGATCGCCGCTTTTCTGTCGTCGAGTCGCTCGATGGCGGAAGCCATAGGGGTCCAGTTTACCCTGCCGGGCCGCTATTTAGCACTCTCAGTCGTTGAGTGCTAGTTCAGCATAACGTCGTGGTCTCGCCCCCGGCACACGGGGCACGACGGAAGGCATCCACTGATCAGCTCGGTCGAGCAGCGGGGGCACAGTCCGCGGAGCTCGGCGAGCGTGGTCCCTTCGGCGACGGATCCGCCCGCGCTCAGTACCGTGCCCCATCGAGCCTCGACGTAGATCACGTGATCGCTCGAGCAGCGATATTCGTCGGCGCCCGTAACCGACCCCCAGCTTGCGGTGAAGGTGAGCCCGCAATCACGGCAGGTGAGGTTGCCAGAATAGGCCATGGGGACATGATGGCAGATGGGGTCGGCCGCAGGAACCCGCATGGGCGCCGGGCGGGGCACCGATCGCCCCCGACCGCCACTACCCTTGGGATGGGCATGAAGCAGTCAATGAACAGCCGACGACTCCGGGGCTCGGCCGGGCCTGCCGTTGCCGGAGCAGTGCTGGTGGCGGGGGTCCTGCTGGGTTCCTGCGAGCGCTCACCCAGGGAGTCCGTCTCGCGGCCCCCCGCAAGAGCCGCAGACCGTTCCCCCCAGCCGCAGGCGCAGGAGGTCCGGCGGCGCCCGGCCGGGGTGAAGGACGACGATGAAGTTCTGCTGGCATGGTCTCCCGCGGGGCTTCCCGAAGCGACCGAGCGTTTGCTCGAGCACACCGACGGAGTACGCGATGCGACGACGGTGCTGGCGGGCCTGGACTGGATCCGGTCCTCGGACTCTGGGGGGTCGCCGATCGACTCACCTGCGCCGGGGTACGCAATCCCGCTGGAGATCGCCGTCATCGAGCCGCGCGAGTACGCACGCTTTGTTCCCCCGGGAGAGAGGGCGGAGATCCTCGGGATGGACGCCGGAGAGGTATTGCTGGCCGACACCGAAGCAGACCTCCGTGGGGCTGGGCAGGGCCTGAGGCTGAGGCTTCGCGGACGCACCATCCGAGCTTCCGGGGTGGTGAGCGACCTCGCAACCAATGCCTACGAAGCACTGGCCCCGGCGCCGGCGCCGGCAAGCTGGCGCGATCCCCGCCGTTTCGTGCTCATGCACCTGAAGGAGTCCGCCCGGCGGACATCGATCCGCGCGACCATCGCCCGAACTCTCGAGCCCGGCTCACCGCTGCGGATTCGAGCCCGGGGCGAGACGCCGTTCCTGCGATACGGCGACGCAGTCAAGCCCCAGCTGTTGGTCAAGAAAACCTTTGGTGAGTTCGCCGCCCGCCCGGGCACAGACGGCCGAATCACGATCGAACCCCGGTGGATGTCCCGCAACCTCCGGATCAGACGCGTCCCCCTGCTGGGACGGCTCACCTGTCACCGGGCGCTCTGGCCTCAGCTGGAGACCGCTTTGCGCGGCCTGGAGGCCGAGGGCCTGAGCCACGTAATCGACGCCTCGGACCAGGCGGGGTGCTGGGTTCCCCGCTTCATCGGTTGGGATCCAGACGGTTGGCTCTCACACCACGCCTGGGGAATAGCGCTGGACGTCAACGTGTCGAACAACCCATTCGGCGCGCCACCCGACCAGGACCCGAGGTTCGTGGCCCACATGGAGAGATCGGGATTCACCTGGGGAGGAAGATGGCTCATCCCCGACGGAATGCACTTCGAATGGTCGCGCTGGACCCGAGAGCGCACTACCGATCGATAAGTGGGTCCGGCGCGTCCCTTCGCGCCGTTGTGTTGCGCGCCTTTCTCATCGCCGTCTCCACAGCCTCGCGGGCCGAGTCCACGCGCTCGATCGCGTCCGCCACGCGCCCCTCACGTGACAACTCCCATGTCGCCATACCCACGACCGGCACTCCGGTTTTGAGAGCGAAGGCCATCTCGGACAGAGTTCCGAACTCACCGGCGACCGCCACCAACGCGTCACAGGCGCGTACCAGCAGCGCATTTCGCATCTCTCCCATCCCGGTGGCTATCGCCACGTCGACATAGGGGTTCGCGTCGCCTCGGCTGGCGCCGGGAAGAATGGCCACCGTCGTCCCACCGGCTGACTTGGCGCCCCGGCAGGCGGCCTCCATGACGCCGCCGAGCCCGCCGCACAACAGAAGCGCGCCGGCGCTTGCAATGGCCGAGCCGACCTCTTCCGCAAGAGCAGCCTCTTTCGGCGAGGGGTCGCCGGAGCCGACGACCCCAATGTAGACGCCGACAGTAGGCACTACAGCAGGCGACAGAGAACGTCGTTGGCGACCAGCGTGGAGCCGGAGGGGAGCCGAAGCCACCCTTGCGAATGTTCGAGCAACCCGGCGGCTTCGAGTTCGGCTACCACGCCGGCATGCGCATCGAACCATCCTCGACCGTAACGGAGGCTGAACTCGTCGAGTTGGATTCCCGAGGCAAGGCGAAGGCCGAGCATCATGGCCTCGCCAGCGCGCGCACCGGAATCCAGAAGCTCGCTCCCGGATTCCGTGGAGCAATTCGACGACACCCGCGCCACGAACTCGCGCGGCAGTCTTTCGTTCCAGTAACGGCGCCCGTTGCAATGCCCATGCGCGCCGGCCCCCAACCCGAGATAGTCGCCGGCGGACCAGTAGAGGACGTTGTGCCGCGACGCATGCCCCGGTTTGGCCCAGTTCGACACCTCGTAGCGCTCATATCCCGCGGCGCTCAGCACCTCGGATGCAAGCTCATAGCGCTCGGCCTGGATGTCGGGCTCGACGCCGGGGACGCGCCCGGAGGCGACCAGCGTATGCAGCGGCGTTCCTTCCTCAACCGTGAGCGCATAGGCGGAGATGTGCTCCGGGCCGGCCGCAACGACGCCGTCCAGCGATGTCATCCAATCCGAGGTGGATTCCCACGGAGAGCCGAAGATGAGGTCGGCGTTCACCTCCTCGAAGCCGGCGCGCCGGGCGGCGCCGACTGCCTCGAGTGAGCGTTCGGGAGAATGGGTTCGGCCCAGCCGCGCCAGCACCCGGGGGACCAGCGACTGGACGCCAATCGAAACCCGGTTGAACCCGGCCCCCAGCAGGGCAACGAACTTCGCCTCGTCTACGGTCTCGGGGTTGGCCTCGATCGTCACCTCGGCGCCGGGAGCCACACCGATGTTCTGGGCCACGGCGCGCAGGATTTGGCCCGACTCCGGAGCCGGGAACAACGTTGGGGTTCCGCCGCCAAAGAAGATCGACGTCGAAGAGCGGCCGCCCGGGTTACGGCTCTCGATGTCGGTGATCAGGGCATCCACGTAGGCGAGGTGCAGCTCCTCCCGCCCTTCATAGGTGTTGAAATCGCAGTAGTGACACCGGTGCTTGCAGAAAGGAATGTGTACGTAGACGCCGAACCCGGGATCGGCGGTCCAGCATCCCGTGCGGTCGTCCACCTGGGTGGCCATCAGGTCGAGCTGCCGTCGGAGTCGACGCGCAAGGCTTCGATAAACGCCGATTGAGGCACTTCGATCAACCCAATCTGCTTCATGCGCCGCTTTCCTTCCTTCTGACGCTCGAGCAGCTTGCGCTTTCGGGACACGTCACCGCCATAGCACTTCGCCAGGACGTCTTTGCGCTTGGCTTTGACGGTTTCCCGAGCTATGACCCGTGATCCGATTGCCGCCTGTATCGGCACATCGAACATCTGCCTGGGAATTAGCTTTCGAAGACGTTCTGTCATCGCCTTGCCATAGTCATAGGCCTTGTTGCGGTGCACGATCGTCGAGAATGCATCCACGGGTTGAGAGTTGAGGAGAACGTCTACCTTGACGAGATCGGCCGCGTACATGCCGACGGGCTCGTAGTCGAGAGACGCAAATCCCTTCGTTGCGCTCTTGAGCTGATCGAAGAAGTCGAAGATGATCTCGCCGAGCGGCATGTGGTAGCGAATTTCCACGCGCTCGGGAGAGAGATAATGCATTTCCTTGAGCTCACCGCGCCGATCCTGGCACATCTGGATCACGGGACCGGTGTACTCCGAAGGCGTAACGACCGTCACCGATACATAGGGTTCGTAGATCTCCTCGATGCGCGAGCGGTCGGGCATCTCGCTGGGATTCCTTACAATCTCCTTCTTGCGGTCGTCGAGTTGCACCTCGTAACCAACGGAGGGGGCGCTGACGATTAGCTCGAGATCGAACTCCCTCTCGAGCCGCTCTCGCACGATCTCCATGTGCAACAAACCGAGAAAACCACACCGGAAGCCGAACCCGAGGGCGCCAGAGGATTCTGGCTCGTACACCAGCGCTCCGTCGTTCAGCTTGAGCTTGTCCAAGGCATCCCGGAGCAACGGGAAGTCGTCACCATTGATCGGATAGATGCCGGCAAAGACCATGGGCTTGGGTTCGCGGTAGCCGCGCAACGCCTCGACGGCTGGCGCCGGTCTCGGCGTCACCGTGTCGCCGACCTTCACGAGGCCCACATCCTTTATGCCGGAGATGAGATAGCCGACCTCACCGGTGAAGAGCTCCACCACCGGAGTCGAGTCCGGAGACATGATCCCGATCTCGTCGGCCTCCGCATCGTGGCCCGCGATCATGAACCTGACCGGTGCCCGCACCTTCAGTGACCCGTCGACAAC
Organism: Actinomycetota bacterium; assembly: GCA_030860205.1. Taxonomy (GTDB): domain Bacteria; phylum Actinomycetota; class CADDZG01; order CADDZG01; family WHSQ01; genus JACDDL01. The sequence goes on along the minus strand of JALZIQ010000105.1, from coordinate 1,146 downwards.
CCTTATGTACGCCACCACTCCCCGGTAGACGTCATAGACGGAGTCGAACACGAGAGCGCGCAGCGGGGCGTCGGGGTCGCCCGAGGGAGGGGGTATGCGATCTACGATCGCATCGAGCAGCTCAGGTACCCCTTGTCCGGTCTTGGCGGAGATCTGGAAGACGTCCGCTGCATCGCACCCGATCAGGGTGGCGATCTCCGCGGCATATTTGTCCGGCTGCGCGGCCGGCAGGTCGATCTTGTTCAACACGGGAATGACCTCGAGGCCCGCGTCCACCGCGAGGTAGAGATTTGTCAGTGTCTGCGCCTGGATCCCCTGTGCAGCATCGACAAGCAGTAAGACTCCCTCGCACGCAGCCAGTGAGCGCGACACCTCGTAGCCGAAATCGACGTGGCCGGGCGTATCGATCAAGTTGAGCTGATAGGCGGTCTTGTCGGCGGCCGCGTAGCTCATTCGTACGGCGGCAGCCTTGATCGTTATGCCGCGTTCGCGCTCGAGGTCCATGCGATCGAGGAACTGCTCCCGCATGTCCCTGTCCAACACGGTGCCCGTGATCTGCAAGAGTCGATCCGACAGCGTGCTCTTGCCATGATCCACATGACTTATCACCGCAAACGACCGTTGGTGCGCCTGATCCATCCCGCGAGGTTAGCAAGGGCGGTTAGATGCGCATCACCTTCGTTGCTTCAAGAGCGATTCGACCATCCACGCCTCGGATTCAGGGAGCCGGGGGCAGCGGAAGCTCGCAGTTGATCGCGCCCTCGGCCGTCGTGGGGTTGACACAGGTGTCTGCGTCGCCGTCGCCGCCGTCGTTGGTGTTGGTGCCGGCGCCACCGTCGAGGCCGTCGTTGTCGCTCCCGCCCGAGAGACTGTCGTCACCGTCGCCGCCGGTGAGTGCGTCGATACCGGCCGACCCGAATAGGTCGTCGTTGTCCTCGGCCCCGTTGATGGTGTCATCACCATCGCCGCCGTCTGCGGTGTCGTCTCCGGTGCCCCCGTCGATCACGTCGGCCCCGGCACCTCCACTCAGGCTCACCGTGTCGACACCGTTGGCGTCTGCCGCCGCGTCGTCCCCGTCACCGCCGCTGAGGATGTCGTCGCCGTCGTGGCCGTCTATCTGGGGGTCGTCACCCTCGTCGCCGTTCA
>JALZIQ010000084.1 GCA_030860205.1 Actinomycetota bacterium | reverse complement strand
CGCCTCGGGCGTGCGGCCTCCGCTGCCCAGCGGGGCCACCTGCGCGCCGGGTTGCTCGGCGGTCCCCCCGGCGGCACCCGCGGCGGGCGGCGACGCGGCCGTTGAGGGCGACGCCGCTTGGGCTGCGGGTGTCTCCGGAGCGCGGGTTGGGGACCCGGGATACTCGGCCCCGATCTCGAGCGGCGGAGGCGGGAGAACCGTCTCCATCCAATCCGATAGCCGTTCCTTCTCGTGGGTGAGCTCGCGGATGTCGTACTCGGCGTACTCGAACTCACGGCTCCAGAACAGGGCATCGTAGGGACAGACCTCGACACATATGCCGCAGTACATGCACAGTGCGTAATCGATCGCAAAACGGTCGAGCACGTTTCTCTTGCGGGGACGGCCCCCTTGACGCTTGGGCGCGAGCTGTTCTTTGTGCGAGTCGATGTAGATGCACCAATCGGGGCATTCCCGCGCGCACAGCATGCAAACGGTGCAGTTCTCCTCCTTGAGGGCTATCACCCCTCTGGTACGCGGTGAGAGGTCCTGTTTCTCATCCGGGTACTGGATCACGGTGTTGTGCCTGAAGAGGTGCTTGAGCGTGACCGCCATACCCTTTAGAAGCCCAAGACCGAAGCCGGGTTTGCGCGCCTTATCGAGTCTACGTTGATCAAGCGCAGACTCATCGACTCTTCGTTGATCTAGCGCCATTCCACCCCTAAGCGGTCAGACATACAGCACCCATGCGCCGGTAGCAACGATAAGCACCAGCCCCACGGGGATGAGAAACTTCCACGCGAACTTCTGCAACTGATCTTCTCTCACTCGAGGAAAGGTCGGCCTGATCCACAGGAACAAAAAGATCATGAACATGGTCTTGCCGAAAAACCAGAAGATTCCCGGGATGAACTCGAGGATCCGCAAGGGAACGATGGGCTTGTAGCCCCCGAGAAAGAGAGTCGCCGCAATGCCCCCGAACGCGACCATGTGCCCCATCTCGGCAAACATGTGGCTGAAGATGTAGCGCATCCCCGAGTATTCGGTGAACGGTCCCGTGATGATCTCGGACTCGGCCACCGGCATGTCGAACGGAACCCTGGTCATCTCGGCCACGGCTCCGACGGTGAACAACAGAAATGCGACGAGGCCGATGCCGGGGGGCCAGACGGCAAAGGGGACGCTCTGCGCCTCGACGATGTCGATCAATGAAAGCGACCCCGCCAGCATCGCGACCACCGCAGCGGCCAGGACGATGGGCAGCTCGTATGCGATCAGTTGTGCGGCCGACCGGAGAGCACCGATCAACGCATACTTGTTGGCGCTCGACCACCCGGCCATGAGCAACCCGATGGTGGACAGCGACCCGATCGCGAGGAGGTAGAAGAGTCCGACATCGAGATCCTCGATCACCAGGTTCCTGTCGATCGGTATCACCAGATAGATCATGATGATCGGCACCATGATCGCCGCCGGCGCAAACGAAAAGACCTTGCGGTCGGCTGCCGTGGGGATGATGTCCTCCTTCAAGAGGAACTTGATTCCGTCTGCCAGGGTCGTCGCCCAGCCGTGCCATCCGCCCGGATACATGGGACCGAGCCGGTGCTGAAGGTGGGCCATGACCTTGTGCTCGGCGTATCCACCCACCAGGGCGCCGAGTGGCACCACCGTCAGAATCACGAGGACCTTGATCACGAGGATCTGCCAGGTTGCGAGCGTGATGTCGAGCATCAGCGGTCTATGTCCCCCAGGACGAAGAAGAAAGAGCCGAGGATGGCGATCATGTCGGACACATAGGTGTTCGCCAATACGTGTGACAGCGCCGATACGTTGCTGTAGGAGGGCGTTCTGATCTTGAGGCGATAGGGCCTGCGGTCGCCATCCGACACCAGATACATTCCCAGCTCGCCGAGTGGGTTCTCGGTGCGGACATAGACCTCCCCCGCCGGCGCCTGGACCACGCGCGGCACCTTGCCCATGATGGGCCCCGCCGGCAGACCCTCGATCGCCTGCTCGACAATCCGGGCCGACTCGCCGACCTCGCGCACGAGGACCCAGAAACGGTCGAAACAGTCGCCGTTGGGCGCAGAACAGACATCGAAGTCGAACTGATCGTAGACGAGATAGGGCTCGTCCTTGCGGACGTCCATGTCGATGCCGGACCCGCGCGCAATTGGCCCCGTCACTCCGTAGGAGTAGGCCGCCTCCTCCTCCAGTACGCCCACATCGATCGTGCGCTGCTTGAATATCTCGTTACCGACCAGGAGATTCTCGTAGTCGGGCAGACGCTCGATGACCTGGCGGACGCCCTTCAGCGCTCCTTCGACGAACCCTCTGGGGACGTCTTCCTTTAGCCCTCCAGGGCGAAAGAACCCGAAGTGCATGCGTCCGCCGGTCGTGGCCTCCATGACACGTTGGATGTCCTCGCGCTCACGGAAGGCATAGAACGTCGGCGTGATTGCCCCGAGCTCGGCGCCGAACGAAGCGAAGAACATCAGGTGATTGAGGATGCGGTTCATCTCGCACAGGACCACGCGGAGGTACTGAGCCCTGGGCGGTACCTCTATCTCCATGAGCTGCTCGACGGCCAAAGCCAAGGGCAGCTCGTTGTTGATTCCCGACAGCCAGTCCATGCGAGAAACGAGGTTCGTTATCTGGCGGTAGTCACGCTGTTCGACGAGTTTTTCGTAGCCCCGGTGCATGTAACCGATGACGGGCTCGGCGTTTATCAGGATCTCGCCGTCGATCGTGGCGAGCAGGCGGAAGACCCCGTGCGTCGCGGGGTGTTGTGGCCCGACGTTGAGGATCATCTCCTCGGTCTGGAGCCGCCCCTCGGCACCCCCAGCACGGGCAGCGGACCTGGGGCCGTCTGATGTCATCGCCATCTACCGGCCTCCGGCTGCTGCTTCTTCGGGGTCTTTGGCCCCCGGCCAGTCCTTGACCACGCGCGTCGGTAGCTTGAACGACCTGAGCATCGGGTGACCTTCGAAGTCCTCGGGGAGGTAGAGGGTGGTCAGATGAGGATGGCCCGGGAACAGGATCCCGAACATCTCGTGTGTCTCTCGCTCGTGCCACAACGCGCCTTTGTAGATCCCCGAGATACTCGGACACTCCGGGGCGGCCGGGTCGACGGGAACGTGAACGGTGACGTGGATGGCCTGCCGGGGGGAGTACACGTGAATCAGCACCTCGAGCCCGCCGCCGCCTTCACCCAGCTCCGATCGATCGACTCCCGACAGGAAGGTGAAGAAGACGCAGCCAAGGCGCTCCGAATCGCGCAACGTACTCATAACCCGCACGAGGTTCGCGGGTTTGCAGACGAGATCGACGGCGCCGAAGTTCAAGTCGCGCTCTTCCACCCACGGCCCCACGGTCTCCGCGACCCGGTCCAGGGCCTCTTCGGGGGTAAGTCCGCCCGGCCTTGCCACGCTCAGGCACCCCCTGCCAGACCGGGCTCGGGAATGTAGGGCACAGTTGTCTGGTGGCCCTTCCACTTTTCGGTCGGGTTCTCGTTCGAGATCTTCTCCTGCAGGCGAATCACTCCCTGAAGGAGCGCCTCGGGGCGGGGCGGGCAACCGGGCACATAGACGTCCACCGGAATTATCTGGTCCACACCCTTGGTGACCGCGTATGAATCCCAGTAGGGGCCTCCGCAGTTGGCGCAGGAGCCCATCGAGATCACGTACTTGGGCTCGGGCATCTGGTCGTAAACGCGCTTGATCGGCGCCGCCATCTTGTCGGTCACGGTCCCCGCTACCACCAAGAGGTCGGCCTGGCGAGGGGATGCCGGAAACGGAATCACGCCGAAGCGGATGATGTCGAACTTGCTCGCTATGGCCGCACCCATCTCGATCCCGCAGCAGGCGAGGCCGAATTGCATCATCCACAACGAGTACTTGCGGCTCCAGTTGAGCAACCACGAAGCCGGACCGGGGAGCTTCACCTTCTCGATTACAGCCAATCGAGCACCTTCTTCTTGACGGCGTAGAGCAGAGCAAGAGCCAGGATGGCGATGAAGATCACCATCTCGACCAGGGCTTGAGTACCCAATCTCTCGAACACGATCGCCCATGGGAACAAGAACACGGCCTCGACGTCGAAGACGACAAACAGCAAGGCGAAGATGTAATAACGCACGTTGGTCTGGGCCCAGCCCTGGCCGATCGGATCGATTCCGGACTCGTAGGTCGTGTACTTCTCATACGAGGGGACATTCGGCCTGACCAGCCTGGCCAGTTGAAGGGTTCCCATGACGAGCCCAACGCTGACCACCAGAAACAAGCCGATGGTCAGGTACTGGCTGAAGTAGCTACGGGCCACTGTGCTTAACGCTCCCTGGTCGCGCCGAACAAATCCACCGGCTGGGATTGGACCCATCTGCCCTGAGCCGGTCTCCCTCTGGCCACCTTGGGCAGCGTCCGAGATACACGCCGAAAACTACCACGGACGTGCCCTGCGCCGGCTTTTTGCCCTCTCGTGAACGGTCCAAAGAAGCAGAGATCCCGAGCCGGGCCACAGGACCTATCGTCGTCGTCCTCGTGCCGCTATTGACCGACAACCCCTCAGACAGGAGGCAACCCCGCACCTTGTTCACGAGCGCCGAGACCCTCGAGGCGGCGTGGCGGGCCCTCGAGGGGGTCACAGACGACCCACCCCCGGTAGAGCCTTACGAGCGCTGACCGCTCCCGGCGCTGGCGGGAGCCGACCCAGCCATGACCCCTCACCCGGTCCGGCAGCGGCTAGAGCCTTGCCTTCTCCAGCAGGGCGTCGGCCAGCTCCACCAAGCGGTCCGTCCCGGCGATGTTATCGAGCCAGCGGCTTGGGATCGCGCCCGCTCCGAGGCGCGCCCCCATCACGGCCCCCGCGATCGCTCCGTTCGTATCGGTGTCGCCACCCTCACCCACCACCTCGGTGAGCACGGCGGCGAAGTCCGCGTCCGCCTGGGTGGCGGCCCACAGTCCCACTTGCATCGCCTTGATCGTGTAACCCATGTCCATCGGGTCATCGAGTGCAAGGGGCCGGAGCCCGCCGTGGCCGACGGTACGAATGGCCGCGGCGACCTCATCCGGCGCGCCGGTTGCATCGACGCGAGCCGAGAGCAGATCCAGGTCCACCGGCGCGCCGGACAGCGTCACAGCAAGCGTCAGGCACATTGCAACGGTCGACCATTCACAGAGAGGGTCGTAGTGGGTCACCAACGCGCTCGCCCGTGCGTCCCTGATGAGCTCTCGTCCGGAGGTTCTCCACCGCAGCGCTACGGGGGAGCAACGCATGAGGGCCCCGTTTCCCGCCGAGCTGAGCGGCCTGCGTTCCCAGACGACCCTGGCGGCGCTCGAGGCCGATTCCCCCTCGGTGAGCTGGTCGAGAACCTCCGATGTCAGATGCCCGATCCCCCGGCCGTTGGTCTGCCCCCAGGCCACGAAGCGGCGGGCAAGATCGTCGGGATCGAGCTCGCCCTCGGCCAACGCCTCCGCCAGGACGGCCGTCTGGGCGAGGTCGTCGTCCCACGGTGCGCCGAGCTCGGACGGGTCCACCTCTGTGGGACCGCCGTGGAAGCTGCGCTCCACGCTGCGTCGCGAGTGACCTTCGGCCGGAATACCCAGCGCGTTGCCTGCCGCCACCCCCAACAGAGTCCCCCGATACAGCTCACCCAGCGACGAAGGCGCTGCGGTTTCTCCGGCCGAGTCCACCCATTGCTCGAGCTCCTGAACGCTCATCTGTGACGGCTCAACCTCCTAGCGGTGCTTGTCCGGTTTCGGGCTCCGGCTGGAAGAACATCGTTGCATCTTCGGCCGTCCGCAGGAGCGGTCCCGGCAGGACGCCGAAGCCTATCGTCGCCACCGCCGTTATGGCGATGACGCCGGCCGCCAGGCGTCCGATGGGCAGCTTCGACGACTCGCCCTCACTCTCCTCCAGGTACATTCGCACCATGATCTTGAGATAGAAGAAGGCAGCGACGGCGCTGGTGATGACTCCAATCGCCACCACCCACGAGTAACCCCCCTGGATGGCCGCGCCGAACACCACAAGCTTGCCAAAGAAACCGGCCGTTACGGGTACACCGGCCAGCGACAACAAGAACAGGGTAAGCGCCACGGCCAGCGCAGGATGGTCGTAGAAGAGGCCCTTGTATCCCGACAGTCGCACTCGTCTCTCATCCTGCCCGGATACAACCGACACCACCGCGAAGGCCCCCAGCACGGCCAGCCCGTAGGTCGCCAGATAGAACAGGGCCCCCGAGACAGCGCGGTCGTTCGCGGCAATCACTGCGGTGAGGATGAAGCCTGCGTGGGCAATGGACGAATAGGCGAGAAGCCTCTTGACGTCGTCCTGCACCACCGCGAGCACCGAGCCGATGACCATGGTCACCACTGCAATTGCAATCGCAAGGGGCCGCCACTCGGCGCGCAGGGAGAACAGCGTTGCGTCGAAGAGCCGGAGAATCGCCGCGAAGGCGGCGAACTTGGTCCCGGCCGCCATGAATCCGGTGACCGGGGAAGGGGCGCCTTGATACGCGTCGGGCGTCCACATGTGAAACGGGACCGCCGCGATCTTGAAGCCGAGCCCGATGAACAAAAATCCGGTAGCCAACACCAGAAGGCCGGTGTTCGCGGTAGGGGTGGTCGACAGGAAAGTCGCTATTCCGGGCTCCGATACCGGATCACTGCCGCCGTAAAGCGAAGTTGCCCCCACCGCGCCGTAGGTGAGAGCGATCCCGAGCAGAAAGAAGGCCGAGGAGAAAGCACCCAGCAGAAAGTATTTCATTGCCGATTCCTGGCTGGTCAATGATCCGCTTTTGAATGCCACCAGTACGTAGAGCGCAACCGAGAACGTCTCGAGCGCCAGAAACATGACGATGAGATCGGCCGCAGCGGCCATCAGCATCATCCCGGCCACGGCCAAAAGAACCAAACCGTAGAACTCAGAATCCTCGAGGCGGTCGCGCACAATGTAGTCACGCCCCACCCAGACGGTGAGAAGTCCGAAGACGGCCAGACTGATCTTCACAAACGATGCAAAACCGTCGAGTGCGATGGCGCCCGAAAGTTGAAGCTCGTTGTCACCCCAGGTGGAAACGGCAAAGACCCCGGCCAACACGAGGCCCGCCGTAGCCATAGCGGGCAAAAACCAGCGGTTGCGGCGTTCGCCGACAAGCGTGTCGACGATCAGGAGAATTAGCGCAGTGGCCAGCAGGGTGATCTCTGGAGCAACTCCTCCGAGCTGAACCTGGGGCTGGGTGAACTCAGGCATCGGCCGGGACCATTACGGCGCCTCCGCCAGACCACTCGTCTCCGGCACCACCGAAGCGTCGTTCAGCTGCCTCACGACCTTTTTGGCCGATGGTTCGATACGCTCCAGGAACGGCTTCGGGTAGACGCCGATGGCGATGATGAGGGCAACCAGCGGCGCAAACATGACGTACTCGCGCACATGGAAGTCGTCCAGGTAGCGATTGGCCTCTATCGAGATGGGTCCGTGAAAAACTCGCTGGTAAGCCCATAGCAGGTAGATGGCGGCCAGCACGATTCCGAACGTCGCCGGAATGACCCACCAGCCGTAGCTCTGATACGTGGCCAGCAGCACGAGGAACTCGCCGGCGAATCCGTTGAGCCCGGGCAAGCCGAGTGAGGACAAGACGACAATCAAAAAGATGCCCGCCAGCACCGGCACCGATCGTGCGAGCCCCCCGAACTCCGCGATCTCCCTGGTGTGGCGGCGGTCGTAGAGCGCCCCCACGAGCAGGAACAGGGCACCGGTCGAAAGGCCGTGATTGAGCATCTGGAGTATCCCGCCGCTCATTCCCTGGATGGTTCCGACGAACAGTCCCAATACCACGAAACCCAGATGCGCCACCGATGAGTACGCCACCAGGCGCTTCACGTCGTGCTGGACGATTGCGATCAGCGCTCCGTAGATGATCCCGATGATCGCCAGCGTGATAATGACCGGCGCAAGAAGGCGCGCCGCGTCGGGAAAGAACGCAATCCCGAAGCGGACGAGCCCGTAGGCCCCCATCTTCAGAAGCACTGCGGCCAGCATGACCGAGCCCGCGGTAGGAGCCTCGGTATGGGCATCGGGAAGCCATGTGTGCAGCGGCACCAACGGCACCTTGACTGCGAACGAAGCGAAGAAGCCCAAGAACAACAGGATTTGGACCTCGAGTGACAACGGCGTCCCCACCAAGGAGCGGTAATCGAAGGTGGGCGCCGCCGCACTCCCCTGGGAGGCAAAATAGAGGTACAGGATCGAAAGCAGCATGAACAGTGATCCTGCCAGCGTAAAGAGAAAGAACTTCATAGCGGCGTAGACGCGGCGTCCGTGGCCCCACATGCCTATCAAGAAGTACATGGGCACCAGAACAGCCTCCCAGAAAACGTAGAACAAGAACAGATCGAGCGAGGAGAACACCCCGAGCATGCCCGTTTCGAGCGTGAGGAGCAGGATGAAGTAAGGCTTGACCTGAGTCTTGATTGTCCATGAGGTCAGGATGCACAGCGGCATGAGGAAGGTCGTAAGCATGATCATCCACAGACTCACTCCGTCTACCCCGGTTATGTAGCCGATCCCCCATTCCGGGATCCAGCCCAACTCCGTGCCCTGCTGGAAGCCCGCCTTGCCGGAGTCGAAAGTGGCCAGCACACCCAGAGAGACAACGAACGTCGCCGTCGTGACCACGAGCGCCGCAAGTCGCAGCGCAGCTTCCAGACGCCTGGGGATGAGCACCATAAGGAGAGCGCCGGCCAGCGGCAGGAACAGCGCGAGGTCCAGAAAGGGAAGATCGTTCATCCGGCGACCACCCGCAGGATCAGAAAGGAAAACACCGCTACGACTCCAAACAGAAACGTCACCGCGTAGTTGCGCACGTAGCCCGTCTGGATGTGACGCAGCCCCTGAGACGTGCGGCCGATCAGCGTAGCGGTTCCGTTCACGATGCCGTCGATCCCCCTGCGGTCGAGCACGTCGGCGCAGAACTGCGCGAACCTCTTGCCGGGAAGGACGAACAGGCGCCCGTAGATCTCGTCTATGTAGAACTTGTGGCGGGCGCCGTTGACCAACGGAGCCATGGGGCGCACGAGACGCGTCCGGCGAGCCTCGGCGCCGGATGTCAGGTAGATGGAACGAGCCACCATGATCCCGACGACCGCAACCACCAGCGCGACGCCCGAGAGAATGAATGCAAGTACGCCCTCCGGCGCGTGCGACTCTCCCACCACCGGCTCCAGAAAATGCTCGAGCGTCAGCAGAACGGGCAGATTGATCACACCGCCGATCACCGAAAGCACGGCAAGCGGCACCAGTGCGACCGCCATCGTCCGGGGGGCGTCATGGGCATGCGTGCCCTCGGGCGTCCGCAAGGGGCCCTCGAACACCCGGAGGTACAACCTCGACATATAGAAAGCGGTGAGGAGGGCGGTAAAGACGCCCACCCCCCAGAGGACGTAGTTGCCCTCGACCCACGCGGCGGCAAGGATCGCATCCTTGGACCAGAAGCCGGCGAAAGGGATTACACCCGCGATGGCGAGCCACCCGGCCAGGAACGTGTAGCCCACAACCGGCATCGCTCGGCGCAACCCGCCCATGTGCCGCATGTCGGTGTTCCCGTTTAGAGCGTGCATGACCGCCCCGGCCCCGAGGAACATGAGCCCCTTGAAGAACGCATGGGTCACGAGATGGAAGATGGCGATCGAATAGGCGCCCACACCCAGAGCCAGGAACATGTAGCCAAGTTGCGAGATGGTCGAGTAGGCGAGGACACGCTTGATGTCGTACTCGGTGCAGGCCATCAACGCCGCCCACAAGGCGGTCGCCGCGCCGATCACACCGACGACGGTCAACGCAGCACCACCGGAGGCCTCGAAGACCGGGCCGAACCGCGCCACCATGTAGACGCCCGCGGTGACCATCGTGGCCGCATGTATCAGAGCAGACACCGGCGTCGGCCCCTCCATTGCATCGGGAAGCCATACGTACAACGGGATCTGAGCGCTCTTGCCGGTGGCCCCGGCGAACAACAGCAAGGCCGCCGTGGTGGCAACTCCGGCGCTCAGAGCACCGGCCGAGGCGTTGATCTGCCCGACCGTCACGCTTCCCACCGCGCCGAAGAGGACGAACATGCCGATCAAGAAGGCGAAGTCACCGATGCGATTGACCAGGAAGGCCTTCTTCGCCGCGGCCGCCGCCGCCGGCCGATCGAACCAGAATCCGATCAGCAGATAGGAGCAAAGGCCAACCCCCTCCCACCCGACGTAGAGCAGCAAGAGATTGTCGGCGAGGACCAGCAGCAGCATGAACGAGGCGAACAGGTTCAGGTAGGCGAAGAAACGAGGGTAGCGAGGGTCACCGTGCATGTAGCCGATTGAATAGATATGGATGAGCGTTCCCACTCCCGTCACCACCATGACCATCACCAGCGACAGCGGATCCAACAGGAGATCCACCCCCGTATGAAATCGGCCCACGGTGATGAACTCGAAGAGCCGCTCCGTGGCGGCCCTGGACTCCGCCGGCGCGCTGAGAAGCGCGATAAAGTTGAGCACTCCTATCACCGCAGCCAGCCCGATGGTGCCGCATGCGAGCACGCCGGAGAGACGCCCGATGCGTTTGCCGAAGAGCAGTAGAGCGGCGGCGCCGGCAAGCGGCAGGCCGATGATCAGCGGCGCCAACACGGGGTCGAAGCCCGCAGCGAGCTCTTCCTGGGCGATCATCGCCTCACCACTTGAGAAGGTTCACATCGTCCACGTTGGCGGATGCCCTTCGGCGCACGATCACCAAGATGATGGCGAGTCCCACCACGGCCTCTGCCGCGGCAACCACCAGCACGAAGAAGACGAGGATCTGACCGTCGACGCTCCCTCGAATGCGGGAGAAGGTCACGAACATCAGGTTGACGGCGTTCAACATCAGCTCGATGAACATGAAGATCACGATTGCGTTGCGCCGAACGAGGGCGCCGATCACTCCGATCGAGAACATCAGACCGGCGAGGGCGAGATAGTAACCGGGCGCCACCTCGGTCATGCGACCTCACGCTCCTCCGAAGAAGGAGTCGACGCGCTCAGGGCCGTGACCGAGTCGACCCGGCGCGCCAGGACCATCACGCCGACAATGGCGGTCACGAGCAGAACCGACGTCGCCTCGAAACCCAGGAGGTAGCGGCTGAACAGGACTCTGGCAACCGCCAGAACGTTACCGGGATCCCGATTGATGGCGGCCAGAGCCTGAGTTCGGTCGCCCCCGATCAGATCGACGCTCGTCAGTGCGATGTAGGTGATGCCGGCGGCCAACAGGGCCCCAAGGGCAAGGGCGAGCTGCCGTTGTGCCGGCAAGGGCTCGACGAGCACCTCGGAGCGGTCTACACCCAGGAGCATCACGACGAACAGGAAGAGCACCATGATGGCGCCCGCGTAGATGATGATCTGCACCGCAGCAACGAAATGGGCGCCCTGGAGCAAAAAGGCAACGGCGAGCGCAACCTGACTTCCCACCAGGAACAGCGCGGTGTGCACTGCGTTCCTGGCGAACAGCATGGCGATCGAGCACCCAAGCGCGCCGACGAACACGGCGCCGAAGATGATCAGCGCGATCATCTCTTGTCCCCCTCCCCGGACTGGCTCGACCCGGTGCCACCGGCGGCCCGCGAGTGCTCGTCGGCTACGTTTGTTTCCTCGCTCGCCTGGTAGCCCTCCTTGCCCATGGCTGCCAGCACGTTTACATCGGGAGGAAGCTCTGTGGTGGTCGGCCAATGGCGCCGAATGGGCTCGTCGACGATCAGCTGCTCTTTGGTCAAGATGGCTTCGGCGCGCGAGTAGCTGGACAGCTCGAACTCGGTTGTCATCAACAGTGCCTCGGTCGGACACGCCTCGACGCACAGGCCGCAAAAGATACAACGCAGATAGTTGATCTGGTAGATCTGTGCGTAACGCTCTCCCGGCGAGAAGCGCTGTCCGGGGGAGTTCTCGGCCCCCACGACGTATATGGCGTCGGCGGGGCAAACACCCGCGCACAGCTCACAGCCGATGCACTTCTCGAGTCCATCGGGATGCCGGTCGAGGATGTGCCGCCCCTTGTAACGGGGGTACGGCTTGCGGCGCACCTCGGGGTAGGCGATCGTGTCCTTGCGCTTGAACACATTCTTGACCACGACCCTCATGCCGCCCAGGATCTCAGGCAGTGCCACTGGAAACCCTCCTCTGGGGACTTACCGCGGTCTTCTGCCGGGGGTCGCCCCGGACCACAAACGCCAGGACAAGCAGGAACAGCGCGCCGAACACCGCAAGCCGGACGCCGCGAGCGACACCGGTCGTGTTGACCACCGCGGTAACCATGATCCAGAGGAGCGATGCAGGTATCAGGCGCTTCCACCCGAGCCACATCAGGCGGTCGTAACGGAGCCGCGGCATGGTCGCTCGCAGCCAGACGAACAGGTAAACGAACGCGATGGTCTTCAGCGTAAACCAGATCATCGGCCACAACCACGACAGGAACGGGAAGATCGGTCCATCCCACCCCCCGAAGAAAAGCGTGACCGCCATTGCGGCGATGACCACGACGTGCACGTACTCGCCCAGGAAGAACAGCGCAAAGCGAATGCCCGAATACTCGGTGTGATAGCCGGCGACGAGCTCACTCTCCGCCTCGGGCAGGTCGAAAGGGGCCCGGTTCGTCTCTGCGATCCCAGAGATGAAAAAAATCGCGAACGCGGGCCACTGGGACCAGATGAACCAATTGGGAATGAACTGGAAGAGCGAGCTGACCTGCTCCAGGAGGGGGATGCCGTCGAAGAACGTGACGTCGCCGACGGTCCCGGCCTGCGCCTGCACGATCTGGACCGTGGAGAGGCTGCCGGCCACGAGAGCAATGGGTACGAGCGACAGCCCCAAAGAGGTCTCGTAGGAGATGAGCTGAGCGGTCGACCGAATGCCTCCGAGCAGGGGGTACTTCGACCCGGAAGCCCAACCGGCGAGAACGATCCCGTAGACGTTGAGCGACCCCATCGCAAGGAAGTAGAGGATGCCCACGTTCAGGTCGCTCCCGACCAGGCCGACCTTGGTGTCTCCAAAGCCCAGCACACCGCCCACCGGCACAACTGCAAACCCAAGAATCGCGGGCACCATGGCGAGCACGGGGGCGAGCGCATAGGTCCATTTGTCGGCGCCCTGGGGGCGGAAGTCCTCTTTGAAGAACAGCTTGATGCCGTCGGCCAGAGTCTGCATCAATCCAAAGGGCCCCCAGCGGCTGGGACCCACACGCGATTGCATGTCGGCTATGACCTTGCGCTCGAACCACACCACCAAAATGGTCGTGAGCAACAACGCCGCAAAGACGACAATTGCCTTTACGAGCGCAACTATGAACTCGACGCCGATGCCATCGAGGATTGCACTCATGGCTTGCGCAACACCACCGTCGGAGAGGCGCCGCGTATCAACCGGTTGGCGCGCAGACCCTCCTGGTCATAGGGAACGAAGACCGCACCTTTCGCGATATCCGACACGATTATCCTGAGCTCCGCTGCGCCGCCATCGGACTCGACCAGCACGGAATCGCCGTCCGACAGCTCGAGCTCTTTGACGTCCTCCGGGTGCATCTCGACGAACGGCTTCTTCTGGATGCCCCTGAGCGCAGTTGTACGCGACACCATCGCGCCCTCGTCGTAGATGAGACGACCTGAGTACAGCGCGAAGCGCCCCGGCGCGCGGGCCGCAGAGGCGGGGGGAGAGGTAACGCGGCCATGCGGGGGCCCGTGGCCGTTCCGGGCGGGAATCGACGGTATGAGCCCGGGGCGTTGTTTGGCTTCGAATGCGCGCAGCTCCCACGACAGGGGCCAGTTCTGGCCGGTTTGAAACGGTGACCCGCCTCGGTGACCGTGGGGGTACTGTCCTCCGGGGCCCGCAACGACCGTGCCGCCCGAGGTCTCGCCCTCGAAGCCCGACTCGTAGTAGGGAGCCGGCGTGACGGGCTGGTTCCGGAGCTGATCGGCCTGGAGGCCGGCATGCGACGGGACGTCCGCGTTGATCGCCCTCCACACGTCGTCGAAGTCCGGCAGCCCCCAGTTGTCTCCCAGCGCGGCCGCAAGCCGTGCGCAGATCTTCCACGGCTCGATCGCAGAGCCCGGGGGTGGCAGGACCGGTTGAAGCTTCTGCAGTCGGCGTTCGAGGTTCGTAAAGGTTCCCTCGCGCTCCGCATAGGCCGCGCTCGGAAGCACGACATCGGCATAGGCCAGGCTCTCGGTCGGAAGGATCTCGACGGCCACCACGAAAACCCCACCGGCAAGCGCCCGGGTTGCGAGCTCGGAGTCGGGGAAATCCGCAATCGGGTCGGCGCCCACCAACAGCAGCGTGTCCAACTCGCCGTCGGCGGCCGCCTGAAGGATCCCGCGCGTATCGAGCCCCGGCGCGGGTGCAGAGCTATAGCCGGCGTCGAGCGTCGGATGCACACCCATGTCGATGAGCCCCTGGGATCCCGCGTGCGGCGGGCACATCAGAAGCTTGGCGCCCTTCGCCTTCACGAGGTTGATCACCGCGGCGAATATGGCGGTCTCGTCACGCCCCGGAGAGCTAGGGCCCCAACAAACGACCAGAGGATCGCCGACGTCGCTCGCCGCCGGAAGCTCAGATCCGTCCATAAGGCCCTGCAGGGCGAGTGCTTCACCGCCGGGATCGCAACGAACGACGTGCGTCGCGAACCCGTCGAGCGAGATCCGGCGCGCCGAGATCACGATGAGCTTCGTGTTGTGGTCTCCCCACGCCTGCCTCAGCCTGAGGTAGAGCACCGGGAGAGTTTCCTTCGGGTCCGGCCCGACCCACACGACCGTGCGCGCCGACTCGAGGTCGTTGATGGTGGCCGTCGACCCTGCGGCATCTCCTATCTCGAGCGCGAGCTCATAAGGCGCGCCGGCGTCTTGGAGCCGCGAGTCGACGTGGGGTGTGCCGATCGTCCTCTTCCCAAGCCGCGCCACGCCGTAGGCATCCTCGGTCGTGAGATGGCCGCCCGCGACGACCCCGACCCGCCGGCCCTGGGAGAGGGGCCCGGCCGCCGCGCCGACGGCCTGCCCCCAGCTGACCGGTTCGAACTCCTCCCTCTGATTACGAACCAGCGGCGTCCCGAGCCGGTCCTCGGACGAGACGTAGTGGTAACCGAAGCGCCCCTTGTCGCAGGTCCAGAAGTCGTTGACGTTCTCGTTGGGAAGCGCTTGGGTCCGGACGAGCTGCCCGCCGCGCACATCGTTGGTGAGCGGACATCCGACCGAGCAGTAGGCGCAGATGCTCGGCGCGGAAACCAGATCCCAGGGACGCGATGCGAAACGGTACGGCTTGCTCGTGAGCGCCCCGACGGGGCAGATCTGAATCGTGTTGCCCGAGAAGTAGCTGTCGAACGGCTCGTCGTTGAAGGTGAGGATCTGGGTGCCGGGACCGCGGTCGACTAGCTGGATGAACTGGTCGCCCGCGATCTCGTCGGAGAAACGGACGCAGCGCCAGCACAGCACACAGCGCTCGCGGTCGAGCACCACCAGGTCGGAGATCTCGAGGGCCTTCTCGTAGGTGCGTTTGGGCTCGACATAGCGGCTCGAGCCCGGCCCGTGCGCGTAGGTCTGATCCTGGAGGGGGCACTCGCCGCCGCGGTCGCAGATGGGGCAGTCGAGCGGATGGTTGATGAGCAGGAACTCGAGCATGCCCTTCTGGGCATCCACGGCCTGCTCGTCCACAGTGTTGACCTCCATGTCGGCGGCCACGGGCGTCGCGCAAGCGGGCACGAGCTTGGGCATCCCCTCCACGGCGACCAGGCACATGCGGCAGACGGCCACTGATTTCATCCCGGGGTGGTAGCAGAAGCGGGGGATGAAGATCCCCATCTCCTCGGCGACGTCGATCAACAGACGTCCGGGCTCGGCCTCGACGGTCTGCCCGTTGATCGTCACCTTCGCGCCGCCGTTTGCGCTCATGACCCTGTGTCCGCATCCGAGGGAACACCGGCGGCAGGCTGGGGCATGACGCCCGCTTCCCCTGCGCCGCCACCCCGGCCGGCGCCGACCAATACCCTCTCCTCGGCCTCGAACGGGCAGCGCCCGAGGGACACGTGCTCTTCGAACTCCTCGCGAAACAGCTTCACGTTGGAGCGAAGCGCCCATGCGGCCGCATCCCCCAACGGACAGAAGGCTCGTCCGTCGATTCCGTCACAGATATCGAGCAGCAAGTCCATGTCCTCCCGGCGCCCGTCACCTTCTTCGATGCGCTCGAGCACCTTGACGCCCCACCATGTGCCCTCGCGGCACGGAGTGCACTTGCCGCACGACTCGTGCTCGAAGAACTCGGTTGTTACGAGAGCGTTGCGGACCATACAGGTGGTTTCGTCCATGAACACGACCGCGCCCGATCCAAGCATCGATCCAGCGTCCTTGAGCGACTCGAAGTCCATGGCTATGTCGGTTGAGGTAAGGAGCGGGGCGCTGGCCCCCCCGGGGATGATCGCCTTCAAGGTATGGCCGTCGCGCATGCCGCCGGCAAGCTCGAGCACGTCGGCAAGAGAGGTCCCCATCGGCACCTCGTAGTTGGCGGGCCGGTTGACGTGGCCTGAGACCGAAAGCACTTTGGTGCCGGGCGATTTCTCCGTCCCCCATTGCCTGAACCAATCGGCGCCCTTCAGGACGATGTCGGGCAGATTGCCGAGCGTCTCCGTGTTGTTGACGATGGTTGGTTGACCGTAGAGCCCTTTGACCGCGGGAAACGGAGGACGCAGGCGCGGCTGCCCCCGAAATCCCTCCAGCGAGTCGAGGAGTGCCGACTCCTCGCCGCAAATGTAGGCACCGGCGCCCCGATGCAGAACGATCTCGAGATCGAAATCCGACCCGTAGATCCTCTCGCCGAGGAGCGACCTTTCGTACGCGTCGGAGATGGCTTTGTCGAGCCGGCGAGATCCCAGCGCGAACTCGCCGCGACAATAGATGAATGCCCTGGCCGCGCCGACCGCCCAGGCAGCGATGGTGATCCCTTCGATGAGCTGGTGCGGGTCGTTCTCCCCGAGCTCTCGATCCTTGAACGTTCCGGGTTCCCCCTCGTCGTGGTTGACGACGATGAACTTCGGAAAGACGTCTTTGGGGGCGAAGCTCCACTTGACCCCGGTGGGAAAGCCGGCGCCGCCGCGCCCGCGCAATCCGGATGCCTTGACGAGATCGACGACCTCGTCGGGCTGCATCGTCGTGATCGCTTTCTTGGCGCCCTCGTAAGCGCCGTCGTCGAGGGCGCGCTCGATCGTCCAGGAGTCGTCCGGGTACTCGTGGATGCGCCGCTTGACGATGAGAGTTTCCTCAGCCATCTGATAGGCGCCCTTCCCCCGCGCCTCCGCCCTCCAGCGTGCCGGGCTCACGCGGGCGGAAACCGGGCGCCATGTCCGGCGGCAGCACCTCTCCTCCGGTCGTGCGGGTCTGCATGTCGTCGCCCATCTTCTTGTAGATGCCCACTACGGCCGTTTCGTAGGCGATCTCTTTGGCCGTTCTCACCGGTTCGCCGCGTTTGCTCTTGACCTCTTGGCCGCGATCGAGCCGGTCGACGGCCTCGATCAGAGTTTCCGGCGTGACGTTGTAGAAGTCCTCGTAGTTGATCTGCATAGTCGGCGCTCCGTCACAGGTCGCCAGACATTCCGCGGTCTCGAGGGTGAACTTGCCGTCGCCCGTGGTCTCGCCGTCGGCAACGCCCAGCCGCTCTTCGGCGACAGCCACCAGCTTCCTTCCACCCATATGCGCACACGAGATGTTTCTGCAGACCGAGATGAGATAGTCGCCCTGGGGAATCTTTTTGATCATCGAGTAGAAGCTGCCGGCCGCCAAGACCGACGCGGGGGTCTGTCCCAGAATCTCGGCAACCTCCCTCATTCCCGCTTCGGTTACGTAGCCATCGACCGATTGCGCGAGAAAGAGCAGCGGCAGCACGGCCGAGCGTGGATTCGGGTACTTGGCGATGATCTCAGCCGCCTTTGCCCGCAGTTCGTCGTCGAAGACCCGCTCTGTCTCGTCCCGGGGGGCGCGCCCTTGTTGCTCGCGCTGTACTCGATTCTGTTCATACGGGTTCGGTGCGGGTGTGGTCACCGGTCGACCCCACCCATGACCGGATCCACAGAGGCAATCACTGCGATCAGATCCGCAACAAGTCCACCTTTGGCCATCGACGCAAGCGATTGCAGGTTGATGAAAGAAGGATCACGGATGTGGCATCGGTACGGATTCGTGCCGCCGTCGGAGACGAGGTAGGCGCCGAGCTCGCCGCGCGGCGATTCGACCGCCGCGTACGCATCACCTGCAGGCACGGTGTAGCCCTGGGTAACGAGTTTGAAATGGTGAATAACAGCCTCCATGGAACGGTTCAGCTCGGAACGGGATGGAGGCATGATCTTCGGGTCCATGTTCTTGTAGTCGCCTTCTGGCATCTTCTCCATCACCTGGCGGACGAGCTTGACCGATTCCCGCATCTCGGCCATCCGCACCTGATAGCGCGCGTAGACATCCCCTTCGGAGGCCACAGGCACCTCGAACGACAGCCCTCCATAGGCTTCGTAGGGCATGTCCCGCCGCAGATCCCAGTCCAATCCGGCCGCTCGGCCGATCGGGCCGGTCGCGCCGAATCTCACCGCGTCCTCGATGCTCATGATGCCCACGCCCTTGGTCCGCTCGAGCCATATTGGATTCTCGGTGAGAAGGGACTCGTAGTCGTCGATCCTCCCGGGCATGATGGACACGATGTTGTCGCACACTGCTTCCCAGCCCTCGGGCAGGTCCTGCCATACACCGCCCGGGATGATGAAGCCGTGATTCATGCGGAGCCCGGTGACCATCTCGTAGAAGTCGAGGAAAAGCTCGCGTTCACGAAAACCGTAGAACATGGCCGACATCGCGCCCATGTCGAGCCCCGACGTTCCGAACCACACGAGGTGGGACGACAACCGTCCCAACTCGGCCAACAGGGTTCGGACGTACTTGCCCCTGGGGGGCACCTCGAGGTCCAGCAATTTCTCGACGGCGAGCGAGTACGCCTGCTCGTTGGAGAACGGGGCCAGGTAATCCATGCGGGTAACCGCAGTCACCGCGCCGCGCCAAGTCTGGTCCTCGCACTCCTTTTCGATCCCGGTATGGAGATAGCCGATCACCGGTCTGCAGTCGAGCACGGTCTCGCCCGACAGCTCGAGCACGAGTCGGAGGACCCCATGCGTCGACGGATGAACCGGGCCCATGTTGATGGTCATGTTCTCTTCGGCGGGGTCATAGGACTCGACGAAGGCGCCTGCGCCCTTGTCCTCGATCGTCCGAATGACCGATTCCGCAACGCTCACGGGCGAGCCTCCCCTTTCGGTGCCGGCGTCAGCTCGGGAGCGGAGGCCGCACTTTCCCCTGCCTCGCCCTGGGCGGCGCGGGCAAACGGGGCTCGCCGCATGGCCGCCTCGTGATCCCCTATTCCGTCCTCGGGCTGGCCCAGCCGGTCGACGTCGGTGTCCGATTCCCGCGGCTTCGGTGACTGGCCTGTGCTCTGAATCTGCATCATAGGCTGGGGAATGAACTCGATGGCCACCTTGCCGACGCCGTAAGACTTGCGAAGGGGGTAACCCTCCCATTCATCCGGCATCAGGATGCGAGTGAGATTTGGGTGTCCCTCGAAACGTATTCCGAACATGTCGTAGGACTCTCGTTCCGGAAAGTCGGCGACCGGCCAGACGTCCGCTACCGAGGGCACTGTCGGGGGCTCGCCCGGGGCCGGAACGTGGACCATGAGGCGTCGTTTCAGCTCCGGGTGAAGAAGCTGCGCCACCACCTCGAAAGCGCCCCGACCTGGGAGCCCGATCGTGTCGAGCCCCGCCAGATCCGTCAGCGACCAGCCCTCTTCTTTCAGGCCGCGGGCACGGGCGGACCACTCACCGGGTTCGACCCATATCTGCTCGTCGGTTGTGTCCAGCCCGCCCGCCGATCTGCTCACTCGGCGGCAACCCGCATCGACTCGTAATCGCCTTTGATGATCCGATCGTGCAGCAGCATTATCCCGTCGATGAGCATCTCGGGGCGGGGAGGGCACCCCGGCACATAGACGTCAACGGGCACTATCTGATCAACTCCCTGAATCAGCGCGTAGTTGTTGAACATCCCGCCGGAAGAAGCGCACACGCCCATCGAGATGACCCACTTGGGCTCAGTCATCTGGTCGTAGACCTGACGGAGAACGGGCGCCATCTTCTGCGACACGCGCCCGGCGACAATCATCAGATCGGACTGGCGCGGGGATGCCCGGAAGGCCTCCATGCCGAACCGGGCGAGGTCGTGCCGCGGCATGGTCGTGCCGATCATCTCGATCGCGCAGCAGGCAAGCCCGAACGTCATCGGCCACAGCGAAGACCGGCGCGCCCAGTTGACGAGCTTGTCCAACTTGGTGGTCATGAAGTTGGCTCCAAGGGTGTCGCTTACTCCGCCCACTCGAGCCCTCCTCTCCTCCACACATATACGTAAGCCGCAAGCAGGATCACGATGAACACGACCATCTCGATCAGCCCGAAGACGGCGAGCTCCTGGTACGCCACCGCCCACGGGTAGAGAAACACAGTCTCGATGTCGAAGATGATGAAAAGCATCGCCACGAGATAGAACTTGACGGGGAACCGCTCGCGCTCATCGCTCTCCTCGGGGACGATGCCGCACTCGTACGGGAGCCGCTTGGCGAGGGTCCACCGGGTCGGCGCCAACTTGGACGAGACGAAAATAGATGCAACCGCAAATATGGTCGAGATAATGATCAGCAGCAGGATGGGGAGGTACGCCGACAACGTCACGGCTTAAGCTCCGCAAGCTTCTTCATGAACTTCATTCCTCTCTGCCCGGCGCCGTGAGCACGTTTGTCCTCCAGGTTTCCCAACATAGTCAATGCGAAGCTCATCACCGGCTTCGAGTGCATCGCCATGGATACGAACTTCTCCATCAACACCGGGTGGCCGATCATGGCGACAAACTTTCTTCCGAGGCGATAGTAGGGCCCATAGACCTCTTCGAGCTCGCGTGTGTAGGCGTCCAACGAGGGCGATGAGCCCCCTCGTATGGCATCGTCCAGGTGGCGGGCGGCGATGCGGCCGGTTTCGTAGCCGTAAGCGATGCCCTCCCCGTTGCATGGATTGATCATTCCCGCGGCATCGCCGGTGAGCACAAAGCCGGGACCGTGGGGTGGCCACACGCTGGCGCCCATGAACAACCGGCCGGCGCGCGGCCTCGAGCAGACGCTGTCGAGGTTGACCTCCCACTCGGGCGGAAGGATCGATATGAAGTTCGTTTGGAGATTATGGAGGTTCACCGAGCGCCAGCCCCCGTAGGACGAGAGCAGGCCGACGCCGGCATTCACGGTTCCGTCCCCGACCGGGAAGACCCATCCGTAGCCCGGCAGCGCCTGAGGGCCGGAACGGACTTCGAGATAAGCCTCGAACCAGCCGGAGTGTTCCATGGGCGAGCGGAAGTACTGCCGGATCGCGAGTCCCATCGGGTAACCGAGGTTGCGCTCCCGTCCGAGCAGGCGGCTGAACTTGGTCGCAGCGCCCTCGGCGCATACGACCCACTTCGAGCGGATGGTCTCGGTGTCGCCGTCTCGCTTCGCCACAAGGCCCTGGACCACGCCGTCCTCCCACAGCGGTTCGACCACCTGGGTCTCGTAGAGCACCTTGGCGCCGGCCGCCTCGGCGTTGTCGAGCACGATCTGATCGAGATCGCGGCGCGGCTTCACCAGGCCGAACCCGGGGAAGTCGTCGAGCTCCGGCCATTCGAGAGCGAGTGTCCGGCCCGAGGCGTGTACGCGCAGCCCCTTGACCTTCTCCCAGGTGTCGAGGGCCGGACCCAAGCCCATGACCTCGAGCATCTTGACGGCGCGGGGGGTGAGCCCATCCCCACATGTCTTTTCCCGCGGGAACGATTTCTTCTCGCACACGATGACCGAATGGCCTCGGGATGCCAGGAGGTGTGCAGCGGCCGCCCCTGAGGGCCCCCCTCCCACGATTGCGACGTCGACCTCGGTCGACAAGGGCCTACCTCTCTTCTCGCCGGGACGTTTTCGGCGAAGTCGGGAGCCTTGTGAAAGTTTTCACTAGCTGCCGGGACAGTCTAATACCCTCTGCCGCCCCTGTGGCCCGCCCCCGGAGTCGAATCCGCCGCTATCCCGGTCCGTCGTCTTGCCCTCCTCCGTCATTCCCTCCGGCCGCCGTCATTCCCTCCGTTGTTCCCTCCTCCCCCACCACTCCCTCCTGCGCCATTCCCTCCTCCGCCATTCCCTCCTCCCCCCGGCTCGGCGACGACATCGCCCTTCATGCTGGGGTGGATGTCGCACTGGAAGTAGTACTTACCAGGGTCGATCGGGTCGACCTCGTAGGTAACGCTCGCACCTCCCTCGATATCCTCCCCGTCGAACAGCGCCCCTTCCTGGGCGGTCCCGGCGTCGGCGTCCTCGTAGATGGCGATGTTGTGGGGCTCGGTGTCCCGGTTGCCGAAGCCGATCGTCTGCTGTTGGTCGGCGGCCAGCTCGAGCGTGTCGGTGTCGAAGGCCAGGTTCTCGGCCACGACCTGAACGTCGCCGGAGGGAGCGGGGCCGCCGCCTTCCGGAGCCGGCGCCTCCTCGCCGGAGGAGCCGGTGTCTCCACCCAGCAGCAGCACGACGGCGATCAAGGGAATGATGAGGTACAGGAGGGCAAGGAACCCCGACCCGCGTCGTTCGGTCTCGGTCGCGCTGACTGCGGGAACACCGGAGGAGACGAGGTCGTCGATCAGCTTGCGGCGCCTGTAGACCGCCTCCTGCGCCTCGAACTGGGCGTCGCTTGCAACCGCGTCCTCGGGCCGCAGACGGTTGCCGGATGGGGTGCCGTGGCTGACCCCGAGGGTCTCGGCGCGCGGCGGAGCCTCCGTAACGGTCCCACCGCCGGCGGGTTGCGGAGCGGAGGCCTGGGCGGCGGTCGGTTGCTCGGCCGGAGCCTGGGGCGGCGGGGCCTCGGCCGGAGCCTGGGCGGCGGCCGGTTGCTCGGCCGGAGCCTGGGGCGGCGGGGCCTCAGCCGGAGCCTGGGCGGCGGCCGGTTGCTCGGCCGGAGCCTGGGGCG
>JALZIQ010000080.1 GCA_030860205.1 Actinomycetota bacterium | reverse complement strand
GCCCGACGAAGTGGAAGGGGTTACCGCACTACTCAGTAACCCGGGAAGGGATCTGTTGAACGCACCAATCGTTTCCGTCCGGATCGCTGAAGAAGGCACACCCGACCATGTCGAGGGACTCTCCCGGACGCGCGAGTCGATATTTTCCCGAGTCGAACACCTGGACTTCACTGACATCCACACCTTGCTCGACGAGATAATCGCGCGATGCACGTACGTCGGCTACCACGAGAAACAAGTCCCGGATGGGCCCCGCCGGCCTCTCTGCGCTTGCCCTCCGCAAATGGATCGAGCAGCCGGATCCATGAGGAGTCAGCTGGAGGAAGCGGAAGTCATTAGCTGTGTGGTCGATGTCGACATTGAAGCCAACCTTCTCAGCGTAAAAATCCTTAGCGCGGTCTAGATCCGAAACGGGGATGGTCACAACTTCGAGCTTCCATTCCATTACACTGACTCCTTCGCTGTCCGGCGGCCATCCTTAAACACCATCGCGTGAGACACCACTTGCGCTGGAAAACCGACGCTTATGCTGACTGTCTCTCTCGGGTCGTGACAAGAAACTGGCTGATTCGGAGCCATATGGGATAGTAAGGTGACCGACTCTTGACTTCCACCAGGATCCTTCGACCTGCCTCAGGCCTTTGGCTGTGAGGACCTCCCGCAGGGCGCTGGCGAAGCCGTCGGGATCGCCAGTCTGGCCGTATTCACCGCCGAGGAATCCGCCGTGATCGCTGGGAAACGTGACGGGTGTTGTCCCGAGCCCTTCGGCCACGGCCACCGCGACGCGGTTCGCCATTCCGCCCTCGGATTCAGCTCCGGCGGCGATGACGATGCGGGTCGATGCCGCGCGGAGGGCGTCGAAATCGTGCTCATAGTGGGTACCCGAATCGGGGCCGTCACCCACCTCGCGGTACTCGATCAAGTACATCGAGACCTTGGATCCGTACGGCTCTCCCTCGAAGGCCACAGTTCCTTTCGGACTCGGCTGGAGCAACCCCGACCCGATCACGTTGTAGGGGGATGTTGCGGACATGACATTCTCCTTAGAGCGTGGGAACGAACACACTCATGACTCGGTGAAGAGGGAGAACTAATCGCCGGGCGGGATCAGTACTAAGAGGACCTCGCTTCCCCGAGTCGTCGGCGTCTTAGTCGGTGCGCAGCGAGCGCCAATTTCCCAAAAACCTGCTGATTGCAGCACTCAACCCGTCTAGTTGTGCCCGAACGGTCTTTCTAGCGGATTGCTCACTGTGGCACTCGACGCGCTGCAGACCTGACCCCTGCCAGATCCCAGGAGAGACTAGGTGCTGCTCCCATCAGGATCTTTGTGCCCGGAATGTCCGTGCGTCCCGAAAGGGAGGCCTGGCTCGGGATCGATTCCCAAGCATGCGTTACCTCTCCGGATGAGGAGCAACGATTTATTGGCTGGTCTGAAAGCGGCGATACAGTGGACCGATGATCGAGAGGTTCCATCCGGCCGTCCGTACGTGGTTCGAGCGCCGTTTCCCAGAGGGGCCAACCGAGCCGCAGGCCCGCGGATGGGCGGAGATCGCCGACGGAAACCATACGCTCATCGCCGCGCCGACCGGATCCGGTAAGACGCTCGCCGCCTTTCTCGTTTGCATCGATCGGATGTATCGGGCTCATGAGGCGGGCATTGAGATTGAGAGCGGGCCGCAGGTCGTGTATGTCTCGCCGTTAAAGGCCCTGGCGGTGGACATCCACCAGAACCTCGAGGGGCCGCTGCGGGAGATTGGTGAGGTCGCCGGCGAGCTGGGGCTTGGAGCGCCCACGGTCCGGGTCGCCGTGCGGACCGGCGATACTGCCGCTTCGGAGCGCGCCGCAATGCTCAGGCGGCCGCCCAACTTCCTAATCACCACGCCGGAATCCCTGTATCTCCTTTTGACGGCGGAGCGGAGTAGGGCGATGCTCGGCGACGTCGGAACCGTGATCGTCGACGAGATCCATGCGGTAGCCGGCAACAAGCGAGGGTCGCACCTCGCGTTGACGCTCGAGCGGCTGGCCTGTGTCACAGTGACCCCGCCACAGCGAATCGGTCTGTCGGCGACCCAGCGCCCGATCCAGTCCGTCGCCCGGCTCCTGGTCGGAGCGGGACGGGACCGCTCGAACCCGGACGGCTCGCCCCGCTGCGCGGTCGTCGACATCGGGCACCAGCGCAACCTCGACCTCGCGCTCGAGCTTCCGGACGACGAGCTGGGTGCGGTCGCGACGGCCGAACAGATGGCCGAAATCCTCGACCTCATCGCCGAACACGTGAAAGAACATCGTACAACCCTCGTCTTCGTAAACACGCGCCGGATGGCAGAGCGGGTGGCTCATCAGCTCGGCGAGCGCCTCGGCGACGACCAAGTCGCCGCTCATCATGGAAGCCTGTCAAAAGATCGGCGGCAGCGAATAGAGTCCCGCTTGCGCTCCGGCGATCTCAAGGCGCTCGTTGCGACGGCCTCACTCGAGCTCGGAATCGACATCGGGCCGGTGGAACTTGTGTGTCAAATCGGTTCGCCGCGCAGCTTTGCCACGTTTCTTCAGCGCGTCGGCCGCTCCAACCATACCCGCAGCGGGACTCCCAGCGGAAGGCTGTTTCCGACAACGCGCGACGAGCTGGTCGAGTGTGCGGCGCTTTTCCGCGGCATGCGGTCAGGACGGCTCGACGCTATCCATCCTCCGGTTGCGCCGCTCGACATCCTCGCTCAGCAGATAGTTGCCGAGTGCGCCGCCCAGGACTGGGCCGAAGACGGGCTGTTCGAGCTCGCCAAGCGGGCAGCGCCCTTCTCAGGTCTATCGCGAAATGGCTTTGACGAGGCCCTAGACCTGGTATCCGAGGGAATCCGCACCGGCCGGGGGCGCCGCGGCGCCTACCTCCATCGTGACCGGGTACAAGGACGCCTCCGGGGCCGTCGCGGGGCCCGCCTTGCGGCGCTGACCTCGGGCGGGGCCATCCCCGAGCTGGGCGACTACCGGGTGGTGGCCGAGCCCGATGAGATGCTCGTGGGAACTGTCAACGAGGACTGGGCGATCGAGAGCATGGCGGGTGACGTCTTCTTGCTCGGAACGACTTCGTGGCGGATCCGGCGGGTCGAGCCCGGAACGGTCCGAGTGGTTGACGCTCGAGGGGCACCCCCGTCGGTGCCGTTCTGGCTCGGAGAGGCGCCCGGACGCACGGACGAACTGTCCGAGGAGGTTTCCCACCTCAGAGCAGCGGTGGAGAAGAGGCTCGCCGCCGAACAACCGGAGGCCGCCCGCCGCTGGCTGGAGGAAGAGTGCGGGATTGACTCGAGTGCCGCCGAAATGATCGTGCGCTACTTGGTCGCTGGTCTCGCCGCGCTCGGGACGATCCCCACTAGAGAAACGATTGTGCTCGAAAGGTTCTTCGACGAGAGCGGGGGAACGCAACTCGTGGGGCACACCCCGTTCGGTGCCCGCTTGAACCGGGCGCTTGGGCTCGCGCTGCGCAAGCGCTTCTGTGTCACATTCGACTTCGAGCTCCAGGCTGCCGCGAGCGACGACGCGATCCTGTTGTCTCTCGGGCCGCAGCACAGCTTCCCACTTGAGCGCGTGCCCAAGTTCCTCTCCTCCAAGACGGTGGAGAGCGTCGTACGGCAGGCCGTACTGACTTCGCCGCTGTTCGCGGCGCGCTGGCGGTGGACGCTCAACCTGGCGCTCGCCGTGCTCCGGATGCGCGGAGGCCGCAAGAACCCTCCCGCGATTCAGCGCATGGAGGCCGACGATCTGATGGCGGCGGTGTTCCCAACGCTGGCCGCCTGTCAAGAGAATGTCGCGCCGGGTCCTCTTGAGATCCCGGACCATCCGCTGGTTCGCCAAGCCCTCGACGACTGCCTCCACGAGGCGATGGACATCGACGGACTCAGGGAGCTTGTTGCGAAGATCGAGTCCGGCGAAGTTCGGGTGGTCGTGCGCGACACAACCGAGCCGTCTGTGCTGGGTCACGAGATCCTAAACGGACGGCCCTTTACCTTCCTGGACGACGCCCCGCTCGAAGAGCGCCGCAGTCGAGCCGTGCAGCTCCGGCGCGGCCTGCCGGTCGAGGCGCGCGACCTCGGGACCCTTGACCCCCAGGCGATCGAGCGCGTGCGAGAGGAGGTTCGGCCCGCTCCGCGCGATGCAGACGAGCTCCACGATCTGTTGATGACTGTGGTGGGGCTTCCTCCGCAGGAGGACTGGCGTTCGTGGTTCGACGAACTCGTCGAGGAGGGCCGCGCCGTTACCGTGCATCTACCGGGCGGTCTGCTCTGGTCTCCGGTTGAACGCCGAGGCGACCTGGAGCGGTTGTTTCCCGGCGTAGCCGTCACGCCCGACCATCGCTCGCCGGTCGTGGCGGCGACAACCGATCGGGACGCTTCGGCAGCGGAGATGCTGCGCGGGCACCTCGAGAACCGTGGCCCTTCCATGGTCCCCGATCTGGCGGAGGCGACGGGGCTCCCGAAGTTCGATGTGGCGAACGCTCTCACCCGCCTCGAGACCGAAGGCTTCGCATTCCGCGGTCACTTCACCGCACCCGATGGTCCCGAGGAGTTCTGTGCTCGTCGGCTCCTCGCTCGGATCCACATCTACACACAGCAGCGCCTGCGGCGCGAGATCGAGCCCGTTACTGCCCAGGACTTCATCCGCTTCCTGCTGCGTTGGCAGCATGCTGCCCCGGGAACGAAGAGAGAGGGTCGACTGGGTGTGCTCGCCGTCGTCGAGCAACTCCAGGGATTCGAAGTGGCCGCGGGTGTTTGGGAGGAGGCCGTGCTCGACGCGCGTGTCGAGGGCTATCGCAGCGAGTGGCTTGATGATCTCTGCATATCCGGTGACGTCACGTGGGGGCGACTCTCGCTGCGTAACGGCGAGGTGGATGAAGCGCCTCGGAGAAGCGGCATGACGCCGTCCAGGGCGACCCCGATCACGTTGACCATCCGCGACGACCTTCCGTGGCTACTGCAGGCGGCACGCGGAAATCGGATGCCTTCTGCACCGGGACCCGGACGTACACGCGACCTGCTCGAGGCATTGCGCGAGCACGGCGCGCTCTTCCAGTCCGATCTCATAACAATCACGCGCCGACTGCCGACGGAAGTCGAGGAAGCGCTGTGGGATGCGGTCGCGCGGGGCCTCGTCACAGCAGATGGTTTCGGCACGGTCCGCTCTCTTCTCTTTCGGCGGAACCTCGCCAGGGCCTCGAAAGGGCGAAGACTGCGGCGCGGGCGGGTTGCTCTGTCCGCGCGATCGGCCGGCCGATGGTCACTGCTTCAGGGGGCGATCGCGACGGAAGATCCCGACGAACTCGCAGAAGCAGTGGCCGAGCAACTGCTTGCACGATGGGGCGTTGTCTTTCGCGATCTCCTTGCGCGTGAGCCGCTCGGGGTTCCGTGGCGCGAGGTGCTGTGGGCGCTGCGGCGCATGGAAGCTCGGGGAACGATCCGGGGTGGCCGGTTTGTCTCCGGCGTTGCCGGAGAGCAGTACGCGCATCCTGATTCCGTCGATGTCCTTCGCTCGGTGCGAAGGGAAAAGCGCTCCGGCGAGATGGTTCAGATCTCGGCCTCGGATCCGTTGAACCTGGTGGGAATCGTGCTCCCGGGAACGCGCATTCCAGCGCTACCCACGAACACCATCACCTACATCGATGGAGCGGTGGCCTCCGCCGACGCGATCGCTTCGCCGATATCCACCACGCGCTGACCGCGGAGGTCGGGGCGCCTCCCTTACCGGGGGGCTTCCATCTCCGGGAAGAAGTCATCGGCGGGACATCGTCAAGGGGGCAGCTGAGGGCACCTGTCGGCGTCGTATGTCTGTCGAAGCTCCATCCCCTCAGCGATCCCGAGAGTCGCGGGCTGACGACACCCCGGGATGTCGGTTGGGGTCGATAGCCAACAGCATCGTGTGCGGTCACGAACCAGGCATGCTCTCCGCGGCCCCACGGGCCTGCCGCCAAGGAGGCCACGTTCGGCGAGTGCAATCCCTTAGCCACCCCGGAAGGTAACAATCGGGGAGGTGAAGCGGGCCGAAGGCGCTGATGCAGCGAACCCGTTTCGCTTCGAATACAGACGCGTCGTACGCCTGGCGGATAGGCTGCCCTTGAACGACCTGACTAGGAGGTGAGGCGATGAGCCGGCGGAGACGGCAGTGTGGAGCAATGCAGACATATGAGCGGCTACTGGAGACGCAGCCCTCCTTCAGGCGGAATCAGGACCGTGCGGAGCAGTTCACCTCCCGGGCGATCGCCTCGGGAGAAGCTCAGCGGGTAACTCAGAAATTGATCACGATCCCTACAGTCGTTCACGTCGTGTACAAGCGCGATCGCGAGAACATCGCCAAAGAGCAGATCAAGAGCCAGATCGAGGTTCTGAATGGCGACTTCCGGGCCAGCAATGCCGACAGCAGTAAGGTTCCCGATGCTTGGAAAGGGCTGGTTGGTGAAGCCAAGATTGAATTTGTTCTGGCGAGTCGCGATCCCGATGGCAGCTCGACAGACGGTATAAACCGAACCAGGACTGCGCGGGACTCCTTCGGCACTGGCGACTCAGTAAAGACGAAGTCGGGTGGCGGAGCTCCCCCTTGGCCGTCGGACAGGTACCTGAACATCTGGGTGTGCAACCTCGCCGGCGGTCTGTTGGGCTACGCCCAATTCCCAGGCGGGCCGGCCCGTAAGGATGGCGTGGTGATCCTCTACACCGCCTTTGGCACAAAGGGAACCGTCCAAGCACCCTTTAACCGAGGGCGTACCGCAACGCATGAGGTTGGGCACTGGCTCAATCTCCGCCATATCTGGGGCGACACGCCTGATTGCAGCGGCGGGGATCGATGCCCAGACACCCCCAACGCCAAGGGTCCCAACTATGGGAAGCCAGCCTTCCCCCACATCACCTGCGACAACGGGCCGAACGGGGACATGTTCATGAACTACATGGACTACGTGGATGACGCGGCGATGTTCATGTTCACCCCCGGACAGGTGACGCGGATGAACGCCACTCTGGCGGGGCCGCGCAAGAAGCTGGCCGGCCTCTAGGCGCGGATGCCTTAGATGACGAAGGTCAAACGAGAGGTCTTGCACCGGCGTTGGGTCCATGCCCATGAGGAGGACACCGAAGAGGAGATGGTGTTCCGCCCTGCGGAGCACGAGCTGCCGCCCTCTCGCGGTCGCACGGCGTTCGAGTTGCGGCCGGACGGCACCTTTAGCGAAGCGGGCCTCGGCTCGGTCGACGTGCCAGAGCAAGCGGGTGGAAACTGGGAGTTCGAGGATGGGGAACGGATCGTGCTCGGCGAAGGCGCTACCGGCGGAGTGCCGCGGCTCATGCCGATTTCCTCGTGCAGCAGCGAGCGACTCGTGATTCGAAAGCAAGAGCCGGGATAAGGCTCATCGGGTGCGAGGCGTTTGTATCCCGGACGTTCTCCGGTTGAGTATTCACTACCCCGGCGCAGCGCTCATTTTTGTCAACGGTATAATGGCCCACTCCGACAGTTTGGATGGGGCCAAAGGTAGCCGCTCGCCAACATGAGTGGCCTTGGTCCGTCTACCGATGTGACCGCCACCACCTGTCGAACGGCCCAGCGGAACGGCTCGGCTACCCTGCGACGTCGAGCCCCATGGCGAGGGCGATCACATGGCCCTCAGGCCCGATGGAACTTCGGTAGCTCGATCCCCGACCCAACCAGCGAGCTAGGCGATTATTGAGGACCGGGGAGACGTCAGAGGAAGTTTCGTCACGTCACAGCGTCGGATACAACACAACTAGACGTCAGGGCAGCGTTGCAGTCTCCTCACGTTCTGGTGCGGTAGTGGAGATGAACCACGCCGTTGCCGAAACGGCGTTCGTCCAGCAGTTCGAGCTTCACACGGACATTGGTGGGGAGAGACGGTTTGCCGCCTCCCACCACGATGGGCGTGATGAACAGGTGGCACTCGTCGATCAATCCGGCCTTCAGCGCCTGGGCCGCGAGGTCACCACCGCCGACGCTGATATCACGTCCCTCTGACGCCTTCATCTGCCGAATCACTTGAGGATCGAAGGCTCGCTCGATCCTCGTCTTGGTGGTGGATACCGTCTTCAGCGTCTTCGAGTACACGACCTTGTCGGTCGCCTGCCATATCTCCGCGAAGTCCTGCATGAAGGGCGGCTGGTCGACGAGAGCGTGCGCGGTCTCCCAGTAGACCATTACCTCATACATCCGGCGCCCGAAGAGATAGGTGCCGACCGACCGCTCGAGGTCGTTGACGAAGGTATGCACCTCTTCGTCCGGCGCAGCCCAGTCGAAGGTGCCGTCCTCGTCCGCTACGTAGCCGTCGAGCGACGTGATCGCCGAGTAGATCAGCTTGGCCATGGTGAGCCTCCTTTCCGCAGACTGATTGCATCGTCTCATCGACGACATCAGAGACAAGGCGAGGAAGTCCACCCCCTGCGACCACTGGACGGATTCCCGGAGGACAGGATTAGTACTATGACGCCTCGTGTACAAGAGAGCCTCGGGCGGTCCAGCTCAGTATTGTGGTACTTGCGCATGACCGCGATCACCTACTTGGGGAATCGCACTAATTGCTCACTAGTGATTCCATAAACTATAGTTAAAATTTGGAGACCACGTCGAGCTCTTGGGTTGCTCGATGTAGGATACGGCTGCAGTTGGCCCTGTATGCACGGCGATGAGACGACTATTCGATTCTGAGATACGAAGGAGTCGAAAGATGAAGGCGGTGGCGCTCCAGGCACAGAACCTCCAGTATGTCTGCGCCGAGGGCGGAGGTGGCCGGGAAGTCGTGGCCAACCGCAACCAACTGGGGCCCTGGGAGACGTTCACCTTCATGCGACTGTCCAATGAACGCGTCGCCTTGAGGGTCTTCAGGGGCTTCTATCTCTGTGCCGAGAGCGGGGGTGGCCGTGAGCTCGTCGCCAACCGCGTCGACATAGGACCTTGGGAACAGTTCACTTGGATTTGGTTGCCCGACGACCACGTCGCCTTGATGGCCTTTAACGACCAGTACGTCTGCGCCGAGGGCGGCGGCGGGCGCGAGGTCGTCGCCAACCGCAATCAAATCGGGCCCTGGGAAATGTTTTGGGCCGGAGTTCCATAACTTGGCATCGGGGACGCGGGCACGATTCACGAAGTAATCGACCACTCAGCCGATGAATGGATCCGAGCCGGTGTCCACACAAACACGGTCGAGTCCGTTTAGAGCCTGCTCAAGCGTTCGATCATCGGCTCCTACCATCAACTCTCTGCCTTCGCGCGCGGAGATCGAGAGCCACCGAGACGTAGATCGAAC
Organism: Actinomycetota bacterium; assembly: GCA_030860205.1. Lineage (GTDB taxonomy): Bacteria > Actinomycetota > CADDZG01 > CADDZG01 > WHSQ01 > JACDDL01. Next base: position 27,615 of record JALZIQ010000080.1, on the reverse strand, counting down.
CCTATGGACCTTTAGCTCACGTTTCTCGCCACGTTTTCCCTTCCTTTGCGTCTCTCGCAGCCCTGGACGCGTCCTGCGCTAATGTCCGTGAGGAGGAGAAGGAATGGCACACCCCAATGGAGACATGTGGTAGTGAAGCGACTGTTCCTGTTACGGCATGCGAAGTCGAGTTGGGACGATCCCCACGCCGCGGATCATGACCGACCACTGGCACCCCGCGGCCGGAAGGCGGCGAAGGAAATCGCCGCGTATATGAAAGACAAGAGGTTCGAACCGTCGATTGTTCTGTGCTCGTCGGCCTTGCGTGCACGCCAGACATGGGAGATCGCCGCTCCGGCCTTCCCCAATCGGACTGCGGTCGAGATCGAACCAAGTCTCTACCGGGCCGGGAAAGAAGAGCTGATGTCGCGACTCCGCAGCATCCCTCCCGAGGTATCGTCGGTCCTGTTGATCGGCCATAACCCTGCGATGCAGGAACTCGTGGTGACGCTCGCTTGCGAAAGTGGACAACTCCAGTCGATCCGCAAGAAGTTTTCAACCGCGGCACTTGCGGTGCTCGAGGCCCAGATCAGCGATTGGAAGGAGCTTGAACCAGCGGCCGCCGAGCTGACCGACTTCGTCATTCCAAAGCGGCTACCCGAGAGTTAGCGTGTGAGGCACTTAATTGAGGCCTCGGCGAGACTAAGGCATTCGTCAAAGTGTTGGGATAGCTTCGAAAGCTCACTCCGACGAGGCTGTTTGGGTCGAGGAAGGACACTGCACGCAAGGCCTGCTCTTTGAGAACGTCATCGAATCCGGTAATTTAGCTTGGGACGGCTCAAGGCTGATTCATGGAATCGCGCCCGGGAACGGTTTCTTAACCCGGTGCTCGGGTTAAGCGGTCCTGGCATTACTTGGGATTGCGCCCGTCTGAGCGAGCATGAGGGAATAGGCAGGCTCAAAGACAAGCTAGCGAACCTGACTGCTGGTTCGCCCCACCGATGAGTTCGTGGTGCTCGGACGGTCTTAAGAGAGTGCGAACAAGCGCATAGAAGACAGGACGAACGAGCAGGGAGGCACACATGAATTTGGGACAGCACGCGTTCAGCGGTTTTGCAGTCGACGACACTGCGAAGGCCAAGGAGTTCTACGGTAAGACGCTCGGGCTCGAGGTCACCGAGCTGCCCGATATGGGCCTGCTCCAATTGGCCATCGCCGATAGTGGCAAGGTGCTTGTCTATCCCAAGCCCACCCACGAGCCGGCGACCTTCACCGTCCTCAACTTCCCCGTCGACGACATCGACAAAGCGGTCGATGAGCTGAAGTCACGCGGCGTGGAGTTCGAGCAGTATGAAGGCGAGATCGGGACCGACGAGAAGGGCATCGCCCGAAACGCTGGCCCCGCCATCGCGTGGTTCAAAGACCCGGCCGGCAACATCCTCTCCGTGCTCGAGGGGTAGCAACAAAATGCCCCGGGTCTGTCGTGGTCCGTAGCTGGCGACGGGGAATGTGACTGATAATCAGTTCCCGTGACGACGTTACCCTAGGCTACCGCCCAAGCGAGGAGGCCAGCGTACGGAGCCAGTTGTCGAAAAGCCGAACATTCCTCCCGAGTACGGGAATCCGAAGCAACGCCTCAAGTGGGCAGACGTGGAGCGCAGGCTTGAGCGCGCCACCGCGTACTGGATCGCGAGCACCAGGCCTGATGGGCGGCCACACGTCATCCCGCGCGACGGCATGTGGCTCGACGGCAGCCTCTACTACGGGGGCAGCCCGGAAACAGTGCACCACCGCAACATCACGCACAACCCTCACATCGCGGTGCACATCGGCGACGGTCAGGAGGCGATTATCGTCGAGGGCGCAGTCGAGATCGAGCAGCCCACCGAGAAGATGGCAGCGCGTCTCTCCGATGAGTCGTTCTCCAAATACCCCCAGTATGGGCGTCTCGAGCCGAGCGTGTATATGGGAGGCGTGTCTGTCCTGCGGCCGCGCCGCGTGCTCGCGTGGACGAACTTCACCGAGAACGCCACACGCTTCAGGTTCGAGTAGGAGCACTCGCGGTGCCCCAACAGCTGGGCGCAACCCATCTCAGGTCGCCGCTCCGCCTCTTCGCCTTTAGCACGAGGCGGCCGAGGCGCTCAGGTTCCTCAGTTCAGAGAGGACTACGGATTGCTGAAGGGTGGTGGCGTGCCCAATCGGATGCCTGATCCCAAGGCGTGCGTGTAAAGGGCGGAAGGAAGTAAAGACCCATTTGTCTCTTCCGTTCCGTTAGTGGGAAGGGGGCTCGAAAGGGGGAGGCTTGAACTCGGGACGTGTGTCGGCTACGCAGGATCTGGAGCTACAGCCGAGGCGTCGACTCCACCCTCCGAGAGCCCGGATACGAGGAGCGAAAGCCACGGCCACTTGCCCTTGAGGTAAAAGGAAGGCCGGACAAATTATAGGATCACGCCATCGTGGCGGAATCGAACGTTCTGACGCTCGGGATGAGGCGCGTCCTTCCGACAACGCTTGCGCTCGTGTTCGAGTTCTTCACCGATCCGAACCAGATGGCGAGGTGGTGGGGGCCGGAGGGCTTCAGCACGCCGGATCTGGAGTTCAACCCTCGTGTCGGGGAAAGCTTCCGGGTCGAAATGCAGCCGCCTGACGGCGACGCCTTCCATCTGACTGGGGAGTTCCGCCAGGTCGATCCACCCACACGTCTGGCCTACACCTTCAGATGGGAGGAGCCTGATCCCGATGACGTCGAGACCCTGGTCGACCTCTCCTTCCGTGACCTCGGCGAGTCGACGGAAGTCGTCTTCATTCAGGGCCCGTTCAAGACCGAGGCTCGCCTTGCTCTTCACCGGAACGGTTGGACGGACGGCTTCGACAAGCTCGAAGAGCTGCTGTCCTCGCAGGCATAGGTGATGCTGGACTAGATAACCCTGGGCAGGAATTCCGTCGAGGCCCTCCCTCGCATCACCCTGGAACCTTTAGGAGATGGCCGCTACGCCCCTTCTGTCTCCGTTTACATTCAACGATGGAGACCGAGGCGATGGGCCTCGATGCCGCAGCTCACGACTCAGTCGTCGAGGCTCTCACCCGGAGCAGGCCAACGACCGCGTCGCCCTTCTTGCGCGCCGACCGACCACCGCTCTTCCTTCTCGCGCCTGGACGCCATCGCTGACCCCCCAGTCGCCATTCAGGACCTCCCTATTCTCGGGTGTCCAATGGAATCGGATGCAATGGAAGTCGATGCTGCTCCCTGAGGCCTGCATTTGCCTGCGGTTGGTACATACAAAGAGCGAAGGCCTGCCGCTAGCGATAGCGGCTGATAAGAAGCACCTGGTCCCTGTTGATGCCAAAGATCCACCTTGACGCAGTTAATCCTAGGGGCGTTAAATAAGTGGCTAGAAGTCTTTAAGAGTGGGGGGATCGATGGGACGATTCCAGTCCGGTAGTTCCCGGCAATCGCTGGATCGGATTGGCGCCAGAGCTCTGGGCCGACTCACTCTTCGCGAGTGGTTCTCGCAAACCGCAAGAACGATGCTGCTTTTGGGTCTGACCTTCGCCGCGCTGCTTTCGACGACTCTCTTGGCACGGGAGTACCAGATATTCCTTCTTAAGTCCTTCTTAGTGGTTTTCCTTTCACTACTCCCGGGCTGGCTGTATCTCAACTTCATTAAGACGAAGGGCACGGGACTCTACGACGAATATGTCCTAAATTTGTACCGCCTCAGGATCGACTCAGTGGCCAATCTTCCCAAGCCACCCCCGCACAGCTCCTATTGGAGTGAGTGGGAGTCAGCGATGAGAAGCGCGGGACAGGATCAGGTCTCGCGCAACATCTACCTCAAGAAGTTTGAGTCGGTCTATGGCCGCTCTGCGATCCCAGAATCGCGCCGCAGCGCCCGAGTTGAGGAGGACGCATCAGCCATCACCAACGTGGCCGAGGAAGTCAAGGATGCGTTCTTGCCCGTAATGTGGGCGACAGTACTGCTTGCTGTCGGCTGGATCGTTGTCGTGCAACCGGAGTTGTTCAAAGCATTCGAACCATTAGGGGCCATCGACATCACCGGGCTGCCACCCGTGGACGCCGAATCCCTTCGTTTAGGGTTCATCGGGTCTTACGTCTTCATCTTGGAAAGCCTGGTACGACGCTACCTTCAATCCGACCTCAAGACAGCGGCGTACGTCTCGGCGATGACTCGGGTGATTGTCGTGACTGCCCTACTTGCGGCACTCGGTCCTCTAATGGACAGTTGGAACGAGGCAGTCGTAGCTAGTTCCTCCTTCTTGGTGGGTATCTTTCCGGAACTGGGCCTACGACTGTTGAAGCAGGGCGCAGCGACTGTAGGCCACTGGATTACTAGATTGCCGGGAGACGAACGTTTCCCTATCACAGATCTTGACGGGATCAATCTGTGGAGCCGTGCGCGCCTCTTCGAGGAGGGGATTGAGGACATGCAAAACCTTACGACGGCAAATATCGTCGACCTCATGCTCAATACTCGGATGCCGATAAACCGACTGGTGGACTGGGTTGATCAAGCATTCCTCTATATTCGCGTAAGCGGTCCAGATCGCGGCCTACTCAGAAGAATGGGAGTGCGGACTGCCACCGATCTGCTCAATGTCTTCGACACCGATAGCGTCCGCGACCCGGAGTTCCACGGTCGTCTTCTTCGAGCCTTGAATAAGGTCAACGGCAAAGACGATACGGGGCCTAGCGCAACTGAAGGCATCAGGCGCTCACTGCTATCCGAAGTAAACCTTTGGCATGTACAAGAGTGGAAAAGACACGAATGGCTGAAAGCTCCTCAACCTCTCTAAAGCGATCCGGAGGCTAAGGCAGGCAAAATTATGGGTGATTCATCAAGGCGCAAGAGACAATCGGAACAAACCGGCTCGACGATTATCCCTATCCTGACGGTCCTGGGGAGTTTACTCGGGTTCCTAACTGCGCTTCTAAGCCTACTGCAAGTGTTGTGGCAAACCAACGTGATCGAAACACCCGATGGTCGCAGCCCTTTTCAGATGATAAGCGAAGCCGTCACAGGTGACTCTGAGCAAGCGGGCAGCGCCTGCTCCAACGGTGTCGATGATGATGGAGACGGAGCAATCGATACCGCGGATGGGGATTGCGATAGCCCCGAGGACACAAGCGAAGCACGGGCCCCGACCAGTACTCTAGCGCACACTGGTACGACGCTTCATATTGGTGAGTTTCCTTGATTCGCTCGTGTCTAACATCTAAGCTGAGGCGCATAGCTGAGGCGCACTCGCCTATGGCAGCATCATCGTCCCCCTGTTAGTGCAACTCGCGAGACACCCTCACTTCTCCCCTGCCAAAAAATTCTGCTCCTTGGACTGGCCGGCGCCGAGCACTCAGCGAATAGTGATCGTTATTTCCTTGCTTTGCCGGTCTAATCTGATCTCGTCGGCGTCAGGACGCTCCTGCATCGGCAATGGGGCGGTCGGTGAGGCGGCTGCTCCCCTGGCAAGCTCGTTCTCCACCGTGCTGAGAGCGAGCGTCCCGTCGGCCCCCTTTATCGGTCCACCTGTCGCCTTGTAGCCTCGTCCTTCCGCAACCTCTGTTGCCCCGATTTGAGGGAACAAGGAAGAGCTAGGGCGCCAGAAGGTATAGGCGTAGGTCAAGCTCCATCGATAACTCCAGGAGGACTCGGTCCCGTTGGCCTTGAGCAAGATATTGTCCAGGCGGATGTCGTTTCCCGAGCGCGGAGCCATGATGCCCCCTGGATTGCCTGAGTACTCGAAGCGGTCAATCTCTGCCGTCCAGTCGTCGGTGTGCGAGCTCAAGGAGAGGGAGTCGAGCCGCACGGAGTTGATCCCCGGGTTGTAGAAGCGCAGGTCAGCGCGAACATAGCTATCCCGCCCGGAACCTAGGAATTCCGGCACCACCCTGATCGTGTACCACAGCCTTGAGGCTGCAACCAGAGCTCGAAACGCATCAATGCGGCCGTAGCCGAAATGCGCGTCACGGCCTGCGGCGCCCAGATCGCGAGCGCTCCGCTTGATGATGTCCTCGACCTCCCAGGATCGAAGGTCGGGATCAATCGAAAGAATCAGCGCCATAAGACCGGCGACGTGAGGTGTGGCGGAAGAAGTTCCGTTGAAGTTAGGGACGTAATTGCCGCCTCCGTATCCGGCGCCGCCCATGATGTCGGTTGTGTAAATATGCACCCCGGGCGCAACGACATCCACCTCCGGCCCATAGTTAGATCCCCACCAGGTTTCGCCGTCTCGGCTTGTCTTTGATTTGCGCTCGTCCCATTCGTTGCTCGCCCCCACCCCGAGAAGACCGGGAATGGTGGGCGACAGCTTGGCTGGGTAGGAGACGGACTGGACGTCTTGATTGCCCGTGGCGATAGCAGTCGGGCAACCCCTCCCGCCGCGCCCAGTGGTTCGAGCGTAAGAAAAGGCGTTGGTGATAAACGTGCTCGGAGCGCCGCCGCCCCACGAGTTCGATAGGACGTCAGCACCTCGATCCACTGCCTTCCTGATGCCGTCGGCGATCTGAGCGTCGCTCGTCACCCAGCCGCCGTTGGTGGCGCCCCGTGCGATGCGAACAGGCAGCACGCGGCAGCTCGGTGCAACACCAACGCCGCCTTTGGCGTTGTTTGCCTTTGCTGCGACGATGCCCGCGCAGCTCGTCCCGTGACCGTCTGCAGGCTGCGGCTCCTGATTGTCGCTCTGCGTCAGGGCGTCGTAACCCGGGAGCCTGTAAGCGAGGTCCTCGTGGGAAATGTTGCAGCCCTCGTCGATCACCGCGATCGTCACATCTGGGTCTCCGAGCGAGATGTTCCACGCTTCCGCCGCCCTGATCTTGCTCAGACCCCACTGGGAGGAGAAGCCGGGATCGGTGGGTGGGACTGCGGGAGCGGTGACATCGGACACTCCGAGATCCAAAGACTCCGCCTCGGTGACATCGACCGCCATGAACGACCCAGAATCGCTCGTCTCTATCACCCCTGAGCCCTCCGGGATGTTCACGTGCGGCATGAGGCGAGTAAAGTTGGGCTGCGCGGAGTCAACCAAGTCTTCCTCATGAAGAGCGTTCGCCACTTCCAGTGCGTCGCGGTTCCCAATGGTGGTAACGAGATAGGTGCCAGGTTCAGGGTAGTCCTCCTGCTTGACCTCGAGTTGATTGCGCTCGAGCAGAGCACGGCGAGATTCCTCATCGGTCCCGCGGCGGAACTTCACCAGGAGCTCCCCCGTAACGATCAGTCCTTCCTTCGTGCTCGGGTCGGCGGACTCGTAAACCGTTGGCCCCGGCGCCGGACTTTCGATACTCTCCGCCCCTTCCGAGCGGCGCGCTGAACGCTTTGGGATTCGGCCGAGGGCGGTGCGAGCCTGCTCGGCATCGGCCACTTCGACGACAACGAGGTCGTGCTCAGGTAGCTCGATGACCCGATCGGGGCTCGCTACAAAGGGTAAGGACTCGGCCACCTCTTGAACGTTCATCGTCCCTGCATTGGGCATGGCGCGCCTGATCGCCACATAACGACGTGATGCCACGAGCGGCACCCTCTCGCCATCGGCGTAGTAGTAGTGCTTGGAGTCATTCCCTTTAGCCGGCATCGAAATCGCCCCTTCCCATCGACAAATGGCTTGACCGGGTTGCGACGGCTAAGTTCTCGCCATCAGGGAAAGTCCGCACCAGGGCAGACCCCATGATGGCAGGCTCGTGCGGGATCGGGTTTACCCCGCGGGTCTCGCCGGTGAAAGACTGCAACCCGGAGACTAAGTAAGCCGATACAGCTCTGCAGACGATGCTCAGTCTCCGGACTCGGATGCTGACGGGGTCGCGATTGGCGGTTACCACGTCTTCGGCAGCGACGACAACCGCATCAAGCGGTTCATTTCCTGCCCCTTTCCTCCCCCCAACAACAAAAGCATAATCAAGGCCAATCCCATTGTCTAGGGCGCGAGTTAACTGACCAGAGTTGACTCACCAGAAAATGTCCGTGAAACCGATTCATCGATGTCCAGGGGAAGCTCACGGAAATACGCGACGAGCAGGTAGACGGTGAGCGGCACGACCGAAGCTCGCCGAGGTCGTCGTCGAGACGGTCCGCAGCCCGGGCCAGAGCCGTTCTCTGCCTCACCAAAGCGGCTGCGCAGGTGCGACGCACTCGTGCAGGATGAGGCTCTCGGCGGGTCAAACCCCGCCCCGAGATCTGGAGCAGGGGCCATGAGCGTCCCTTTCCGACTCGCCCGAGGAAGGCGATGGCCCGGCCCCTGACCACCCCAGGGCCCTCGATCTGAGGGCGCGCTGGCGCTGCAAACGATGCCGCTAGAGCAGCGATCGTGCTACCGGTCGGGCTGGGACAGGTGGGCTTTGGCGTCCTCGTAGGTGGCATCGTCGTCGATCGACCGACCGGGCGCGTAGACGAGGTTCAGGACACCCGTCTTGAACGTTTCGGACTTGATCAATGTCAAAGGGATCGGGGATTCGCCTTCGTCGAACAGCCTCATGCCCTTGCGGACGGCGATCGGGTGCACCAACAGGTGCAGCTCGTCAAGCAGCCCTCCCGCGAGCAATTGGCGGACGACGGAGACCGAGCCGCTCAGGGCGATGTTCGAGTCGCGCGGCTCACTCTTCAACGCGGCGACGGCCGCGACGAGGTCGCCTTTCAGCTGCTCGGAGTTCCGCCAGGTGAACTCCAGCTGTTGGTTCGACACGACGATCTTGCGTGCATCGCCAAGCGCTTTGGCCATGTCGGCGTCTTCCTCGCCGGCTGCTTCCCTCGCCGGCCACGCCCCGGCGAAGCTGTCGTAGGTCTTGCGACCGAAGAGCACGGTGTCGGCCGAGCCGAGCGTTGCGTCAACGGCAGCACCCATCTCGTCGTTGAAGTACGGGAAGTGCCACTGGTCGGGCGCCTCGACGACGCCGTCTAGCGAGATGAACAGGCCTGCGATGACTTTCCTCATGTTGTTCCCTCCTGAAGTAGCGGTGCATCTTGTGGCATCTAGGTAGACGACGCCAGCCGGATGAACTCATCGGCAGGCCGCGAAGAACTCACATTTCAGTCACTCCTCGAGGCAGCTCCAACAGGGCCTAGGCCGAGTGGGAAGCGCCTCTATAACTACAAGCGTCCCCATGGCGCACTCGACGGGCAGGCGGCATATCGGGAGACTGCGGCGGAAGACGACCGTGGATGTCACGCATTCGCGTCGGTCACACATGGCCTGCACTGAGAGAATCCAAGCCAGGAGGGGAAGGGGTTCAGCGGCGGTTCAGCAGCGCCCTTACGCCGAGCACAACCAAGACGACGACGGCTAGGATTACGACCCACTCAACCGGTCCCACCGACTACCTCCTCTTTGTCAAAGGGATGAAGGGATAAGCATAGGGCGTCAACGGGTTTCAAGCTTCCCATTTGCTTTCACCCAACCGATCTTGTCGAAGACTGTGGGGCCGGCCGTGAAGGGTCAATCGAGAAGTAGGAGTTTGGCTGTCGAGATGAGTCGCTGCTACCCCCAATGGGGCCCTAGAGCACCAGGGGGTCGAGGTGTCCAGTCACGCGCCTGCGAGAGGGTGAAGCCCTCCTCGCGCCAGCGCGCCAGCTGGCCGATGAACGCCGCATCAGACAGCGCCAGCAGCCGCCCGATCTCGAACGCCGCGGCCTCGGACAGGTCCCAACGGCCGTCCTCCCCCAGCCGCAGCGCCTGCTCGGCGGTGAACAACGGCGGAGGCTCCTTCCTTCGTTCGACCTGCCGGGGGGTAAGCGGGCCGCGATACCACGCCTGGGTGGGCTCCCCCCGGCGGGTGATCCGCTCGACGACCGTGTGGCCGGTGTCGAGGACCCCCACCTCGTCCTCGCCGGCCGGGTGCTTTCCCAACATCCCACGTCGAGGTTCTCCATCAGCGCCTGGAAGTCGGCCGCGCCCTCGGTGCGAAACGTCCAGTGGGCAAGCACCGGAAAACGCAGTTGGCGGGCGCCCGAGTCCCACAGCTCGGGGTCGAGGTAGTCGACAACGAAGGCGCCCGCCGCCCCGGAGCCGAGCTCGACGAGGCGCGGCGCCGGCTCGTCGGGGCGATGTGTAGCCTGCCACCCGCTCTCCTCCTCGACCCGCACCCGCGCCTCCCGATGGTGGGTGGAGATGGACCACCTCATCACCACGTCCAGGACCTCGGGGGCCGCGGGCGGTGGCGTCCCCAAACCTTGAGGAGCCCCGAGCCCGCCGGCCGGACGCATCGAGTGGTAAGCCTCGGCGAGCTCCTCGTACACGAACTTTTGTCCCACCGCATCCTGGACGTCGCCGGGGGCGGGCAGCGCGCCCAGCTGGCCCTCCAACGAGATCAGATAGCAGCCGTAGGTGGTGTCGGGCGGTGCGATCGCATCGGCGACGGCTGGGGAGCTGAACGCGTCGCGGATGGGCCGGTTGCGTTGAAGTTGGGCCTCAAAGTCCGAGAGACCACTAGGGCGAGCTAGGGACATCTGGAGGGGCCGGGTCTCCCTCGTTCCCATGGCAACGTTCGGCGCTTGAGCGCGATGTGCGGCAGCCGGCTCGAGAACGACCCCTGCGCGTTGGGCGGCGGAAAGACGCTGTGGATCTCGGTGCCGGGAAGGGTGAAGCGAGGGCCGTAGTCCCTTCGCGCCGCCCTCGGGACACGCGAACGCGAACGCTCTGCCCATTCGATGAACGCCGGTGACCCGCGAAAACCAGGAGCAACGCGACTGCCCAACCACCAAACCCTTGCGGCCAGTATCTGCGGTCGTAGATACGAAGTAAACCCACAGAACCTGGAAGCCGAATCCACTCGTTACGGACCCTGAAACCTCCGCCCCGCGACAGGCCCCGGCTTTCGCCGGGCTTCGAGCTTCCATCACGCGCTCCTCTCGCTGCAAGGCGACCGAAAGACCGAACGGGCCGAAAGCTACTGGCCGGGCCCTGTAAACGCCGCTTGTTCGCCAATTGGCAGCCAAGGCGAGGCTGAGCCGATCAATCAGCTTTGTTCGACCGGCAACCCAGCCGAGGCCCAGTCCGGCAGACCTTCCCGCAGCAACTTGGCGTCGTAGCCCTTGCCGGTCAAGTAGCGGACGGCCTCGGGAGCGAAGGAGCAGTATTGGCCACGGCAGTAGGCGACGATCTCTTTGTTCTTCGGCAACTCGCGCAACCTCCGCTTGAGCTCCGCCACCGGGATCGACAGAGCGCCGGGGATATGGCCGGCGTCAAACTCCTCCGGGGGTCTTACGTCTAGAACGAACACGTCTTTATTACGGAGACGTTTGTTCAGCTCCTCCTTCGTTACCGCCTCTATCCCGTCGTGCTCGCCCAGGTAGGCACGGGCGAGCCGCTCGACAGCGGACACCCGGCTGCCGGCGATCTCTTGCAACGACCTCCAGAACGTGACTACTTCGGGAGCCGACAGGCCGTAATAGATGAAGGTCCCGTCCCGCCGGCCCTTGACTAGCCCCGCTCGCCGCAGCACCTGCAGGTGCTGACTGACGTTCGCGACGGTCAGATCGAGTTCCTGCGCGAGGCTCTCAACGCTGCGCTCCCCGTTTGCCAGCACATCGATTATCTCGGCGCGGCGCCCGCTCGAGAGCGCCTTTGCGACTTGAGCGAACTCGTCGAAGAGGGCCTCTTTGGCGGCGCGGTCTGACATCGTCTCATCTTACAGAATTCAAGTTATCGCTTGAAGAAGCCCAGCGAAGATTGATCCAGGCATCGAGGCCCGATAGGGCGGTGACCGCCGCGACCACCCCGAGCGCGATGCGCAGGTCGAAGAGATCGGCGAATGCTCCTGCCGCGAGCGCCCCAATCACGTATCCGCCATCGCGCCAGGTTCGGTAGACCCCGATCGCTGCAGCGCGCCAACCCGGTGCGGCAACATCGCCCACCGCCGCCAGCAAGGCCGGATATGTCAGCGCGGTCCCGATCCCGAGTAGCACCGCGAAGGTCGCGCCCGCAGCCAGCCCTTTTGTCAGCGCGAGACCGAACAACGCGCTCGCCTGGATCCACATACCGCTCGCGATCGGGATGCGGCGCCCGGCCCGATCTGACAGAGCCCCCGTAAACAGTTGCCCGATACCCCATACGATCGGATAAGCGGCGGCCACCACGCCGATATGGGCCGTGCTGAGTCCCTGGCCCGCGAGCAGCAGCGGGAGGAGACCCCAGGCGTGGGCGTCGTTCGCGTTGTTCACGAGACCGGTACGGCTGATGACAGCCAACCGGGGCTCGCCGAAGCTCGTCAGCCTTGCGACCTCGCGGAACGGTTTGGGCGGAGCGCCGTCGTTCTCGAGCTCGGCATGGCCTGAGGTCTCCTTCACGAAGAGGGCCGAAACACCGAGGCCGACCGCCGCGATCGCGAGTCCGAGGAACAGAGGTTCTGGCCGTAAGCCGTAACGAGCCGCGAGGGCACCCGACGCCGCGGCAGAGAGTCCGACCGCGAAGTAACCGGAGAACTCATTTATACCCATGGCGAGCCCGCGGCGGCGGGGCCCGGCGAGGTCGATCTTCATGACCACCGTGATGGACCAAGTCAGACCCTGGTTGATCCCAAGAAGGATGTTGGCGGCCACGACCCAGCCCCACGACGGGGCCATCATGAGAAGCAATGGGACCGGGAGACCGATGGCCCAACCCGCGACGAGGATCCGTTTGCGGCCTATGCGATCCGCCAGCGCCCCGGCGGCGAGATTCGAGACCGCCTTGGCGATTCCGAAGGTCACGATGAATAGGAGGACAGTGGTGGTGGTTCGGAGGGCGAATATCCGCTCTCCGAACAGGGGCACGAGAGTGCGCTCCTGCCCCACGAGGGCTCCGACCAGCCCATTGACCGCCACCAACAACATGAACTGGCCGAGGTTCGTCCGGATGCCGAACCTCGGCCGATCGCCTACCGGCGTTCGCTTTCCGAGAGTCTCCATGCCGCCATACTAGTATTCAACTGACTACTTGACAATAGCCCGCCTGCGTGGAAGACTCGGCGCAGACGAAAGGAAACCGACATGTACTTCCGGCAGGTTCTGCACGACGAGCATTCCTGCACCTCGTACGTGATCGGCTGCGTGAGCCTCGGCGCTGCGCTCGTCGTGGACCCCCAGGGAGACGTCGAACCCTACATCGAGCTTACTTCCAGGGCCGGGATCCCGATCACCCACGTCATCGACACTCACGTCCACGCCGACCACTACTCGAGCGCGGCCCAACTTGCCGAGCGTGCTGGCGTGTCCCTTTATCTCGGGGAAGGGGCCGAGGTCGACTTCGCCTACGAGGCACTGCACGACGGCGAGGTCCTTCGGATCGGAAACCGCAGCGTCCGGGTACTGCACACGCCCGGCCACACGCCCGAGCACATCAGTCTGTTGGTAGACGACTGGTTCGTCCTCACGGGTGACACGTTGTTCGTGGGCGATGTTGGCCGGGTCGATTTGACTCTCGCGCCCACGGAAGATGGGGAGCTCGAACTCCGGGCCCGGAAGCTACATGCGTCGTTGCAAACACTGGTCGAGCTCCCCGATGTTGTCGAGGTTTACCCGGCTCACTACGCGGGTTCCGTATGCGGGCGAGGCATGGACGGCAAGCCGAGCTCAACGATCGGTCGGGAGCGCCTTACGAACGAAGCGCTGGCTCTCGATGTGGACTCCTTCGTCGAGTTCCAACTCGGAAACGTGCCGCCGTTGCCGCAGGACTTTCATCTGATCAAAGAGGCCAACCGCAGCGCAACCACATCGGACAACGCGAGGAGTTGATGCATGTGACCGGCGAGATGGACACCGTAGCAATCGCTGAAGCATGGCTTGGCCGGTTCAGCACCGGTGACTTCGACGGGGCCGCCGCTCTTTTCGACCCAGATGTCGAGATGCGCGCTCTTCTTCCAGATGGTCCGCACACATACAACGGCAGAAAGGAGGTGACAGGCAGGCTCAGGTGGTGGTTCGGTTCCGGTGACGAGGTCCGCTCGGTTCATGCCGAAGCCAGAGCCGTGGGGGACCGAGTCGAGCTCTCCTACGGCTTCCGCATCCTCAACGCTGTGGAAGGCGCCATACCAGGTTGGCATTTGATCGAACAGCGCGCCTTCTGCGATATCGGGACGACGATCGAGCGAGCAGACATCGTGTGCTCCGGGTTCAGGCCCATCATCGAAACATCCGGTCAGTTACACCGGTTCGACGCCGGCGAAATGGGCTGTGGCGATGGGCTACCTCAGGAGTTTCGCAGGTGGGTGCGTTCCATCCCGGTCGGAGACGTGATGGAGGTCGTGACGAAAGATCCGGCCGCGAAGGAGGACCTTCCATCTCTCGCGCGGCTGATGGGTAACACGGTCAGGTCGAATGAGGCGCTGGAGGACGGGCGTCTCCTTATCTCAGTGGAGCGTGGCAGATGAGTGACAAGTTGCTTTTCAACTGCATGCACGGCAAGGATGACCCCGAGCGCGCGACGCTGCCTTTCATAGCAGCCAACGTTGCGGCGACTGCCGGCCAGGAAGCGGTCGTGCTGTGCACCGTCGACGGAGTGTGGCTGGGAACGCAGGGTGGTACAAATGGGATCACGTTCAAGGGAATGCCGGTCCTTAAGCACCTCTATCAAGAGTTCATCGACAACGGCGGACAGGTGTGGCTGTGCGGCGCGTGCACGAAGCCGCGTGACATCCGCGAGGACCAAGTCGCGAAGGGCGCCACCATCGTGGGCGCTGCCAAGGTGATCGAAGAGGTCGTCGCAGGCGCCAAGACGATCGCGTTTTCCTAGGTTACGCGCGGCTGTGGTGGGGCGCACGAGCGGCCCCCACACTCTGCACCGTCACAGTGATCCCGCTCGATATTTTGGACTCGGAGTCGAGATACGCCCACTTAAGGGACAAGTAGGTAGAAGCGGTAGAAGTCGTTCATGATCGGAAGGACGGTGAACCCTCGAAACCCAGCTTCCTCGGCGTATCGGCGGACGGTTTCCGGGCGCATCACCGTCCCGGTCCCGGCGGCACCTTCCCCGACCATGCCAACTGGCAGGCAGTGAAGGATGCTGAACCCATAGTAGAAGCGCTCGAGATCATCGCCGGGTGCGGTAAAGGTGTCGGCCACTCGCTCGTCGGCCACAACGACAGAGCCTCCTTCGGTGACAAGCTTCCGGCACGCGCTGAGAACCTCCACCGGGTATGACATATCGTGCAGCGCTTCGTGAATGTAGACGAAGTCGTAGCGTTCATCGGACCCCATGGAGGCGGCGTCGCGCAGGTGAAACGCCACTCGTTCTTCAACGCCGCTTCCGGCGAGATGCTTGCGAGCCACCTCAATCGAAGCGCGATCTACATCGATGCCGTCGACAAGCACCTTGGGGTATGCCCGTGCGATGGCGATACTCGAACGGCCGTCACCGCAAGCAACATCGGCTACCCGGGCGGGCGGGTCCGCCTGGAGGCGGGCGTGAACCTCCTCAATCGCCGGCAGCCACTCGTTCCCGAGCAGCCGCTCGAACATCGGGCGAGTGAAGCTGGCCTGACCTTCATGGAGGTCCGGGCCATAGTCGGCGTAGGGGACGCCGTCGCCACTCCGGAACACTTGGAGGAGCACATCGAGTGGGCGCGTGCATGCTACAACGAGTCGCCCTATCGGCGCCATGTAATTGAGGCTCGACTCGTCGAGGAGTACTTCATCATGGCCCGGCGGCAGGCTGTAGCGGCGGGCGTCTGCCACTGCACCGACATCTTCGACGTCGAGGATGCCGCTGCTCGCCTGTTGCTCGAGCCACTCTCTGACATAGCGTTCGTGGGTGCCGGTGGCAGTTGCAAGCCCGGGCGAGGTCAGCGGCCCGCGCTCCACGAGAGTGCGGTAAAAACCGAGCCTATCGCCGATATAAACGGCGAGAATGTCCCATGCCCCGAGGGTCGCATCAAATAGGCGGCTGACGAGGGCGTCTCGCCGCTGGGTCGCGTCTTCGGTGGCGTAGGAGTTAGATTCGCCCATGTTGAAGTTGCCCCTGTCGGCAGCTGATCGGCGGTCCTTGACCAACGACTATAACGTACGGCTGCAACATTCCGACTAAAAAGCAAGACGGAGGTGATCTTAGCTGTGAGGGCGCGCCGTTAGGGAGATTCTCGTATCGCCACCCAGAAAGCCCGCAGATAGAGGAAGGGGCACCCTCGATCTCCAAGCTCCCTCGCTGGCGTCTTCATCACTCAGCGGATCGCCTTGGGGCTCGTACTCTCGAAGTGTCACCGGAATCTCTGAACCCCACTTGGCCCAAGTCACGAGTCTGCCATCTCTAGGTTCAACGTCGACCACCAAGTTGTCGTCGAAGTCGGCAGACTGCTCGAGGTGATCGAGAAATCCAAATACTCCGCCCGTTTGACGAAGAGAGAGGATCCGCAGGCGAAGCACGTACCTTGCCCTTTTGAACTCGTGCGCGCTCAGCTCCGTCGATAGATAGGTCGTCACGAGAGGGACGGGACGGTCAGCGCTGCCCTTCTCGGACGCGAGTAGTTGTACCGGGCAGTGGTGGGCTGCCACCCGTTCCGCCATCACAATGGGCAAACCCCTGACGGAGAGCTGAACCTCGGCTTGCCAAACGATGTCGTCATGCCCTTCAAGTACGAACCGGGGCAGGCACTCAAGATCTGCCGTTATCTTGACGTCACCGAAGAGAAAACGGTACAGGTTCTGGTAGCCCTCCTCTGAGTTCACCAAGCCGAATCGCC
Organism: Actinomycetota bacterium; assembly: GCA_030860205.1. GTDB lineage: Bacteria > Actinomycetota > CADDZG01 > CADDZG01 > WHSQ01 > JACDDL01. Next base: position 10,985 of record JALZIQ010000080.1, on the reverse strand, counting down.
CGCTGTGACTCCGGTGGACGAACGCATGGTCGGCTCCGGGCACATATGCATTCTCAATCTGGACGAGTCCGTCGCTTTTGGCTCCGACGGCCTTGGAAGAGGCACCGAAGGCGGCTCCGTAGTCCTGCGGGTTGGTGCCGATGAGACAGAAGACTCGGCTAAGTGGGAAAGCCTTCTCATCTTCAGGCATGTCCCGAGCACTCCACCCTTCCGGAGGCACAGTTCCAGCCTCGGCACCGGGCGTAAGGTATTCATACATACGTTTTGGACCGAACACATCGGCGTCAGCGAATCCGAATTCGTCTCTAAGTCGCTCGATCAGCCCAAAACCTACGTCAAAAACGATACCTCCGTGGGGTGTCCCGTAAGTGAAGATCCGATCCACATGGCCAAAGGCCCTTGCTCCCCTCTCAGACTCTGGGATGATCTTTTGAACCAGGCAACGACAGATGAGTCCTCCCATGGAATGAGCCACGAGGTGCACGCGCGGCGCGCCGGTCTTCGCTTTGATTTTCTTGATCAGCCTCAGCAAGTCTTTCGCTGCGTTCACGAGAGTGAAGTCCTGTGGTCTCTCCCCCCATGTGGATGCAGACACATCATAAAAGCGATGGATCCAGATGCTCTTGGCCGTTACACTTTCATCTGGCTGGCGATCAAGGTACTGTTCCTGACCGCCCTGCACCAAGAGGTCGTAGCCCCTATCGAGTACCAGCCTGAGTAGAGGACTCTCGAACTGGTAGAAGATCGGATCGCCCTTGCGCCCCACCCGTACATGCGTCGAACCGAGATTGAACCCATAAAAAGGATCATCGACCGCTCGATTGATCCCGGATGTCGTCCCTGCGTATCCGCGCACGTAGACGATGGGTAGGTCTTGAGTCATCATCGACGATTCCCCCCTACTGAATCGGCCCGTGGAGTAGCTCTTGAATGCGCTCCGAACCGCGGGCCGTGATTGGTTCACCGTGTCCAACACCGATCACTTCCGGATCCAAAGACGCCATTCGCCGGAGCGACTGCTTATGCTGACTCTTGTTCAGGTTAAGTCCCGGCCAACCGGCAGAGAAGTCCGGCCACGTAACGATTGCGTCGCCGGCCATGAGGAACCGACGTTCTGCCCAGAAGAAGGCAAGATGCCCTGGAGTATGTCCGGGGGTGTGAACTACGTGCAAAGGTCCAATGCTGTCTCCATCCTTCAACAGTTCGTCCACCGGGCAGGCCGGGTGTCTTCCCAATCCGAGTGCAAGGCCCGCCTGGAAGGGATAGGTTCGAAGGGGATGAGTCGGTTTCAATGACACCGCCTGAGCTTTCCGATGCCCTGAGATGATATCGGCCTCCCATTCGTGGGAGAAGACCCTGGCCCCGCTGAGGCGTTTCAGGAGCGCCGCCCCGCCCAGATGCGAGCGATGACCGTGAGTGAGCACGATGTTCTTTAGGTCGGTGATGGCTCGTCCACGTTGCCCAATATGCTTGAGAACAATGTGTCCATCCGTATCGAACAACGTGTCCACAAGCGTCAGACTCCCTCCGGCGTCGAAGAGATACGCGTGAACACGGCCTCCTTTTGTCTGTCCAATACTGACGATGCCCGAGACGATCTCCATCCGCAATTCGACCTCTAAGGGAGCCGCTCGCCGGTGACCTTGTCCCATGGCGAGAACGCGTTGCCAACCCCCAAAAGACTCGGCTTCAGCTGCGGAAAATGCCGGAGGATGACGTCCGACATCGTGGTCTCATCGATCCATTCGAGACCCACTTTCGTATAGACATCCGGTGTGTAGTCGACAGTGAAGAACCGGTCGCTTTTCAAGCGTCTCGGAGCCATGAGGCTGAAGACCCGAAACGCGGTATCGCTGAACCCGAATCCCTCCGGCAAACGTTCCGCATACAAGCCGATCATCAGGTCGACCCTACTCAGATCGTTGTTGTAGACCTCTCGAATCTCGTTTGCCCAAGAAGCGTTCCCGGTCAATTGATCGAATGTTTCGGCCGGTTTGAGATGGAACAAGCGCCGGAACTCGTTATACCTTGGTACGCCCCGCTCTCGATTCCGGAGAACGTCGGTAGCCGCCAGGTCGACGATTGCGCCATCAGGCCTCTCGAGGCGCTGCAGGAATCGGGGATAGTTGTGCAGTGTAATGGCTCCTGGATGAGCTATGCCGAACGAGTAAAGAGCATTAGGGATAGACAGTTCTTCCAAACGAGTACGCGCCTGTAGTGCACCAAGCTCTGGGAACGAGTGTCTCTGCATGACTTCGTTGCTCTGGCAGGAACGGAAGGTGAAATCATCCGGAAGTAGTGGATGCATACGGTAAACCGCAACAAACTCCTCGGTTAAGGAGTAGGGCACGCCATGATGTTTCGTGGGAGAGCCGGGGACTCCGCTGATGAGGTCGCTCGGTCCCAAGCGCCCAAAGCGCCTCGTGGCGCGTTCCCCGACGAGACCCCACCAGTTCGCATTCATTGCAAGTCGGGTGGTCGGGTGGGCAATGATCGCCGGTGTCCACTCGACCGTGTGAATCTTGGCCATGAGAGCAGCATTGATGAGGCGGGCGCGATGGTAGAGCTCCTCGTCAGACCACATCGAGAACTCGGTCGCGAGACGATCGCAAATCGCGTTGTGCTCTAGGGTAAACAGGGTGTGAAGCAATGCCAACCCCACCCACCAGTTGCCGGCGACGCCGGAGAGATCGACACCTTCTTCTAGATCCCTCGGCAGCAGGCCGAGCTCGTCGAGTCTGAGCTTGCCACGCTCCCCCGACCGGATCTTGGTCGCAAAAGCTTCCTCACTTCCGTATATCTGGGAGCCGTCCCACCAATGACTATCGGCGGTGACGAATGTCGGTGGAGTGCCCTTGTTTGTCCAAGTCGGGTCCTTGCGCGTACGCTGTACCCGCATCGGGCGCTCTGGCCAGTCATCGTCAGGGTCAACCGGCAGCTTCCAAGGGTTTTCGACATCGTTCTTGCCGTGGCTGAACCAATCATGGACCTCAAACTGCAGCCATGCCGCCGCCAGAACATTGAGAGTTGTAGCCGGAACGAATTCCTGTCTCGTCAGAAGCTCACGGCTGACGAGCCGGGGATTGGGATCCAAAAGCGAGGTTTCTTCCTCGGGAAAGGTCAGGTCCAAGGGAACGTTGCGGCCGAAGCGGCTACCAATACTACCCATGGCAGGGTTGTCGAGATCGTTATAGGAGCCGTCTAGGGTGCGACGCGTCAGATTCCCCGGAGGCATGACCGGGGCTTCCAACGGATCCGTATTGCCGGTATCGACGAGATTGCGTTTTCTCAGCCTCAGCCGGATCCCATAGAGTGTCAGGAGCCCCAACGGGCGCGGCAACCGATCCCATCCGACTGTTCTGTCCAGCCACTGAGTGAAGGACGTGAAGACCTTTGCCGGCGCTGATTCCACCCCAAGCAGCCTTTCGTTGAACCAAGCTAACAAGGATCAAAGCACCCGATGGAATGACCGTCAACTCACGACGGCGACTCACAGGACTTCGGGAAGTCCCTTAGGGAGTTCCTGAAGTGGATCCCCCTGAATTGTTGGAAGTCGCCGGTTTACTTCCTTTCTTTTTCGTCAGTTCGAGGAGTCGATCGAAGAGGGCCCGAAGTTCGGGTGTAACATCACTTTCGCCCACCAACAGATGTTGCTGCTCTTCTAGGTCATCAACGGTTATCTCGTACTCGAAACGGTCAACTCCTCCTTTCCCGTAGTCCCTGGAAAAGACGTTAGTTAGGTGCGCCCGGTGAACTAGTGTCTCGAGCTGCTCCGCTTCGGAAGGGCTCAACTGTTCAGTATCCACACCGCTATTCAGGGTGACGCCCGTCACCCCGCCGCTGCGCCGAAACTTGATGTACACCCGTCTTAGCTCCTCAACACTGCTTCCTACACGGTGACTCCCACCTTATCCCAGCCCGCCTTCACTGCCTCGACGTCCTGGCCCGTGGGACCGTACAGGCGCTGAGCAGTTTGCACCGTGAAGCCGGCGAAACGCTGAAAGCTTTCCGTCGGACGCAGGAGCGGGTCGCGCAGGGTTTCGTACCAGATGAGCCCGGTTCGCTCCCACGCATACCCACCCAAAGTCGTCGCTGCAGTGTAAAAGGCGTGGTTGGGAATGCCGGAATTTATGTGGACTCCACCATTGTCCTGAGTCGTGTTCACGTACTCGTTCATGTGGGCAGGTTGGGGATCTTTGCCCAATACGTCATCGTCATAGGCGGTGCCGGGGGCAGCCATCGATCTCAGCGCCTCACCGCTCACCTCGGGTCCCAACAAATCTGCTCCGATGAGCCAATCTGCTTCATCTGCCTTCTGGTGCAGCTTGTGCTGCCGAACGAGTGACCCAAAAACGTCCGACATCGATTCGTTCAGAGCACCCGACTGACCCCAGTATTCGAGACCCGCTTCATCCTCGGTGACCCCGTGCCCCAACTCGTGCCCGATGACGTCGAGAGACAGAGTGAACCGCAGGAACAGCTCATCGTCTCCGTCGCCGAAGACCATCCGCCGTCCATCCCAAAAGGCGTTGTCGTAATCCGCACCGAAGTGCACCACGCCCCTCAGAGGCATGCCTTGGTCATCGATAGAGTTGCGTTCGTAGGCCCCATGAAAGAATGCGAAAGTGTCTCCGAGACCATCATAGGCTTCGTTAACAGCGGCGTCCTCAGTCGGTGGATCTCCCTCACGTCGCACGATGAGGCCCGCAACGTTTTCCTGGTTCTGGGCATCTCGTATCCTGCGATCGGGTTGCGGAACCGACGCTACCGCTAGGGTGTCGGCACCCTCCCTGGGGCCTCCTGCACGTTTCGCGGCATTCTGAAGCCGAGCGGCTCTGATCGAAGCGTCGCGGCCCAAGGTCCTGAGGGCCCAATCGCGCTGGCGCCCGCTCCCATTGAGTGCGATCTGCTCCAGCACAACCGGCGGTACGACGCAGTGGACCGGATTAGGTTGGTAACTCAAAGCAGTCTCCTTTCACGCGCAAACAGCAGAGAGAGACAAGTGATGCAGTTCAACAATTTCCGACGACCTCCCCGTGGCGCACAGCGACGTTACAACGAAGGCCGGCGAATTACTCCAGGATCGGTGCGACCACCTGATATCGCTTGCGCAACCCGTCCCCGAAGTCGACCTCCAACTCTCTCTGAGCAACCAACCGTGCGCTGCCCTTGCGGAGGTCATAACCAACCTCGGTTGATCCGGGCACCACAGAGACGCTCAGAGGCGCCGCCCCCCGTGCGGCCGCAACCTGCATGCGCTTCCGCCACTGTTCTGCGAGCAAACGCTCGATGTCTCCGGCGGGCGCACGCGGGCGCGCGATGGGTCCTTCGACTCCTGGAGTTGCGGTCGTCGTCTTCGGCCGCTCAGAGAGACGATCGAGTTGCCGCGTAGAGTCATGAAGTCTGGTAATCGTGCCGTCGTTGTCAACGGTTACCCGCACCTGGCCTGCCCCGGGAGTGATAGTAGGGAGCCCGTTGACGGTTTGGCGGAACTGCACCGTGGTTTCGACTGCGTGGGGTGATTGGAAGACTTCCGGCTCGTTAGCATCGCCACCACCTTCAGAGGAACGACCAGCCGTCATCGTGTGCCGAACTCGATCGAAAGTCAGATCCACTTCAGCGTCGAGTCCGTGCGTCCTCAAGGCTTCCTGCGCCTGGGTCCGGGCTTGATCGATCGATATCTGGTCGCGATTGTCGACATTGGGCTGAGCCAACCGAAGATCGTAAGAACCGTTCGGGCGAAAGGCCAGCCGGATGTCATCGCTTTCGCTCGCCATGGTGCCTTTAAAGACATCGTCCGGCTGGGGAGGCCTCAGGTCGACATCGTGGCGTTCCAGGATGCCTTGGATGCGTCTCTGGCCCAAATCAACCGGCCGCAGTTCCGCCACCAGTAGTTCTTTTGGCAGTGTGAGATTGCGCTCCCGCATCCCGCGTGCTCCTCGGGCAACGTCATACCAGGTCCACTGATACCAGGAGTTGCTTACATGCGGCCATTCGAGATTGCGCTCGTTGTAGAGCCGGTTGGTCGCTTCTTCCGAAGTTGCACCACAGGCGACCACTGATGGCGCCTGATTGGTGGAGATGCGCCAGCTGGCATCGAGCCATGCCCTGCTCAAGGAATCGCCCGCGTTCCACTCTTCCCAGAACCAGCGGCCGTACTCGGGACGGTCAACGCTGATCGTTTCGAATCCGAACAGCATCCGAAAGCCACCATTGGCCGCATGCCAGGTCCTTACCGGATCATGTCCCTCATAGACCCGGAGCGAGAGGCACGTTGACCAGAAGATGTAATTGGCTTGTTCGTCGCCCAAGTGCATGCGGTTCGAGAACGCCCAGTCGCCCAGCCCTCCCCATTCGGCGCCAAGGGGCGCTTGGAAGGTCCCATCTGCGGCCATGTTGCCGTGCCCTGAGTGGTACACCGCCAGACACGCGTCCATGCCGTAGGTGTCCTCCCAGTTATCGAACTCCTCTTCGTATGCCCAGACCGCAACGCCCCCGTCTTGATAGTGGAAGTTCGAGGGTTGGAAGCGGTTCAGGTATTCGATCCACCCTCCGGCGTCTTCGTGAGTCTCCGAAAGCCCACCGGCACTGGAGAACGTTTCGATGGAGAACGCTCCGTGGGAGTCGCCCGGCTCCCGATCTGCTCGTTGGGCGGGTGTGGCCTCGCCAAATGGGTTCTCTGCGAAAGCAGACCGAGCTTCCAGAATTTGCATCGCTCCCCTCCCCTTGCCCCAAGACTCTGAAGCTATATAGAATCGCTTCCCCGTCGGGCGGTCAAGGCGCGCGAGGTGAACACTCCCAGATTTTGAAAGCCACAGGACCGGCGAGACGGCGCTGGAGTCGAACTGACCCAACTGGCTTTCGCATCCAGGCAGCAAAGGAATTTCAGATAATACGAATGAACCACAGGTGAAGCCCTCGAGAATACCGTTCACCACGTAGCTGCCCCTCCAACGGACCACGGAGACCGTCTTGTTCGTTAGGTGATCCATGATCTTTTGGCCGTCGGACGTCGGCCCGATCAGACATCAAGAGCGCATACCTTGGTCAACTGGTGGTGCACGAGTTCCGCCGGACCCGTTCACCTCGGCGAGTGAAGAGGGTTGATCCAGGGAATGGAGCGACAGTAGGGTTGAAGGACGCCGTTGACAAAGGGACGCATCAGGAAATGGATCAGCCGCCGCCCGAGGGAATCAGCGAACGTCTTTCCCTGCTGAGCTCCCTGCTCAGTGCGAACATCCCGGCGCGGCGCATCGATGGCAATCTGCTTGTGGCCACGTGGAACCTACGGGCCTTCGGCGATCTTACAGACAAGTGGGAGGCCGGCGAGGACGACTCCCCCAAGCGCGACCTAGGCTCGATCGTCGCGATCGCTGAGATCCTGTCTCGCTTCGACGTGATAGCCGTGCAGGAGATAAGAGGCAACCTCAAGGCGCTGAGGCACACCCTCAAGGCGCTCGGACCTGACTGGGGCTTCATACTCACAGACACCAACGCCGGCGCCGTCGGCAATGACGAACGCATGGCATTCTTGTTTGACACTCGCCGGGTCAAGCCTTCGGGGCTCGCCGGTGAACTCGTCGTACCGCCTGAGTGGCGGGACACCATCGGGGTAAGCCTTGCAGCGGGCCAGTTCGCAAGAACTCCCTATGCCGTCAGCTTCGCCTCAGGGGGCGAGACGTTCGTCTTGGTCACCCTTCACGTCCTTTACGGGGATACGCCGGCGGATCGAACCGGCGAACTGGAGGCGATCGCGCTGTGGATGGCAGGGTGGGCCAAAAGAGAAGAGGAATGGGGCCACAACCTCATCGTGCTGGGCGACTTCAACATCGACCGCAAGGGGGATCCCAACTACGAGGCGTTCACATCGACAGGGCTCACTCCGCCCCCGGAGCTCGAGGGGCTTGCCCGCACCATCTTCGATGATGACGGAGACAACTTCTACGACCAGGTTGCTTGGTTCACCAAGGGAAAGGGGTCGCCGCTTTTGTCTCTCGCTTACAGCGGGCAAGGCGGTAGCTTCGACTTCGTGCCGGCCCTGAAGGAGGATCTCGACCTCACAGCCCTGTCATGGAAGATTTCTGATCACTTTCCGCTGTGGGTCGAGTTCCTGACCGGTTAGTCGTCATGCCACTCATGTCGGGGTCACGGAACGGGGCCCCAGGCAGGCGACGAGTCGTCCGCTTCGGTACCGAGCAGCCTTTGGGGATCGGTGCCATCCGCGTTCATCATGTAAAGGTCCATTTGCCGCGTATCAACGGAGCAACCTTTTTGAGTGTCCTCGGATGGTACCTGACGGTCTGATCCGAAAACGATTTTGCTGTCGTCCGGCGCCCAGCTAGAGCGGCGATCGTTGGCTGAGTGGGCTGTCAGGTTTTGAAGATCGCTACCATCCGGATCAATCACATAAATATCAAACAGCTCATCGCCCCGGCGTCCGTCAAAGGAAATCTTCTCTCCGTCAGAAGACCACGATGGGTCAAACTCATGCGTAACGGAAGAGTCAAAAGCGTCAGCCGTAAGGCTTTGTAAATCGGTACCGTCGGTTTTCATCACAAAAATGTCGAACTGGCCATCCCTATCGCTGGCAAAGGCGATAGCGTCATCGTCGGGCGACCAGTCGGGCGAAACGCTCTTGGCATCCTCGTTGGTGAGTTGTATGGGGTTACCGCTTCCGCTTGAATCAATGGCCCATATCTCAGAGTGACCATCCGCTGTGCTCGAGAATGCGATGCGATCACCCTCAGGTGACCATGTCGGGCCCTTTTCGTCTGCATCGGTATCAAAAAGCACTCTCGTTTGGCCGGTCATCGCATCTGCCAGGTATACGTCGAAATCTCCGTCCTCATTATTTGCGAATGCGATCATTCTCCCGTTCGGCGACCAGTCGGGGCGGAGATCTGCCCCGGCGTTCTTGGTCAATGGCTTCTCGCTACTTCCGTCTGCGTAGACCGCGTGGACCTTGCATCCACCAGCCTTGTCGCTCAAGAAAGCAATCCTCGTTTCTGTGAGCATTTTTCCGAGGGGGCCACTCTCAGCTGAGGTCTGCGCATCAATGCCACCTTGCCCGTTAGAATCGAAGACTCCGATTGCGGCCAATGCCGCAATCAAGGAGGCGATCGCTCCTATGAGACCAGTGACCCCCGTGAGAATCCCAGGCAAGGTGGTCCAAAAGGATTTTCTCCCCTCACTGCCGGACATGCCTGGCGATCTTCCTATCCGTCTCCGTCATGGTGGGGGAATCTGTACCATTTTCGCGGCCCCGCCCCCTTCTTCGAAGGCCCTAATGCCTCTATTCGACACAGCCCTTCAACTGCGCCTGATTGTACGCAATCCAACACAAGACTCCACCAGCACCAAACGCGCAGGCCACCCATGCCCGTAGTGGTTGGCGACTCAGTCAAGACGAAGTCGGGTGGCGGAGCTCCGCCTTGGCCGTCGGACAGGTAGCCTGAACATTTGGGTGTGCGATCTCGCCGTCGGGTCCACGGCGTTCGAATTGCGGGCGGACGGCATCTTTAGCGAGGCGGGCCTCGGCTCGGTCGACGTGCCAAAGCAAACCGGTAGGCAACGGGCCGGAGGTCGTCATCGAATGAGGCGCTATCGGTCACGGTTCCGAACCTTGTTGGCCGATGTGTGCTCGGACGGATCCGTTTATCAATCCGATGCCAGCATCGTCAACACTTGCCGGCCGAGAGGGACCCGCTCAGATTACGCGGTTTCGAAAACAGGAAGCTCGTAGAGGCGAACCTCCGGCGCGCCTGCCGCGTCCACCTGATCGGCTGTGGCCTGGCGCGACCGATGCACCTTTTCCTCGCTTGCCTGCATGTTTTCTTCTGTGTCCCACAGGCTAATTCCTATGGCCTCTCCCTTCTTGCGGTCCACCAGCAGGAGCTGACCCCTAAAACCCTCGCATCCCTGCAATACTGGTAAGACCTCCTCTCGAACTGAGCGGATGCCCTCGTCGATCTTGTCCGGCGAGCCCGTGATGGTGACGTGTCGAGCGTGCATAGCTAGCCTCCTTAGGTCCGACCATCTAGCCTAGTCAAACATCGCAACTGATCAGAGGTCAACCGCTGAACCACCACGTCTAGGGACAGAGACATTGGAGTCAGAGACGGATTCACGTCCTCCTCGGGTTCAATCCATTGCGGTGGGATGGGACTGGCTTGAAGAAGTCGGACATCGCCTTGACGAGCCGCTCCACGTAACTCAAGAGGAGCAGATTCCGCTCGCTCATCTCACCATATCCATTTAATCCCTACGGGCCCTCTTTCCAGAGCAAAGGGCCAGCCTCGCTGCGCTGACTGGACGGTCCCTGTTGCCTCATGTCGAGAGGTCCTTTTGAGGTCGTTCGTTGCCTCACCGGAAATGTCCTCGACGTCCATGGGTGCCCGGGGCGGCACGTGCCTGGGGGCGGCGCCCGCCCCGGGTAGTGCCATCTCCAGCAAGCTCTTCTGGAGAGTGCCGAAAGCGAGTCAACGCCGGGGTTGCCGAGACTACCGGTCCCGGGGTTTAATGGGTGTGTTAGGAATCTTCTGCGAGGAGGCCGGAAAATGCCTGGTGTCGAAACACGCGACTTTGAATCACCCGACGAGACACGGACCCCAGAAAAGACGACGGTGGAGCTCGTCAAGCTCGCGGGTGGCGAGATTGGGCGCTATACCTTCCAACCCGGTTGGCGCTGGTCTGAATGCATAAAACCGGTTGTCAAAACCGACAGCTGTCAAGTCGACCACGTCGGTTACGTGGTAGCGGGAACCCTGCACGTACAGCACGATGACGGAACCGAAGCCGACCTCACTCCCGGCGACGTTTACAGAGTCGCCCCCGGTCACGACGCGTGGACGGTTGGCGACGATCCGGTTGTGTTTGTGGAGTTCCAAGGAGCCGCTCACTACGCGCAGGGCTAGCTCTCTTTCACTTCACGGGCGCCCGCGGCAACGAGAAGAGTCGTCCGGATACAGCCGATTCGCAACGAGGCC
>JALZIQ010000075.1 GCA_030860205.1 Actinomycetota bacterium | reverse complement strand
TGGTGCGAATCGGTCTTCTCGAGCCCGCTGGTTCGCTCCCCGCAGCCAAAGTAACGCTCCGTAGCAGGGTGTTGCTTGTACAGACGCACCGCGGGGCCGACGGGGGCGGCCCATGGCTCACCCTGTGGCCTTGCGACTGTGCCCATCCCCCTTGCCGGATCATCGGCCGCGAAGGTGCGGCCGTCGCCGTCGGAGAACCGAATGCGAAGTGGATCCAGAGACAGCGTGGCCTTGCCGGATGTGGTCGAGAGCGTGAGGGCATCCGCTCCTTCGGTGAACTCGAGGGGCACCGGATCCCACTGTGTCCGGGCTATCGCCTCGGTCGAGTAACCCGGCGCCCGTCCGTGCGAAAACATGCCGACCCGCCAGAGGTCTGGTGCAAGCGCCGTGACCTCGACCCTCGTCGAGCCACTCCGGAGCAGCACCCCGGAGTCGGCGCGCGCCTCGACATCGGCGCGCCCTATGGAAACGTACTCGTTTTCGGGATCAAAACTCACGCAGGGCTCTTTTCGTTGGGGGCGGGCGGGACACCAAGCGTAGGAGCTCAACGGTGGGATGCGACCCACGACTGCACCTCGGCACAGGTGCTGTAATTCAAGATGCGGTTGCGCTCGATTCCCGCCTCCATGGCGGAGGCCAACGCCATATCGATAAAGCGCAGCTCGGTGGGATCGTGCGAGTCCGTCCCTATCGTGAACATCACACCGGCCGCGTTGGCCGCAGGCAGAAGCTCGTCACTCAGGTCCTGCCGGTGAGGATGTGAGTTGATCTCCACGGCCTTTCCCAAAGAGGCGGCCTCCGCGAACACCCGCTCCCAGTCGGCGTTCAAACCGGGACGGCGGCTGTAGCGCCGCCCGCGCGGGTGCCCCATCACATCGATGTGCGGGTTGCGCAGTGTGTCGAGATAACGCTGTGTAGAGTCTTCGGTCACGCGCAGCGCACTGTGGAAGGACCCCAGCACGAGATCGAGCCCGGGAAGCACCTCCGGGTCCATGTCGCCCTTGCCCTCGCCGTCGATATTCATCTCGATGGCGCGGAGTATCCGGAAGCCGCCCGAGGAGCCGAGGCCGTCGTTCAGTTCGTCGATGGCGCGCCCCTGCTCCGCCAGCTGTTCGGAGTTCATGCCGCGCGGGACGCGCATGCCCCCGGAGTGATCGGTGATTGCGATGTAGGCGAGACCGCGCCCGGCGCAGGCCGCCGCCATCTCGGGGAGCGTTGACCTCCCGTCGCTCCAGGTGGTGTGCATCTGCAGGTCGGCTTTGAGCTCGCTTCGCCATTCGGGCTGCGATGCCACCCGGGCGCGTGCGGCTGCGAAGGTGTCGAAGCCCCGGCGCGCCGGAGGCGGCTCCGGGACATCGGGGGGGTCTTCGAGCCACTGCACGAGCCGACGCTCGATGCCCGGGCCAACCGCCTCGAGCTCGGTCAGCGAACGTCCCTGCGCTGCCAGGCCGGAGGCTTCCTCGGCCCACAGGACGGCGGCACTCGAGGCGCGTCCGAGGGCGCGCTTGCGATGCCCTTCGGCGGCGTCCGCCTCGAGCCCCAGAAGCTCTGCGAGGTCCGCGTTGGACAAGTCAGCGGACAACGGCGCCCCGGGCGGGATTGGGCGGCCTCACATAACCGAGACACACTACGCGACGGTCACCTCGCGCTGATGGTACCCGGTGGCACCCGCAGGATGGGGAGCTGCGATCCCGTTCGTCTGAACCTCGCCCAGTCCGTCGGTCGCCCGGCAGACCACCGAGGTGGCCCCGGGTTCCTCCGGCGTCCAGCGGTAGGCCCATTGGCGCCAGGTGAGCGGACCGATCGGCTGTTTCAACAGCGCCTCGCTCCATGTGGCGCCGTCGTCGGTGGAGACCTCAACCCGTTCCACCCCACGGTCCCCGGCCCAGGCGACGCCTGCGATCCAGGTCGCCTCACCGGCCACGGCCGCCCCCGAATCGCCCGCGACGTCGATACGGGACTGGGTTCTGACCAGCGCCAGATCGGACCAGCCCCGCTCCATCCAGTAGCCCTTGTAGTCCCGGGCCACCACCTCAATCGAATCGATCCATTTGACGTTCTTCATGCCGTAGGTCGAAGGGACTCTGACGCGGCAGGGGAAGCCGTGCTCCTGGGTGAGCGGCCGGCGGTTCTGAGCAAACGCCAAAAGAACGCTGGGGCTCCGTGCGGTTTCAATCGTTATCGAGTCGCTGTACCCGTCGGCTGCGCGAAACACGACGTCGAGGGCGCCCGGTAGGGGCCCGGCGGCATCGAGAAGATCCCTCAGCCGCACTCCACCCCACAACGAGCTGCCGACCAGGTCACCTCCAACCTCGTTCGAGATGCACGTGAGCACCGAGTACTCCTCGACCACCTCGAAGCCCTGTCCTAGCTCGGAGAACGACAGGTTGAGCGGACTCTCTACCTCTCCCGTAAGCCTGAGGCTCCACCCTTCGACCTCGACCGAAGGTTGCACGAGATTGATGTCCACGACGTAATGGCCGGCGGGCGTCGTGATCTCCGGAGTCAGACCGGGGATCTTCGGAAAACCGGCGCGCTCGGGAAGGGGCGCCCGCACGCGCGGCTCGGCGAGTGCGATGTCTCGGTTCGGGCCGCCGAGCTTGCGCCCGAAATATCCGGCGACCCCGCCGGCCAGAGCAAGCGCGAGGGCGGTCCCGGCTCCGAGCCTGAGCGTCCGCCTCCGGCCGGGGGCGTGGGTGTGGGGGGCGCCTGGCCCAGCGGCCACGGCCTCAGCAATCCGGGCGTAGAGGGGTACGGCCGCCACGAGCGCCAGGGTGGCCAGCAGCGCCCCCCGGGTCGCAAAGCCGCCAGACGAGGTGGGCAGCAGAGCCAGCCAACCGATCACGGCCAGCGCCGCGCCGGCCGGGAACGGTCGGAGGCGCCCATCTCGGGCGGTGCGCGCCAGAATCTCGGCGCCCAGGAGAACGGCGCCGGCCAGCACGCCGGCCACGAGAAGGGGCCGGGCCAGGTGTCCAAGAGATTCGATGAAGAAGGTGACGAGGTCGCCCGGCATCGAGCGGATGATCTTGGTCGCCACCTGAGTAGGCAGGAAGTCCAACGCCGTCACCCATCCGGAGATCCCCCAGAGGGCGGCAAGGACGACCGCAGTGGCAAGTGCCCCGGCTATACGGGCCTCCATGCCCGACACGCCGTGCCCGCTGCGGTCGGCCATCCTGGGTCTGGAGGTTGGTTCTGTCATGTCTTCATTGTTCGGCGCACACGCTCTTAGCGGATCGCAGCCAACCCTGCGGCCGGCCGCCCGCCTTGTGCGACCGCCGCTGGGAAGGATCACCGTTGGGCGGCGCCCCCGCTACCACCCCCGGGCGACCCACTCCTCCAGGTGCGGTTTCTCGGCGCCGATCGTCGTGTCCTCGCCGTGGCCCGGATAGACGCGGGTGTCGTCGGGGAGCGTGAACAGCTTGGTCTCGAGCGAGCTGATGACCTGGTCGAACTCCCGCTTGTTCTCGGTCTTGCCGGGGCCACCGGGGAACAGCGTGTCCCCTGCGATCAGGTGACGGCCCACGAGAAAGCTGGTCCCCCCCGGAGTGTGTCCGGGGGTGTGGAGCGCCTTCGCCTCCTTTGCCCCGAACGGCACCGAGTCACCGTCGGACAACTCATTCTCGATTGCCACCGGGTAGGCGTCCCCCGGGTGAGCGTGAACCGGCACGTCGAGCTTGTCCTTCAGGTCGGCAAGCGCCTGGATGTGATCCGGATGCCCGTGTGTCTGCACGATGCCCACGACCCGGGCGTCCCCGACGGCCGACAGGATCGTGTCGGCCTCAAAGCACCCGTCGACAATCAACGCCTCGTGGGTGTCGGGATCTTCGAGGACGTAGACGTTGTTGCCCATATCTCCAACCTCGATCTTCCTGATGATGAGGTCGTCGCCTTCGTAATGGTGCGCCACCTCAGCCTCCTAGTGCTTCGTCGAGTAAGTAGCGCCCGCACCGAGAACGTCCCGGCGCGCCGAGGGCAAGGCGCGAGGAGTCGAAGCGTACCTGGAAGGTACGTGAGCGACGAACAACGCAGCCATCGGCGATGCAGGGGCGCCCGAATGCGCCGGTGGCTTGCGCGACGAGGCACCAGCCTTTGGATTCGGAAAACGACCGTTCTATACCAGGGTGACCGACGCCGGCACATCCTCGACGTGGACCTCGGAGCCCGCCTCCACGGTGTATCGCAACAGCGCAAAGGCGCGCCCACCGACGGCGCTGGTCACCATGCCGACCTTGCCGTCACCCGACATGACCTCGGCGCCGGGGCGAAGCGTCCCGGCGGACTTGAGCCGGAACAGCTTTCGGTTCACCTTGCCGCGGAAATGGATCTTGGCCATCGCCTCTTGCCCCAGATAGCACCCCTTGTCGAAATGCACCGCGCGGTCCTCGATGCCGGCCTCCTGGGGAATGGTCTTGGGGCCCATGTCCCGGCCCCATCGCGGCGTCCCGCGGGTGATCCTGAGGGCCTCGAGCTCCACCTCACTCCCCTCGGCTACCCCGGCGCGGCGCAACGCTCCGACGAGCGCTTCCACCTCTGGGCGGGGAGTCCAGAGATAGGAGGCGGTGGCTCCGAACGACCGGGTGGGGTGGGCGAGGGCGCCGGGACACTCTCGGCGCGCCGCCTGCAGAGCCTTGTCCCCCACCGCCAGTATCAGGCCCCAGTCGCCGGTGACGTCCCGGATCTCGACCTGGGTCGCGAAGACGTAGCGGGCCATGGTCTCGGGCAGGATGTCTCGGAGCTCCGGCTCGAAGTGGCACAGGATGGCATCATCGGTGGCAATCGTCTCCAGGAAGCCGGTCATGCGGCCGTGTGAGGTGATCATCGCGGTGTCCCTAGCCTCACCGGGGGCTATGTCCTCGAAGGCCTGCGTCAACACCTGATGGAGAAACCAGGCCCGCTGGGGTCCTGAGACCGCCAGCTTGCCGCGCTCGGAGCGATCGGCCCAACACTCCGCAAGCAGATCCGGTGTTGTGGACGGCGCCTCTGTTGGTCGTGATGTCGTCACAACTCTATTGTCCCCCGGCGCGCCGCTCGGACTTACCGCCGGAATGGCTCCGGGCACCGGGGGACGATGATAAGTATGGGGCCCACGGAGTAGGGCTCACTTGGCCGGCGGAGAAGGTATCGTCGCCGCGAGCCGAACCTCGGAGGTGAACGTGCCGGACCTGCTGGACGAAGAAGAAATCGAGCAGCGCCTGGACGAGCTGGGCGACTGGGAGCGCGACAACGATCACATCGTCAAGGTGTTCGAGTGGGACGATTTCCCCTCGGCCATCAAGTTCGTGACCGATGTCGCCAAGATGGCCGAGCGCTACGACCACCATCCCGACATCGATATCCGCTACAACCGGGTGGCACTATCCCTCTCCACGCACTCCGAGGGGGGTCTCACCCCGCTCGACTTCGACTTCGCCGGCGACATCGAGCAATCGATCGTCTGAGCGGTTCAGGCGGGGCGATCCTCCCGGAGCCACGGAGGAAGCGAGAAAGTCACGTCCTCGGTCGTCACCTCGCGCGTTTCGACCTCGATGTAGCCGAGCCCGGCCAGCCGCTCGAGCAAGCGATCGACCAGCACCTCGGGAGCGCTTGCGCCGGACGATACCCCGACGGCGTCGCGTCCCTCGAGCCACGCGGGGTCCAGCTCTGACTCGTCGGGGACGAGGTGGGCGTCGGTGCCTGCCACCTTGGCCACTTCGACGAGGCGGTTGGAGTTGCTCGAGTTGCGCGCTCCGACGATCAGTACGACTTCGGCGTGCGGGGCTATGGCTTTCACGGCCACCTGACGATTCTGCGTTGCGTAACAGATGTCGTCCGAGCGGGGACCGGCGATGTTGGAAAAGCGCTCCCGCAATCCTTCGACCACACCGAGGGTGTCGTCGACCGAAAGAGTCGTCTGCGTAAGATAGGCAACCGACTCGCCGGGGTCGAGCTTCAGCTTGTCTATCTGTGCTGCGTCTTCCACGACCACGGTGTTCTCCGGGGCCTCGCCGAAGGTGCCTTCGATCTCTTCGTGGCCCTCATGCCCCACGAGCACGATCTTGCGCCCGGCTCGAGCGAACCGCTTCGCTTCGAGATGGACCTTTGTAACGAGAGGGCAGGTGGCGTCGATGACCTGGAGATCCTTCTCCTCGGCGCGCCGCCGTACTGCCGGCGAGACGCCGTGCGCCGAGAAGATGCACACAGAGCCGTCGGGGATCTCGGCTTCGGAGTCGACGAACACGGCCCCGCGCTGGGCGAGCTCCTCGACGACATGTCGGTTATGCACTATCTCCTTGCGCACATACACCGGCGCGCCGAGCGTGTCGAGCGCTCGCTCCACGATCTTCACCGCCCGATCGACCCCGGCGCAGTAGCCGCGGGGGGCGGCCAGAATCACTTTTTTCATCACCTCATCGTACGTGCCGCTTCCCGTTACCACGAGCGAGCCGGTACCGGTCGGCAAGCCCCGCTCTCTGGCTGGACGGGCACAGGGGCTCGACCACACAATCTCCGCACAGCGGCCGCTTGGCGGTGCAGATACGTCGTCCATGCTCGATGAAGAGGTTCGTGGCCCTCAGACGGTCTCTTGCGGCTATCAAGCCCAGCAGATCCCGTTCGATCTTGTCGGCCTCTTTGGATCCGAAATCGGTAAGGCCCAGGCGCACTGCCAGCCTGCCGACGTGGGTATCGACGGCGATCCCGGCATCGCGATCCTTCTTTGCCACCTGGGGGTAAGCGTTGGCTTGGACGATGTTCGCGGTCTTGCGGGCCACCCCCGGAAGGGTCACCAGCTCGGCGATGGTGTCGGGCACCTCGCCGTCGAAGCTCTCGAGGAGCTTTTGCGACATCGCCCGCAGCGCCCGTGCCTTCTGGTTGAAGAAGCCCGTCGGCCGGATGTCGGCCTTCAGCTCGTCCTCCGATACCGCCAGGAAGTCCTCCGGGCGCCCGTACTTGGAGAACAGGGTGGCAGTGACCTCATTGACCTTGATGTCGGTCGACTGAGCCGACAACATCGTCGCGACCAACAGCTCGAAGGGGTTCGAGAAGGCCAGTGCGATCGAGGCTTCCGGGTAGGCGCGCGCCAGACGCCTGATGACGGCGCGCGCACGCTCCGTCCGGCCCCCCTCGCGGCCCACA
This sequence comes from Actinomycetota bacterium, assembly GCA_030860205.1. GTDB lineage: Bacteria > Actinomycetota > CADDZG01 > CADDZG01 > WHSQ01 > JACDDL01. The sequence continues at coordinate 15,697 of JALZIQ010000075.1, read as the reverse complement.
GGCATGGCCGCAGGATAGGCCACGTCGGGGGACGGCGCCGAGAGGGGAGATGGGGATGGTTCACACCTCGACCCGGCCTGATGGTGTATGTTGGATAAAACGACCGTTTGTTTGGAGACGCCTTGCCCCGCACCGTCGAAGCCCCGACCGGACCCGGCCAAGCCATCCCAGACGGGGCCGAGGGCCGCCCAGGTGCCGGGCGCCTCCCGACCCCCCGGCGCGCCGAGCTCGTGGAGGCGGCCACCCGGCTCTTCTCGGCCAGGGGTTACCACGGCACCTCCATGCAGCATCTCGGGCAGGCCCTGGGCCTCCAGCGCGGCTCCCTCTACGCCCACATCGGCTCCAAGGAGGATCTGCTCTTCGACGTGGTGGACGGAGGCGCGGAGCGCTTCTTGCGGATGGCGCGAGTCGCCGCCTCGTCGGGCGGACCGGCCGCCGTGCGGCTGCGGAAGCTGATGGTGGGACACGTGACCACCGCGGCGCACCACCTCGATGCCGCAACCGTGTTTCTCAACGAGTGGCGCTACCTCTCACCCACCCGCCAGGCCCAGATCCAATCCAAGCGAGATCTTTACGAAGGCGTGGTGCGCGGGATCATCTCCGACGGTATCGCATCGGGCGAGTTCCGCCCCGGCGTCGATGTAGCCATGGCGGGCCGGCTGGTGTTGTCGGCCGGCAACTGGGTCTACACGTGGTACCGCCCGGACGGCGCCCTGAGCGCCGGCGCCATCGGGGGCGAACTGTGCGATCTCATCTTGCAGGGACTCACAAGGGAGGGGTCACCGTGACCTACGACCAGAGACTCACCGACTTCAGGGGCTACGTGGAGGCAGGCGGCAAGGTGGAGGCCACGGATTGGATGCCCGACGACTATCGGGCCGGGGTCCTGAAGTTCATAGAGATGCATGCCAACTCGGAGATGATGGGCGCGATCCCCGAGCGGGAGCAGATACCACATGCTCCGTCGCTGCAGCGGAAAATGTCGCTCACTGCAAAAGTGCAGGACGAGGTCGGTCATTCGCAGCTTCTCTACCGCATCGCCGAAGACCTGGGGAAGAGTCGGGAGGCGATGTATCTGGACCTGGTGAATGGGCGGTCGAAGTTTCACAACGTCTTTCACTACCCCACCCGACACTGGGGAGACGTTGCGGTCATCGGATGGTTGATCGATGGTGCGGCCCTTGTGACGCAGGCTGCATTGCTGGAGTCCTCCTACGCCCCCTACACGCGTGTGCTCAAGCGGATCTGCGCCGAAGAGCAGCTCCACTTGCGGCACGGCGAAGACATCACCCTCGAGCTGGCCTCCGGAACCGACAACCAACGTGCGATGTTCCAGGACGCCCTCGACCGGTGGTGGCTACCCATCGTCCACTTCTTCGGCCCTCGGAGCAACGTCGACAAAGACCTGTTGCTGCGATGGAAGGTCAAGACCCGAACCAACGAAGACCTGCGGGCGGAATTCCTCGATCGCTTCGTTCCTAAGGTCCTGGAGCTCGGCTTCGGCTTCCCTGTGCCTGTGCCATTTGAGTCCGGGGGGCACTGGGTTCTGCGGGATGACGAAATCGATTGGGCGCCGCTGGATGCAATCAAACGCAACCAAGGGCCCGAAACCGCACGGCGTCTGGAACTTCGTCGCAGCACCTATGAACAACATGCGTGGGTGAGACAGGCCCTGGCCGAGCCTGCGACGCAGGTCGCTTGATTCCAATGGAGGTCTACGAAGTATTTCGGCGCTCGGGGCACAAGCAACCCTTCGAGCACTGCGGAACCGTCACCGCGCCCGACTCCGCCATGGCTTTGCTGATGGCCAAAGAGTGCTACCTGAGGCGAAAGGAGGGCCAGTACCTGTGGGTGACCAGGCGAAGCGGCATCCACTCCTGGTCGGATGAGGCGTTGCTCGAACCCGCCGCCGACAAGTCCTATCGTTTCGCGCACGCATACCGTGATGTGGTCGAAAAACGCGCGCTGGCGCGCCGGCGCGCCGAGCGTCTGTGACCGAGTCGCTGGTCGCCATAGTGACGGCATTGGGCGACGACGAGCTCATACTCGGTCATCGCCACGCCGAGTGGACGGGATTCGCCCCCCATATAGAAGAGGACGTCGCGTTTTCTTCCATCGCTCAGGACGAAATCGGTCATGCAGCCGCGTACTATTCGATCGCGTCCCCCTTGACCGGACTGACCCGCGACGCGCTGGCTCTGGGGCGCAGCGGCGGTGAATATCGTCATGCCGTCCTTTGTGAACGGCCCAACTCGGATTGGGCCTTCACGATCACGCGTCATTGGCTCTACGACCGTGCGGATAGCCTGCGCCTGGCTGCTCTCACGGAGTCCGCGCACGACGATCTCAGGCACCTGGCAACGAAGATGCGCAGGGAGGAGCGCTATCACCTCATCCACGCCGAAATGTGGATGGAGCGGATCGCCCGTGGTCCGATCGAAGGCCGTAGCAAGTTGACCCAAGCCGCAACGACCGTCTTGAGCGCCACAGCAGGACTATTCGAACCATTCGATCGCGAGGACGAGGCCCTCCAAGAGGGATGGCTCACGGTTTCTTCCGAAGAGCTTGGCCGGCGGTTTGTGAACGAGGCCGTGGATGCACTCGACCGGCTCGGTCTGCCCGCCGTGGTGACACCGCCTGAATGGCGCGCCGAGTTCGTGGCTTCGTCCTCGGGCGACCTGATAGCCGCGGATCAGAACGCCCCCGCCGAGGCGGCCGGGCCGCCCGGCCTGGGAGGTCGCCGCGGTCATCATTCCCCTGACTTCTCTGAGTTGTGGGCCGACATGACGCGTACCTATCGAGCCGATCCCGAGGCGACATGGTGACGCAGGCGACGGCAGAGGTCGTCTGGGCAGCCCTCGAGACCGTCGCCGATCCGGAGATCCCGGCCGTTTCGGTGGTCGAGATGGGAATGATTCTGTCCGTCGAGGTTGGCGCCGGGCGGGCTCAAGTCGTCGTATTGCCGACCTTCACCGGGTGCCCGGCCATTGGGGTCATCGAGCAGGATGTCAGGGATGCTGTGTCCTCGATCCCGGGTGTCGAAAAGGCCGCCATCGAGATGTCATTCGACCCGCCGTGGACAACCGACCGAATCACACCGGAGGGGCGCCGCAAGCTGGAGGGTTTCGGACTCGCTCCCCCCACCGGCGAGGGGCCGGTCCTGATAACCGAGATCGGGCTCCCGTCCCAGGCCGTGTGCCCCTTCTGCGGGAGCACAGATACAAGCAACCAGAGCCTGTTCGGACCCACGCCGTGCAGGGCGATCTACCACTGCTCGTCGTGCAAAAATCCCTTCGAGCAGTTCAAGACAGTTTAGTGATCAGGGAGTCCGTTCGGGCGCAGACCGGACCTCGAGGATACGCATGAACACGTCCACGACCTTGGGATCCAGCTGAGAGCCTGCTGCAGCTCGCAGGCGGACGTAGGCTTCCTCAATTGCCATGCGCGCGCGGTAGGGGCGATCCGTGGTCATAGCGTGAAAGCTGTCGCAGACAAAGATAATGCGCGACTCGATGGGTATATCGTCACCGGCCAGCCGGTCCGGATAACCCATGCCGTCGTAACGCTCATGGCAATGCTTGACGATGTCGCACACCGAACCAAGGCGCTCAACGGGGCTGAGAATTCTCTCGCCGATCTCAGAATGCTTGTGGATGATCAGCCGCTCGGGTTCTGAAAGCGGGCCCGGCTTGGACAAGATGGTCGACGGCACCCCGATCTTACCTATGTCGTGGAACAGCGCCCCCAACTCGAGGTTCTTCAGGGCCTCATCCCCCAGCCCCAGCTCTTCGCCAACCGCCACTGCGACTTTTGCGATCCAGCGGCCATGTGAGGACATATAGGCATCCGTGGCCTCGATGGCATTTGCGAGCGCCGCGACCGTCGAGTTAAAAGACTCCTCGATTCCCTGCAGGCCCAGTTCTTTGGCTATTGCAATCTGGGCTTGGGAAGCAACGCTTGTCATCAGGCGAAGTTTCTGCTCCGAGAACTCGAAGCCCTTGTTATTGGGACCAACCGCTATCACACACCCCATCCGTCCCCGTTCCAGCGTCAAGGGCGCCAGTGCAACAAGGCAATCGCCCGGCCACTGCCCCGGCCTCCCTAGTTGTGCGTAGTCCTTCGGGTGCATGACGTACGGTCCCTCGGCGAGCACGAGTCTCTGCATGAAATCATGACCGGCGCGTGTGCCGGGGGCCAGCTCGTCGGCAGCGTACCCCCACGCGGCCCGAGCCACAGCCTCCCCCGTGGCCGGGTCCTCGAGCCACAACGATGTCTTCGGGCATTCGAGGATCTTCGCTGCGTGCTCCACGGTGTGAGCGAGAGCATCATCCAGTGATTCACTGGCAGACATGTCAAAGCTGAAACGGAGCAGAGCGCTCGCTCTCTCGGCGCTTGCGGTCTGCTGCTGATGGAGATGCAGTTTTTCCATGGCCAAGGAGGCTTGTTGCGCGACGCCCGCAAGGAGACGAAGCCGTTCCTGGGTGAAGTGCCATCCAGGGACGGCCGGATGTCTTACCATCAACCAGCCGGCCGCGGGTTGGGATGGCAGGTGCAGCGCAGCGACGACACCGGGCGTCGCCAACCCAGCAGGGCAACCCGAGGACCCGTCGGTGATCCTTATGGGCCTCGGCATCCCGGCGGGAGGGTGAGAGGCCGCAGATTCCGACATGACGTCGATCTCCTGTCCTTGAAACACCCGAAGGGCAGTGGCCTTGTCAAGCCGCACGTTGATCTCGGGTTCGAGCCCGGGATCGCCCTCGTAGCCGTGGTGAGCCTCAACGTAGTAGTCACACGTGCTCTGATCGAGAAGCCACAAAGAGCTCTGCTTGGCCTCTAAGAGCTTCGCGGCCATGCGGACCGCATTCCCACCGATGACATCCAGAGATGGCGCCTCAAGCATCGATTGCGCGAACTCTAGCAATGCTTTGGCATGGCCGGCCTCTCGACGTTGCACTTCGTACAACTGCGCGTTTTCGATCGCCACGGAGGCATGTCCGGCAAGCACCTCCAGCAGACGCAGATCGTCTTCATCGAGTGCACCGATTCGCAGCTTGGTTACGACTATCACGCCGACAACACGAGGTCCGTAGCGGAGTGGGACCGCCACGACCGATTGAGGCACCCGATCGATCTCGGTGACGGGCCAGGCAAGCTCACACTCCCGGGAATTTGGAATCAGGAGCGGTCTGGCGTTCAGAGCCGTCGACCCTGTGATCCCTTCCCCCACCCTGTGGGTGAGCTCCTCAAGCGTCTGACCCTCGGACAAACGGTTGGCTGCAACGGGGATACACTCATCTCCTTCAACAACGTAGACCCTGCAGACGTCGTAATCGATGAAAGTGCGAAGCTCGTTGACTATGGTGGTGCCGATTTGGTGGACATCGTTCGAGCGATTCAACTTTCCCGCAAGGCTCTGCAACATCCTCATGTGAGCCAGAGACCGCACATCTCTGTCTCTGCGCCCAACACCGACCGGGCGTTGGGAAGAACCCTTACCAAACACGACTGCCTTGTTCTTGCCCTCGGCCTTGGCAACCATCATGGCGGTTTCGGCAAACGCAACGAGCTCTCTGGGGTGGGCCGCCTCGTCGGGTCCCTGGGCTATACCGATGGACAGGGTGATTCGACCTGCCGGCTCGAAGGTTTTGGCGACAAGCTGGTTCGTTAGACGCGATACGAAACCGAGGGCGTCGGTGACTTCACAGGACGGCATGATCACGGCGAACTCCTCGCCACCGATACGGCACACGACATCCGAACCCCTCACCGCGTCGGCCACCATATCGGCCAAGGCGATAAGGATTTGATCGCCGACCGAGTGCCCGTGTATGTCATTCACACTCTTGAAGTCATCGATGTCGAGCATCAAGACCACCAATGAATCTCGCACCCTGGTAGCCCGAGTCAACTCCGAGCGCACCCTCTCGTGGAAGAAGCGGTGATTATAGAGACCCGTGAGTGAATCCGTCTGGGCCTGGTGCTCGAGTGAGGCGCGCACCTGCGCATTGTCGAGCGCCAGCGCCGCGGCGTCACCGAAGCGCTTCGCCAGTTCGAACTCCTCAAGCGAAAACTCGTTGCCGGCGCCTATCCGATAGATATTCAGCGCGCCTTTCACCGAGTGCCTCGTAATGAGCGGCACCGTAATAAATGCCTCATCAGCGTCCTCGGGCGTGCCGGGGATCGGGATGGCCCGGGGGTCATGAGCGGAGTCGTTGACCAGGGTCGCCTCGCCACGCTCCACCGCCCATCCGGTAATACCCTCGCCGAAGGGGATGCCGGTCTCCTTGAGGATGTGCTCGATGTGAGGATCGCGCGCCGTTACCGCTTTGAGGACCCGCTTTCTCTCATCGGCCTCGTAGATCGTAAACGTGTCGTAGGGGATGAGATCGGCCAGGGTGTCGGCGATGCGCTCAAGCACGAGGTCGACTCGTTGCTCGGACAGCACATCATGGAAGACATCGGCAAGGCGCCGGTAGGACTCGATGGTGGATTCCAACGAAGTCTTCCGGGAAGTGGCCTCATCAGAGGAAAAAGATGGGGTTATTGGAATCGGCTCGATATTCTCCGGCCTCAATAACCTCACCCCGTGATTGTCCATCTCTCCTCCCATGGAGTCGGCAACTCAGGGCTTGAACTTGAGCCATGCCGTCTGTGGGTAAGAATCGGGTGGCACTCTAATCCCGCACAAACCAACCCGTATACCCGATCGGACGCAGGTCAATCCGCATCTTTCAGTACATGCCGTAGGCCTTGTGGATGGCGAACTCGTAGACCAAGAACGCTCGTACCGGATCCTCCACCCTTGGCTCCTTTCCTCTAGGGTTCTGCAGTGGCGGTGAGGGAGGACTCTTAAGCAGGGAGGTTTCACGTGGCAATCACGGTGACCGACGAAGCCGTGCAGGTGCTCACACGTTCGCTGGAGCTGGGAGGCATCGATCCGGTCAGTGGAGGGGTGCGCCTGCGCGGGGCCCGAGGACTCGGCGGAGGCATGGATATCCAGGTCGAGCTTGCCCACGGACCCTTGGAGGGCGAGGCGGTGGTTCAAGGGGGCGGGATCCGGCTCTTCGTCGACCCGGAGATCGAGCGAGCCATGCCCAACCCGGTCGTCGCCGTGGAGCCGCAGCACGAAATCATCGTTGTGCGACCGGAACCCCCGCCGGCTGAGTGACCCATGCGGGATTATTGCCCGCCCATATTCCCCACCCAATCGGCGGTTCAGCGGAAATGCGCCAGGGCGGAGGCGTAGGTGCCGAGCAGTCGCGTGAAGGTGGCATGCTCGCTCAGCTCGGAAAGCGCCTCGAGCATCGCAGGCGCGTCTGCGGGCGCCTCTACGTCCGCATAGAGCACGTACTCCCACGGACGCCCGGCGCGCGGGCGTGACTCGAGCTTACGGAGACTGAGGTGGCGCTCGGCAAAGGCGCCGAGACAGCGATAGAGCGAACCGGCCACGTGACCCACACCGAACACCAGAGACGATTTATTGGGCTCGCTGAGGGGGTCCGGGTGGCGCGAAAGCGCTCCGAAACGCGTGTAGTTGTCCGGGTAGGTCTGTATGCGCTCCTGTAGAACCGTCAAGCCGTAGAGCTCTGCCGCACGCGCCGATGCGATGGCGCCGGTGTCCTCGAGTTTCTCATCGACGATCCGCTTACCCGCCCCGGCGGTATCGTATTCGGCGCGGACCTTGACATCCAGCGCATTGAGGAACTCCTCGCATTGAGCGATTGCCTGCGGGTGCGATATGACCTCTGCCAGATCGTCGATCGAGGTGCCGGTCAATGCAATCAGGCAGTGATCGACCCGCACGACGGTTTCGCCCACGAGGTGCAGCCCGTGGCGGAGGAAGAGGTCGTAGGTCTCATTGATGCTTCCGGCCTGTGAGTTGTCGATCGGGACGAGCCCGAAGTCGACCCGGCCAACTTCGACCGCCTCGAACACCTTGCGGATGGACGACAGGGGGCGCAGTTCGGCGGCGGGAAACAGAAAATGCGCGCCCTCTTCCGAGTACGCCCCGGGTTCCCCTTGATAGGCAACCAGCCGCTGGTTCATCCATCCAGCCTACGCGGAGCGCTGTTTTTGCGAACGCCCGTGCATGATGCCCATCACAAGCGTCGAACACAGCGCTTCGAAAGAGGCATCTACCACGTTGCCCCCCACGCAGCCGGCGTCCCACCGCCGATCGCCGTCGGAAGCCTGGATCAAAACGCGAACCTGGGCCCCCGTCCCCTGACCCGCGTCGACGACCGAGACCTGGTAGTCCGAGAGGCGGACTCCTTCGAGCTCGGGAAACGAGGACTCGAGGCATTCCCTGAGGGCGAGGTCGAGGGCATGCACCGGTCCGATTCCCATCGCCGAGCGCCGAACGCAGTCGTTTCCGATTCGGACCTCGACCATGGCCTGAACGCGCGTGGCCTTCGCGTGCGTCCTCTCGCTTACGACCTTGTAGCTGCAGACGTCGAAGTAGGGACTCTTTGTCATCATGTGGTGGCCGGCTCCTGACTGAACGCATCGAGCAACATGTGTGCCGCCGTGATCGCGGCGTGCGGATCTGCGATTCCCCGGCCCGCGATATCGGGGGCGGTGCCGTGGACGGGTTCGAAAAGCCCCAGACACCGCGTCGGCCGCGTGGTGGGGTCGGGATGGAGATTGGCGCTTGCGGCCCGTCCGAGCCCTCCCCCCAGACCGGCGGCCAGGTCCGAGAGCAGGTCACCAAACAGGTTGTCGGTCACTAAGACGTCGAATCTGTCTGGTTCGGTGACGAGATGATAGGCGGCAGCGTCCGCGTGCTCGTAGCCGACGGGAACATCGGGGAAATCGGCCGCCAACTCATCGGTGATCTCGCGCCAGAGTGCACCCGCGTGGACCAGGACGTTGGTCTTGTGCACGAGGGTCAGTCGCCCCGAGCGCGCCCGCGCCGCCTCAAACGCGTATCGAAGGCACCGCTCAACTGAACGCCTCGTGTTGACGTTGACCTCGATGGCGCGGTCGCCGTCACGTTCCCCCTCACCCGAGTAGGGACCCTCGGTGTTCTCTCGTACGAATACAAGCCCCAGCTCGGGAAAAGGTCTAAGGTTCACGTACAGATCCAGCTCTTGGCGAAGCCTGATCACGATCCCCCGCTCGAGGATGCCGTCGGGCACCCGAGGGTCGCCCACAGCGCCCATCAGCAGCGCATCGGATCCTGCAATGACCTCCATGTCCGCCTCGGAAAGCAACTCTCCGGTGGCGAGGTAGCGCTCGGCCCCGGCTTCGATCGTCACCAGGTCGTGGTCCTCACCGAGCACGGGAAGGGCCGCCTCGATCACCTCGGGTCCAATCCCGTCACCGGGGAGAACCGCAATTCGACCCCTCACGGGGAAGAGGAAGGTGACGGGGCGGAGGAGTGGGGAGAAGCCGGGGACGCAATCGAGGTTCTGATCCGGATGAGCCGGTTCGCAGCGGAGAGGTAGGCCCTGGCCGAGGCCTCGACCACATCGGTGGAGACGCCTCTGCCGGTGGCTCGTCTCTCGGACCGGTCACCTGCACCGGCTCGTTCACCCCACCCTCCCCCGGCCAGGACGATGGTCACGTCGCCCAGAGCGTCGATTCCGCCCGTCACGCTGGAAACGGTGAAGGATTCGAGGCGCGCGTCGATTCCGGTGGCGCGCTGAATCGCTCCACAGGCGGCGTCGATCATCCCGTCTCCGATCGCCGACTCGTCGATCACCTCTTCACCCCGGCGCAAGCGCACGGTCGCAGTGGGGGACAAATGCGTGCCCCCTGCCACCTGAATCGACACGAGCTCGTAGTCGTCCTCATCGGACGACAGCTCGTCGACCACTATCGCCTCCAGGTCGACATCGGTGATGCGGATCTTGCGGTCGGCCATCGCCTTGAAGCGCGCGAACGCCCGGGCCATCTCCTCCTGGTTCAACGAAAATCCAAGATCCTCGAGCGCCCTGACGAAGGCATGCCGACCCGAGTGCTTGCCCAGAACGATGCGAGACCCTTCGAGTCCGACATCGACCGGGTCCATGATCTCGTAGGTGGTCCGGTCCATCATGACTCCGTGTTGATGGATGCCCGCCTCGTGGGCGAACGCATTGGCGCCGACAATTGCCTTGTTGGGAGGAACCGGATAGCCGGTCAGCATGGACACAAGACGAGACGTTCGCGCTATCTCTTTGGTGGCCACCGCTGTGTCGCTCCGGCTTGCCGACCTCCTCGTGCGAAGCGCCATGACGATCTCTTCCAGCGAGCAGTTGCCGGCACGCTCTCCGATCCCGTTGACCGCGACCTCTACCTGCCGGGCACCCGCAGATATCCCCGCCAGGGCGTTGGCAACCGCAAGCCCGAGGTCATCATGGGTATGCACGCTCCAGGTCACTCCGCCGTCCACTTCAGAGCGAAGGTACGTGACTAACGCCGCAAACTCCTCCGGTAGTGCATAACCCACGGTGTCGGGAAGGTTTAGCGTCGTAGCGCCGGCAGCCGCTGCGGCGCCGAAGACCTGGACGAGGAACTCGGGATCCGATCGAGTGGCGTCTTCACATGAGAATTCGACATCGTCCACATGCCTGCGCGCCCGCTCACAGCTTTCCTTGACGGCCGTGAGCACTTGGGCAGGAGTTAGCTTCAGCTTCGCCTTCATGTGGATCTCGCTGGTGGCAATGAAGGTATGAATCCGCGGACGTGATGCGACGGCGAGGGCCTCGGCGGCGCGATCGATATCGCGTGGATCGCAGCGCGCCAGCCCGGCGACCACCGGACCCGTGACAACCTTGGCGATTGCCTGCACCGCCTCGGTCTCTCCCTGGGAGGCAATCGGGAACCCGGCCTCGATAACATCGACGCCCAGGCGCGCGAGTTGTTCCGCGATCTCGACCTTCTCCCTGAGATTCAGCGAGATGCCCGGCGACTGCTCACCGTCTCTCAGAGTCGTGTCGAAGATCTTTACCCGGGCGTCCATGATGCCTGGGCCTACATCACTCTCTCCACTCGTTACAGCCACGACATCATCTCCCTCAACCGGGCCCCGACTTCTTCGATTGGGTGCTCGGCCTGTGCACGGCGGCGCGCGTCGAGCACAGGGGTTCCTGCCTTGTTCTCGAGAACCCATTCGCGTGCGAAGGACCCCGAGCGAATATCGTCGAGTATCTTCTGCATGGCGACTTCGACGTCTGGGCTTATGACCTTTTCGCCGCGCGTGAGGTCTCCATATTCGGCCGTGTCCGAGACTGCGTTGCGCATCCCGCTAAAGCCGCCTTCGTATAGAAGGTCGACGATCAGCTTGAGCTCGTGCAGGCATTCGAAGTATGCAATCTCGGGTTGGTAACCGGCCTTGACCAGCGTTTCGAACCCTGCCTGGACAAGACGTGACGCTCCCCCACACAGAACAGCTTGCTCGCCGAACAGGTCGGTTTCGGTCTCTTCGGCAAACGTCGTCTCGAGCACACCCGCGCGGGTGGCTCCGATTCCGTGGGCGTAGGCAAGCCCCAATTGGCGCGCCAAACCGCTTGCGTCCTGATGGATCGCCAGCAGCGCCGGCACGCCGCTCCCCTGTTCGTAGGTGCGGCGTACGAGCGGACCCGGGCCCTTGGGCGCGACCATCACCACATCGGTCTCCCGCGGCGGGCGAATCTGCCCGAAGTGCACGTTGAATCCGTGCGCGAAGAGGAGCGCGCTGCCCGGCTTGGAGGCGGGCTCGACAAACTCTCTATAGACCGATGCTTGATGTTGGTCGGGGACGAGCATCACGACGACATCCGCCGACGAGCATGCTTCTCCCAAGGTTGCAACCTGGGCGCCATCGGCTTCCACGGTTGCCCAATTAGGTGAATCCTTTCGGAGACCGACGGTGACGTCCACTTCTGAATCCTTCAGGTTCAACGCCTGAGCCCGTCCCTGGGAGCCGTAACCAAGAACCGCCACGGCTTTGCCGGACAAAGCCTCCAACGGAGAATCTGCGTCGTAGTAGACCTTCGGTGGCATAGCTACCTCCTGCTAGTTCGCTGCGTAGTTCGGGACCGGTACGGGACGGAGCGCCGGTGACTTGAGGCCTCCCGACCCCCGCCCCAGCGCCACCCGCCCGGTTCTTGCCATTTCGACGACACCATAGGGCTCCAGCAGCTTCTCCAAGCTGGCGACCTTCTCGGGAGTGCCGGTCGCCTCGATCACGAGTGCGGCTGCATCGACGTCGATGATCTTGCAGTGGAAGATCTCTGCGATCTCCAGCACTTCGGCGCGCCGCCCGGCCCCAACGCCCACCTTGATGAGCGCGAGCTCGCGCTCGACTGCGCCATCGTGCGGAAGCTCGACGATGCGAAGGACATGTATCAGCTTATGGAGCTGCTTGCCGATCTGCTCGAGGGACTTACCATCGACCGGGACGACTATGGTCATGCGTGAGATCGTTGGATCGTCGGTTGGTCCAACTGCGAGGGATTCTATGTTGAAACCCCGCCTCGAAAACATGCCCGAGATGCGGGCGAGCACTCCCGGTTCGTTCGCAACCAGCACGGATAGTGTGTGTGTGGGAAGGTTCATGCGCTTGGGACAAATTCGGGTTGGTCGAGCGGGGCCGGCACCGGATGATCTGGAGTCGATCTCTTCGAGCCGGGGGTGACCCCCGGGGCTACGATGATGTCGTCGTTTGAAGCTCCGGCGGGAACCATGGGGAAGCACATCTCATCCGGGTCGACCACGAAGTCGATGACGCAGGGACGGTCGTCAACTCCGAGCGCCTTGTCGATGACCGCATCGACCTCGTCGGCCGAAGTTGCACGCAGGCCGACGGCTCCGCAGGACTCCGCGAGCTTCACGAAGTCCGGTATCTCGGGGTGGAAGTGTACGTTCGAATAGCGTTCGTCGTAGAAGAGCTCCTGCCACTGACGGACCATCCCCAAAGACTGATTGTTGAGGATGGCTACGACGAAGGGGATTCGCTCGACGGCCGCAGTGGCGAGCTCCTGCGCCGTCATCTGGAAGCAGCCGTCGCCGTCGATTGCCACCACCGGGTCCTGAGGGCGCCCCACCTTTGCTCCCAGGGCGGCCGGGACGGCAAAGCCCATCGTCCCGGCACCTCCCGACGTCGCCCAGGAGTTGGGCTTGTTGAAGCGCATCAGCTGAGAGGCCCACATCTGGTGCTGCCCGACACCGGTGACGACGATGCCGTCGCCTCCCAGGGCTTCATCGAAGCGACTTACGACGTGCTGGGGCTTCAGCGCTCCGTCCGCTTCCTGGTCGTACGCGAACGGATATTGCTCGTGCCACCCCTGGACCTCCGCAACCCATTTGGAGTGATCCGAGGGTTCGGCTCCGGCAAGCGCGCGCGTCAGCCCAGCTATGACCGGCTTCGACTGGCCCACGATTGGCACATCGACGGCCCGGTTCTTGCCTATCTCCGCCGGATCGATATCGGCGTGGATGACCTTCGCTCCGGGCGCAAAGGAGGCCAGCTGGCCGGTCACGCGGTCATCGAAACGTACACCGAGCGCTACCAGCAGGTCAGAGCGCTGCAGGGCCGTCACGGCCGCGTATCCTCCGTGCATTCCCGGCATCCCCATGTGCAGAGGATGATCATCGGGGAAGGCCCCCCGCGCCATGAGGGTGGTCACGACCGGCGCGCCGACTGTTTCCACAAGGGCTTTCAGCTCCGCGGCGGCGCGCCCCTTGAGGACCCCACCGCCCACGTAGAAAACGGGCCGTTCGGCACGCCGGATGAGCTCTGCCGCCGCCTTGATCTGCCGGAGGTGCGGCTCTGTATTCGGCCGGTAGCCCGGGATCGTGACCGCGGACGGCCAGGCGAAGCTCGTCTCGGAGGTGAGAACGTCTTTGGGGACGTCGATCACCACCGGGCCGGGCCTGCCGGTTGAGGCGATAAGGAACGCCTCGGCGACGGCGACCGGAATGTGGTCCGGGTCCATCACCTTTATCGAGTGTTTGGTGATCGGCATGGTGATCCCGATGATGTCGGCCTCCTGGAAGGCGTCGCCGCCTATGGCGGCACGAGGCACCTGGCCGGTTATCGCCACCATGGGGATCGAGTCCATGTACGCGTCTGCGATGGGAGTCACAAGATTGGTCGCCCCGGGCCCCGACGTCGCCATGCACACCCCCACCCGCCCGGTGACGTGGGCATAGCCTTCGGCGGCGTGGCCGGCGCCCTGCTCGTGGCGCATCAGGATGTGCCTGATCGGAGAGTCGAGGATCGGGTCGTAGGCGGGCAGGATGGCGCCTCCGGGGATGCCGAAGATCACCTCGGTGCCTGCGCACTCCAAGGATCTCAGCAGGGACTGGGCTCCTGTCACCCTCATGAGCGGGGCTTCCTGGTGCGAACTCGAACGCGCTTCACGACGCCCTCGCTTGACTCGGGGCGCCGTCGGATTCGCGGCTCACCTCGTAGGAGTAACGGGCCAGCTGATAAGCCGAGCGGATGAACGCCTCTTCAGAGGAGTCGGGCCGCTCGACCCACATCTCGGCGCCGTCCACCGCACCCGTCAGAAAAGCGTCCTCCGACTGAAAGTAGCGCTCGAACCACTCCCTCCGGCCGGGGTCGGGGATGTCCAGCGCAACCTCACCGGGCCCGCACCATTCCGCACTGCCGGACCAGTCACCGCTGCTGATCTCGAGTCTCATGTTCTCTGCCTCCTTGATCCATCTGTGTCGCCGGCTTCCCCATGACATCGGGCCAACAAAAAAACCCCCCGTGTTCCACGGAGGGTTAGCGCACACCGATCGGCCCCTGAGGGCCGATTCGATGCGCGCTAGGTAATAAGTACGAGGTTGAGCAGGAAAAGGTACCTCTCTGCTTTCGTGTCGCTTCTGCTGGAAGTGATCATCGGTCCCGTCTCGTCGCGGATCTCAGATTGTCAACGACCTCGGCGACATTGCAGAGGCACGGTGGCGCAAGTATAGGCATGGATGGGCTTCTGTCAATCGAGGGAGTCGAGCCACGCGAAGAGGCGGGCACCACGGTCGGGGTACCCGCCCTTCGATGCTCTCTATTTCCTATGGAGAGAGGACTTGGAGCGCCTACTGGGGGTTCTCGCAGTTTGCGGTGATCGGGCCGTTGATGCACTCGTCCACGCCTTCGCCTCCACCCAGGAAATCTCTCTGGGGGCCGCCGTCCAGGAAGTCGTCTCCGAAACCGCCCATTATTTCGTCTTCACCCTCGCCGCCCCGGAGCTCGTCGTTGCCGAACTCTCCGGTGATCACGTCGGCTCCGGCGCCGCCATAAGCCCGATCGTCCCCGGACTGCCCTTCAATGTCATCGTTGCCTCTGCCGCCCTTGAGCACGTCCGTCGAGGCCCCTATCCCGCCGATGATCTTGTCCGGACCGGGTCCCCCATAGAGGAAGTCCAGCCCCTTCTGTCCACTGACGATGTCCGCCTTGCGGCCCCCGAAGAGCCGGTCGCGGCCGTTGATACCGGAGAGACGATCCTTGCCCTTGCCGCCTTTCAAGGTGTCGTCGCCCTGTGAACCTCTCAATATGTCCCTGCCTCTGCCACCCTTGATGCGGTCGTCACCTCTGTCTCCGACGATGGTGTCGTTGCCGCCGTTGCCGCAGATCCGGTCGTTGCCGCCGCGCCCCACGATCCGGTCGTTGCCGCCGCGCCCTACGATCACATCGGCGCCGCGGGTGCCTTCGATCTCGTTGTTCCCCCGGGTCCCGAAAATCGTCGCCCTCTTCCCCAGGCACTTCTTCTTGCCCGCCGCCTGC
>JALZIQ010000052.1 GCA_030860205.1 Actinomycetota bacterium | reverse complement strand
AAGCGCCAGCAGCAGCAGGAACGCCCTCACCGGCGACATCGGCGCGCCTCCAGCCGGGCCCGTGTCGGACCCATTTTTGCCGGTAACCGCCGAATTCTCTGGATGCCCCATGACGTCCGCCTGCTTCGCCTAGCCCCACGCACTTCTACCCCATGCGGGCGGCCCAGGCAAGAGGCGCAGTTAACTGCCCCCGACGGCCTTGCTCGAATCCCTCAACCGTCGGGCCGAAATCGCCGCCCCAAACAGAACGCTCCCGATCCACCGAGCGGGTCCTCAGAATCAGGGGAATAGCTCTGTTGCCACTCCCACGTCGTACACCGGGTGTCCGTTTGCATCCAGGCGGAGTCCATCGTGGAGCTTGTGCTTTTGTCTGGCCCCCGGGCCAATTAGATGAACGGTCTCAAACCCGTCAATCGTGAGGGCATCGGCAATCAAGCGCCGATGACAGCGCCACCACAGTGTTTCGGCGCACATGATTGCGACGGGGGGCTCACGGCGCGCTGCATCTTCCAACTCCAATAGACCCCGCCGAAACTCCGGGGTGTCCATGTAGTCTGCATAAGCTCGGAAGGCATCGTTGCGCCAGGCCGGGTGACGTGTGGGCTGTCCCTTTGGGTGCTTGCGGCGGCCACCCAATCTCTCGCCATGCCACCGGTAGGCGAGGCCCGCTTCGGAGAGCGACCGCTCCAAAGCCTCTCGCGTGAAGTGGGGGTGGCGTCTGGAACCGGGAAAGCGGCGCACATCCTCCACCCGTCCCACCTGGGCTTGGCTCAGGAGTTCGATCAGTTCCTCGATCGAACGCGTTCCATGTCCCAGGGTGAAGACGGGGTTGGGTGAAGGCGTAGTCAAAGCTCGGGCGAAGCTAGGCGATGGGCGCGCCGGGCTCGACGTCGGGCTCCACCCGGAGCAGCCTCACAGTCCCGTCGGGCTCCATGGCCCCCAGTACGAGGAATTCGCTCTTGAACCCGGCTATCCGTCGGGATCCCAGATTGACTGCTCCTACAACGAGCCGCCCCATGAGCTCGTCATAGCCGTAATTGGTGACCTGTGCGCTCGTCTTCAGCACGCCAACGATCGGCCCGAAGTCGACCGCCAGCTTGAGAGAGGGCTTGCGAGCCTGTGGGAAGTCTTCGACCTCCACAATGCGACCCACCCGCATGTCCACGGCGAAGAATTCGTCCGCGCCGATGCCCTCCTTGTGCCGCAAGCCATGGGGAGCATAAGGGCGTTCGGCAGTTCCCATGACTCGTAACCTATCGAATATGCCGGAGCTTCCAGAAGTCGAATCGGTGCGTCGTCAGCTCGACCCGGAGTTGAGCGGCCGGCGGGTGCTCGATGTGTGGGTGGATCCCCACCCGATGGTCCCCCGGCAATTTCAGCGGATCGCAGAGTTGAGGGGTCGGAAGATCTCCTTTGTCGGCCGGCGCGGCAAGTTCCTGATATCGCCATTAGACCGAGGGCTCGAGCTCGTGATGCACCTTGGGATGACCGGGGTGTTCCGCCTCGATGCCAGCGATCCGTATACGCGGGCGAGTCTCAGTCTCGACAACGGGCGCCGGTTGATTTTCAAGGACGTGCGTCGCTTTGGCCGAATAGCGGTGGTAGACGCTGGTCGTTATGACACCATTCCGACTCTTGCCCACCTCGGCCCCGAACCACTCTCTGATGCGTTCGACCCTGAGCGCTTCGGTCTCGAGCTGGCTCGTACCAAGGCTCCGGTCAAGCCGTTCCTGCTCAGTCAGAGGCCGGTAGCCGGTGTGGGGAACATCTACGCCGACGAAGCGCTTTGGGCGGCTCGCATCCATCCGGCCTCCCGGCGTGTGGGCCCGAAGAGGGCCCTGCTCCTCCATAGGGCGATCAAGGAAGTGTTGAGCGCGGCGATCGGCCGCGAAGGTACAACCTTCAGCGATTATCGGATGGTCAACGGAGCAAGCGGGCGCAACGCGAGCTTTCTTTTCGCTTATGGTCGAGGTGGAGAACCATGCCCCCGCTGCAGCAATCCGCTTAGAAAGATAGTGCTGGGTGGACGTGGAACCACCTATTGCCCGCGCTGTCAGCGTTTCTAGAGAGAGCAGACATGCAAGGATCGATCCTCGGTCACCCGGTTAGGCGCGTCGAGGACCCGCGCTTCATAACCGGCGCCGCCAAGTACACCGAAGACGTGTTTGTAAAGGGCGCGCTTCACGCCGTTTTCGTCCGCTCATTCATGGCCCATGCCCGAATCGGCGGTATCGACTTTGAATCGGCTGTCGAGATGCCCGGAGTTGCGGGTGTCTACAAGGCCGGTGACCTCGACCTCGCCCCTGAGAATTCAGATGAGGTCCCGGACGTCTTCGCCCGTCCCATGTTGGCGACCCGTACGGTGCGTTTCGTGGGTGAACCTATAGCCGTCGTGGTGGCGGATACCCTCGCCGAGGCACTGGATGCCGCGGCGCTGGTCATGGTCGACTATGAATCCCTGCCGGTGGTCGTCGACCCGGAAGCAGCCGTCAACGAGGGCGCACCCCTGTTGTTTCCCGACCATGGAAGCAACGTTGCGGTGGAGCGGAATTTCACCTCGAGAGCGCCCAAGGAGCAAGTGCCCGACGTAGTGGTGACGGGGCGTTTCGTGAATCAACGTCTTGCCGCCGTGCCCATGGAGACCAATGGTGTCCTTGCCGTTCCCAATCCAGACTCGGGCGGACTGAAGATGTGGATTCCCTGCCAGGCGCCGCACTGGATGTCGAGGGAGATCTCCAAGGCGCTCAGTCTCGAAAAGGAGCAAGTGCATGTCATCGCTCCGGCGGTGGGCGGCGGGTTTGGCGCGAAGATCGCAACCTACCCAGAGCAGATCATCGTTGCAGCTATAGCCCATCGCGTTGGGCGGCCAGTTCGGTACGTCGAAGCTCGAAGCGAGAGCATGGTCGCAATGACCCAGGGACGCGGACAGGTCCAGCATGTCCGGTTGGGTGCAACCAAGGAAGGAATAATCACCGATCTCGAAGTGCGTAACATCGCGGATCAGGGCGCCTATCCGGGTGAGGGGGCGGCCCTCTCGACTTTGACCAGGCAGATGGCGTCGGGGGTTTATCGCATTCCCTACATCCACTACGAGACCTATTGTGTGGCGACGAATGCAACGCCGACCTTTGCATATCGCGGTGCGGGCCGTCCGGAGGCGGCTGCCTTGATCGAGCGGGCGATGGACATGCTCGCCCACGAGCTCCTCATGGATCCAGTCGAGCTGCGGCGAAAGAACTTTATCCCCAAGGAGGCGTTTCCCTACAAGACCACATCACGCGCTCTGTACGACATTGGGGACTACGAAGCCACACTCGATAAAGCGCTCGAGATGGCAGGCTATGAGGAACTCCGGAAACAGCAACAGGAGCGGCGCGCCGCTGATGATGTCAAGCAACTCGGCATTGGTCTGAGCTGCTACGTCGAGCTCACGGGATTCGGCGAGGACTCGAGCACTGTCGAGGTCCACGAGGACGGCAGCGCGACCGCGACAACTGGAACTTCACCCCATGGTCAGGGTCACGAAACGGCATGGGCGCAGCTCGTGTCGGCAAAGCTGAACATCCCGCACGAGCGAATCAGGGTGGTACATTCCGATACCCATCTGACGGCAAAGGGTGACGGGACCATGGGCTCACGTTCGCTTCAGATAGGGGGCAGCGCAATTTACGGCGCCAGCGGAAACGTGCTGGAAAAGGCGAAACTGCTCGCTTCTCATTTGTTCGAGGTGAGCGTTGAGGACATCGTGCAGCATGAGGATGGCCGTTTCGGGATCGCCGGGGTGCCTGATTCACTCATCGGATGGGGGGAGCTCGCCTCGGCAGCCTCGGATCCGGCTCGGCTGCCGGAAGGAATGGATCCAGGTATGTCGGCCAAGGATAAGTTCGGCTACGACGACGACACCATGAGCTACCCGTTCGGCGCCCATATCGCGGTGGTCGCGGTCGATACCGAGACGGGTCGGGCCGAACTACTGCGACACATAGCAGTCGATGATTGCGGGCGCATCCTCAATCCGATGCTGGTCGAAGGGCAGGTGCACGGGGGAGTCGCGCAGGGTGTAGCTCAGGCGCTGTTCGAGGAGATGGTCTATGACGAAAACGGCAACCCGCTCACCGCTAACCTCGCTTCCTATGAGATGCCCACGGCAGCAGAGCTCATCGATTTCGAGACTGCGCACACCGAGACACCGTCCCCTTTGAACCCCCTGGGGGCCAAAGGGATCGGCGAGTCGGGAACGATCGGCTCGACTCCGGCGGTTCAAAATGCAGTGATCGACGCGGTGAGCCACCTCGGCGTCCGCCATATAGACATGCCGCTCAAGCCCGAGCGTGTATGGAGGGCGATTCGAGAGACCCGCAGCTGACTATTCGGGGGTCACGTAGGAAGCCGTGAGTCCTCCGTCCACCAGGAAGGTGGTGCCGGTTACGTAGGAAGATTCGTCGCTTGCGAGGAACAGGGCTCCGGCGACTATCTCCTCCGGGCGCGCCATCCGGCCCATGGGCACGTGGACCAGCCGCCTCTGGGCGGCGTTCTCGTCGCTCTCGAACAAGCGCAACAGAAGGGGAGTCTCCACCGGGCCCGGGCAGAGCGCATTCACGCGCACCCCTTCCTTCGCAAACTCCACCGCCAGCTCGCGGCTCATCGACAACACCGCCCCCTTCGACGCGGTGTAGGAGATCTGTGACGTCGCTGCGCCCACTAGAGCGACAAATGAAGCGACGTTGATCACAGAGCCCCCGCCGCGCTCGCGAAGATAGGGAATTCCGTACTTGCAGCACAGGTAGACCCCTTTGGTGTTGACATCCTGCACCCGTTGCCACGAATCGGGCTCGGTTTCGAGAATTGAAGCGTCATCCTCGGGCATGATGCCTGCATTGTTGTAGAGGGTGTCTATTCCCCCGTAACGTTCGGCGGTCTCCGTGTACATCGCTTGGACGCTGGCCGGGTCGGCGACGTTGGCCTTGAAGAAGAAGGCTCCTCCGGCCTCGGCGTCCGCCTCGGCGGCGCTCTTCTGACCGGCCTCCTCGTTCATGTCGGCAACGCACACGCGCGCGCCCTCGCGAGAGAACTGCAGAGCCGCCTCGCGGCCGATTCCGCCACCGGCGCCGGTGATAACGCAGACCTTGCCCGCGAGTCGCCCCATCATGCCTCCGTTGACATATAGACGTTTTTGATTTCGCTGTAACCATCGAGCGCATGCATTCCGAGCTCTCGCCCAAATCCCGACTGCTTGAAACCCCCGAACGGTGTGGCGACCCTGACCGACGTGTTCGAGTTGATCGAGATGACTCCGGAATTGATGCGCCGGGTCACTCGCAGCGCCTTGGCGCCGTCCCTGCTCCAAACCGACCCTGAGAGTCCGTAAGGAGTGTCGTTCGCCAGCGCGACCGCTTCAGCTTCGTCATGGAACGGGATCACGGCCACAACCGGACCGAAGACCTCTTCGCGCGCAACCCGGTCGTCGTTAGTGACAGGAGCAAGGATTGTTGGCGGAAACCAGTAGCCACGCCCGAATGGCGCTTCGCCCTGCCAGGCGGGCCGGCCGTCGACATATGATGCAACCGTGTCTCGTTGCTGGGCCGAAACAAGGGGGCCCATGTCGGTGCTCTCACTCGCAGGATCGCCGACAGTTATCTTTTTCGTTGCGTTGATCAACTGGTCGACAAAAGAATCGAAGACGGAGGCTTCGACCAGGATTCGGCTGCGCGCACAACAGTCTTGCCCTGCGTTGCCGAAGACCGCGATGGGAGCGGAGCTTGCCGCCCTCTCGAGATCAGCATCGGCGAAAACGATGTTCGCGGATTTCCCCCCCAGCTCGAGCGTCACCCGTTTTATTGTTCCGGCCGCTCCCTTCATGATGCTTCGCCCTACCTCGGTTGAGCCCGTGAAGGCAATCTTGGCGACATCGGGATGCTCGACCAGCGCCTTGCCGATCACACTTCCGGGGCCGACCACGACGTTGAAAACTCCCTCGGGGATGCCCGCTTCAAGCGCCAGGTCGGCCAGGCGCATTGCCGTAAGCGGCGTGATCTCCGCCGGCTTGAGCACGACTGTGTTGCCGCACGCAAGCGCCGGGCCCAGCTTCCAACTTGCGATGTTCATCGGGAAGTTCCATGGTGTTATAAGGCCGACTACCCCAAGCGGCTCCCGGAAAGTGAAGTCGACTCCCCCCTCAACCGGGATCGTCTCGCCGTAGTGCTTGTCGATTGCCCCCGCATAGAAGTGAAACACATCCGCCACCATCGCGACCTCGGCGCGCGAGTCCGAGATGGGTTTGCCCACGTTGCGCGTTTCGAGGCGGGCAAGGTCCTCGGCATTGTTCTCGATAAGGCCTGCAAGTCGTCGCAGCAGCCGCGCCCGATCCGAGATAGAGACTTCCGTCCACCCAGGCCAGGCCGTCTTGGCGGCCACCACCGCATCGTTAAGCTGCTCCGGGCCCGCAAGCTCGAGTTCTTCGATCGTCTCTTCCGTCGCGGGATTGATGATGCTTTTCATCTGGTCCCTCTCCTTGTTCGGAAGGCCGCCGCCTCTTGAACGAGGCAGTTGAGAAGGGCTCGGTTGGAGCTTTCCTCTGGATGCCACAGCACCCCGACGGCAAAATGCCGCCCGGTAGCCTCCAACCCTTCGACCGTGCCATCTTTCGCCCACGCGGTCGCCCGCAGGCCCTCACCTATCCGACCCGGTGCCTGGTGATGATGCGATGGGACGTTTGCGTGGTCCCCGAGGGTGGTGCCCAGGATGCTCCCGGGCTCGAGCCTCACGTCATGACAGTGGAACGTGCCCCGCTCGATCCTGTGGTTGTCCGTGCCCACCCGATGGGGGAGATGCTGAATCAGATCGCCTCCGCAGGAGACATTCAGCAGCTGCATCCCCCTGCAGATCCCCAGAACGGGAAGATCTCGCCGCAACGCAAGCTCCAGGAGTGCGAGCTCGGCGCGATCGCGCTCTGCTCGAACGCCGGTGGTCTCCGGTGCGATCTCTGCTCCATAGGCTCTGGGATCGACGTCATTCCCCCCTATGACGACCAGGCCGTCGATGACATTCACGGCTTCCGGGGCGGGGTCGCCTGAGGAGGGCAGGATCATCGGCCGGCCGCCGGCCTCTTCAACAGCACCGACGTAGGACGCCGGCACCAGCACGGCCTCTTTGTCCCACGATCCCCACCGGGCTCTCTGAACATAAGAGGTAAGGCCGATGAGAGGGCGGGTGTCTGCCGTCACGACGATCCGTTCGCCGGGCCCATGAGGTTCATGCCGACCTCCTCCATCGATTAGTGGTCCATCCCGTTCTCAAACCGGCCCATGTGGTTCGAGCGGGGCACCGGCGCCGATCACGCCTTCCCCGGTTGCCCATGACCATAGACGGCACCGTCTCGAGCCCCGATGGTTGACCCTGCCACTGTCAAGGTTTACCTTCTCATCTCGGGACGGGGCCCGGCATGGCCCCCGGAGGGAAGGGGGAGCGTTGGGCGACGAAAGACAGCGGAGCGTACGCCAGAAGAGCATCACCTATCGTGACGCCGAGGAAGGCTATTTCGAGAATCGCCAACTGAAGCGGGTCGCAAGCGTTCTGTCGCTGTGGGCTCTGGGCGTGGGGGCAGTCATCTCCGGCGACTTCTTCGGCTGGAACTTCGGCCTCGACGCGGGCGGCTTTGGCGGGCTGCTGATCGCCACCATCGTCATCACAGTCATGTACTTGGGACTTTGCTACAGCATTGCGGAGATGTCTCCGGCTCTGCCGCACACGGGCGGGGCCTATTCGTTCGGTCGTTCGGTCATGGGACCGTGGGGAGGATTCATCACCGGGTTGGGCGAGAACATGGAGTACATCCTCACACCCGCCGTCATCGTCGTCGGAATCGGCGGGTATATGGATGCCATAGCTACGGACCTTATCGGCTTGAGCCTCCCGCTGCCGCTGTGGTGGGCGGTGTTCTATCTCATTTTTGTGGGACTCAATATCGCCGGAGCGGAGGCGAGCTTCAAGTTCACGGTCGCCATAACGTTCATCGCGCTCGGCATCCTCGTGGTCTTCTGGGTCGGCGCCATCCCCAACTTCGATCTCGAGCTCGCTCTCAACATCGAACCCGATCCAGGAGGTTCGAGGTGGTTGCCCCATGGCATCGGCGGCATCTTCCCCGCCCTCCCGTTCGCGATATGGTTTTACCTCGCCATCGAGGAGCTTCCGCTTGCCGCCGAGGAATCCCACGACCCCAAGCGAGACATGCCCAAGGGGATCCTGCTGGGTCTACTCACGCTCACGATCGCCGCTTTTCTCACTCTTTTTCTCAACTCCGGCGTCGACGGCGGATCGGCGGAGGTCGGGACGTCGCTCGAGCCACTGTTTCTCGGTTTTCAGGCGATCTTTGGTGGGGTGGGAGGCTCCCTCCTGGCGCTGATCGCTGTGGCGGGGCTGGTAGCGAGTTTTCATACGATCATCTACGCCTATGGGCGCAACATCTACTCGCTGTCGAGGGCAGGCTATTTCCCTCACTGGCTCTCGCCGACGCACAGCACCCGGAGGACACCGCACGTTGCCCTCATCGTCGGGGCGATCGTCGGATATGCAGCGGCCTACGT
>JALZIQ010000033.1 GCA_030860205.1 Actinomycetota bacterium | reverse complement strand
GGATCGGCGCGATTACAGCGTGTTCCGGCTGGGGTGCAACATGCTGGACAGGTGTTTGGCTCAAGTGACGAGGCCATCTATCCGCTTGCTTCCCCGCTCTCTACCAAAACTGTCCGGTGGCTAGATCTAGGATCCTTGCCCGCGCACCCGAATCGCTTGCCAGGCTACCACCATCAGCCACGCGCTATAGGCCACTATCTCGATCCGGTTGGGCCATCCAACCAACACGTCCGGGCCGAATTCGCCGCTGCTTTGCGAGACCATAACGCCCACGGATACGAAGGACACCAAAAAGGCAACCAGGGCCAGGCCGGTCGCCCATAAGAGAGGTCGTTTTGCCGAAGACCACGCCGGGTTACGGGTCAGTCTCCAGCCGATGAGCGCGGCGGCAAACGGCATGGCGATACCGAGCGTCCCGCCCAAATTGTGAAGGCTGCCTTCAGTTGTCACAGCGTCCTTGCTTGCCGTTATGGGGTCGGTAGTAAAAATGGCGGCGATGGTCAAACCGAGGGCACTAACCAAAAGTAAGGCCAGGCCGTTACGGCCGACGATGGTCCGTATTTGCGATCGGATCGCCAGGAATAACGTGACGTAGCTAAGCGCCAATGAAAGGAACGCGAGCACCATGATCCAGCCGTGGTTCCCGATCGCATACTCGCTAATGAAATGCCACGAAGGATCGAGTTCTGGTTTGATGAAGTGCAGTGCGGCAAGCAAAACCACAAACGTAATGGCAGCCCCCAATGAAACGAGTGCCGCAGTTCGCGAAACCTCCGTCACCGGCTTCGCTGTATCCTTGGTCATGGGGTCCTCCTTACAGTAGTGGTCTTTTACGTTGCTGACGGGGTTCTCGGCTTGGCCGTTTTAGCCTTTCATCAGCCGTGCCGCCATAGCCGAGATCCATGCCCAGCCGAGCACAACCGCGACAAAGAAGGCCACGTTGATCCAGGCATTGCCCGACACCGAGGCGATCCCGAAGAAGGCCACGAAGAAGATCACGCCGATGGCCACGGAGTACGCAGCCCATCCCCGTTGTCCGAGGGCGGCGAACTGGCGGGCAAACACGAAACACGCCGTGATCAGCCCGAGGAACCCCACCCCACCGGTGATGAAGTGCAGAAGGCCGTGCCAGCTTACGGTGTCGGGGGTGCCCGCCGGCGCCCTGGGTGGGAAGCCGTCCATCGGGTCGGCGACAAAGACCCCGGCGCCGATCAGGCCCAACCCGTAGGCGCCGATCAACAACGGTCCCTAGGTCCCGCCCCGGCCGGGTTGCAGTACCCACCGCATCCCGACCGCGCACGCGACGGTTAGCAGGCCGGTAACCAAGAAGTTGATGATCTGGATCCACCCCAGGTCTCCGTTGCTCAGCAGGCTGAGCGGGTGACGTCCGAGCTCGAACCCGTCGCGGGTGAGTGCCTGGATCAAGCCTACGACCACGTACAAGGGGCCAGCGACAACGCCGCAGGCCAGCAGCGCTCTTGTCAACTTCATACCGTATCTTGAAGTTACCGTTTTCATGGATGCTCCTCATATTTAGTTATGTTCAAGGCGTGACCCCGAGTTCTTGGCTGCGGCTTCAGCCGGCCAAGAACTCCGCCAGCACCGGTACGAGTATCTCTGGGGGCACGACGTGTTCCTGGCCCTCCAGGACATCGAGCCGCCCCTTCGGCATGCCGTCCGCGACCTGCCTGCCTATGTCGATCATCCAATCGGGGCTCGCCCCGCCACAAAGGACGAGGGCGGGGACCGTCACGGCGCCGAGCAGGTCGGTCGGAATCGTGCCGCCCCTGCTGATGTCGCCCATGACCTCGGAGTCGTATGCGATCGTGGGTGCCATCGCCTCCAGCCCCGCCCACCACGGCTCGTTGCGCATCTGGCCGACCATCTCCGGCGGCATCCCCGTCGTCGTCATCATCAGCTCGACCGCGTCGCCACGACGATCCTCTGCCAGGAGGGTCTTGAGGTTCTCGCCGATTTCCTGCGAGGTCCGTCGCTCCTCCTCGCCGTCGGGCACGTAGGGCGGCTCGTGTAGAACGAGCTTGGTGATGGGCAGACCGTGCGCCGCCGCGTGCAGGGCGAGGCCCGCGCCGGAGGAATGACCGTACACCGACGCCGTCCCTCCGGCCTCGGCGATGAGAGCGCCGATATCTTCGATCTCGCGCTCGACCGCGTACGGTGCGGTGTCACCGCTGTCGCCCCGGCCCCGGCGGTCGTAGTTGATCACGGTGAAATGCTTTGCCAGCTCCTCGGCGAGCGGGCGCGTCTTCGCCCGGTCGCAGAGCGCCCCGCCCACTACGATGACCGGCCGGCCGTCACCGATCCGCTCGAAGGCGATAGTGGTGCCGTCGCTCGAAGTTACTTTGTTCATGGGCACTCCTTCCTCCCGCTTATTGGACTCTCCAGTAGGGTCGTCGGCTTGACGAAAATCATGGTGACGCCCCGACGGCGCGGACCCCTCAGGCATCGGGCCCTCCTCGAGGCTCGTCGTTGTACGGCGGTCATGGCGGCCTTCGCCGGTCGACGAACCCGAGGTGGGTCGCACGACGGTTCATCGCGAGCGGGTATTCCTGAGATCGCGCCAGACGGGCGCGAGCGCGGCGAGGACCAGCGCGGCGACGAGATCGTGTTTCTTTACACTCTTTGTGGTACCGGTCATATAGTTTCCTGCCCTACGACGCGGAACGTGAGATGGGTTACACCTGGGGCTTCGATCACCCTCGCGCTTTCCAGTTCGATGGGTTCAGGCCCTAGATGCTCGAACATTCGGACTCCCCCTCCGAGCAGGACGGGCACCAGGTTGATGTGTACTTCGTCGAGAAGTCCAGCCCTTATGCACTGCTGCGCGATGCTCGCGGCGCCTACGGCGACGTCCTTGTCGGCCGCGACCGCCTTTGCTTGTTCAACGGCGCTTTCGACGCCGTCCGTTACGAACGTGAACGGCGATCCTTCGTAGACCCATTCTTGTGGGACCGTGTGGGTAACGACTAAGGTCGGTACGCTCAAGGGGGGGCTACCACCCCACCCATTGGCGATGTCGAACGTCCTCCGCCCCGTCACCAAAGCCCCCATCGTTCTGTGTACCTCCCGAAGGAGCTCGGCGCTCTGCGGCGAGACCTTGAACACCATCTCGGTACCCGGCAACCTGTATTCGGTGTCGCCGCCGGAGTACCA
>JALZIQ010000117.1 GCA_030860205.1 Actinomycetota bacterium | reverse complement strand
CGGCGCGCCGAGCGCGCCCCGAGCGGTGAGCCTGCTTCATGACGCCGGATCCCCAGGCCGCAGGCAGAGCCCAAGGCCGGCGTCGCTGTTAGTTAGGCAGCGAGTGCGTACTCGTTAGAGTCAGCAGTTGTTGTTTTCCGAGCGGTTTAGCGAGGTTACCCGGAACCTCGGCTCGCTTCTCCTACCTCGATCAATCAGAGTCGATACCAGTTCAGCCCCATGTGCAGTTGTCAAGGAAGCCCTGTACTCTCGAGACCTGCATTGTAGTGCGGGCGTGCAGGGCCGTCGTGCCAGCCGTCGCCGACAGTAGGTCCAACGTCCGAGCGGGTCTTCATGTTCCCGTCCGCCGCCGACAGAACCTTTGCCTCGGTCATGCCATGGAACCTGCCGAATCAGTCGGTAGCGGCGCCGTTGCATCTCCCGCCGGGCGGCTGCAATCCGTCTCTCCGCCACCTCAACGTAGCTGTCGTCGATGTCGTAGCCAACGTAGTGGCGTCCAGCCTTCACGGCGGCGACCGCAGTGGTCCCAGACCCGAGGAAGGGGTCGAGTACCAGGTCGTCCGCATAGGTGTACAACTCGATGAACCTGCGGGGAAGTTCAATGGGGAAAGGTGCTGGGTGGCCGACTCGCTTCGCCGATTCGGCAGGAATCTCCCAGACGGAAGGAGTTGCGTCCATGAACTCGTCCGACTCAATGGTGGAATCACCCTTCTTCACTCGGTCAAACCGACCCTTCGAAAGCACAGGCAGTACTCATGTAGTCCCTAACAACCGGATTCGCGGCAGATCTCCAGCTACCCCACGCGCAGTTTCCCGAAGCCCCTCTGGCTTTGCGCCAGATAACTTCCCCACGCATGAGGAAGCCAATTCGGAGCATTCTTTCCGTAACCAGGTGTGAGAGGGGGATGTACGGCCGCCGGCCGAGGTTTGCCACGTTCACAACAGCCCTACCGCCGGGTTCGAGCACCCTGTGAACTTCTCGAAAAACCCGTTCCAGGAGGGCAAGGTACTCGGCGAAGGACGCGTCGCCGTCGTAGTCCTTCCCCACGTGATAAGGCGGTGACGTGACCGTAAGCGCCACACTGTTGTCGGCCAGATCACTCATGTTCTCGGCGGACTGCATGAGCACCTTATCGAAGACCGGGCTCCGCTGTACTGTCCGGTCCCTGGAAAGCTCCACCGTCCACAAGTTACGGGCGTTAAGGGGACTCACTGGAAAAGTACATCTCAATGTAGTTTAGCTTTGCGATACCCCGATGTTTGGAAGCCTCCGCGATCCGGGCACGTCAGCGACGGCGCCCCAGCTGGCGTCGCATGTGGCGTTCGGCATCTCGACTGGCCTCTGTGGCCCGTTTGTCGTACAGCTTCTTGGGCGTCCCCGTGGCGACCTCGGCCTTGACGAGACCGCCCTTGAAATAAAGGCGCAGCGGCACCAGCACCCGTCCCCCCTGCGACACCTTCGCCTCGAGCCGCGCCAATTCACCCCTGTGCAGCAGAAGCTTGCGAGGACGCACCGGATCGTGATTGGCGCGGTTGCCGAACTCGTAGGGATTGATATGGCATTGCATGAGCCACGCCTCTCCCCCCCTGATAGCGGCGTAGGCATCGGCCAGACTGACTCGTCCCTCGCGGCAAGACTTGACTTCGGTCCCGGTGAGGGCGAGACCAGCTTCGACGGTGTCTTCAATACTGACGTTGAAGCGGGCCTTGCGGTTCTGGGCGATGAGCTTGGTTCCGGCTTCCTGCGCCTTGCTTCCCATAATGTCTAGCCCTGAGCCCCTGCCGATGACACCACGATCCCTTTTAGAATCTCGATCGCTCGCTCTCGTTGGATGTCGGGAGCTGCGTTCACGACGACATCGGGAGCCACTCCTTCGCCCTCGATATCGGTTCCGTCGGGAGTAATGTAGGCAGCAGTGGTCAACTTTAGTGCAGAGGCGTCACGCAGAGGAACCACCTCCTGCACCGACCCTTTCCCATATGTACGCGTTCCTACAACGAGTGCGCGATTGCGATCCTGCATCGCCCCGGCAACAATCTCCGAGGCGCTGGCAGACCCCTCGTTGACCAAGATCACCAGCGGAAGATCCTCGAACGCGTCGCCCTCTGCGTTGTAGACGACGTCGGGCTCGGATTTCACCCGATACGACACGACAGC
The DNA here is from genome assembly GCA_030860205.1 of Actinomycetota bacterium. Lineage (GTDB taxonomy): Bacteria > Actinomycetota > CADDZG01 > CADDZG01 > WHSQ01 > JACDDL01. Next base: position 5,201 of record JALZIQ010000117.1, on the reverse strand, counting down.
GCCGTCTTCGATGAAAACACTGGCGACATTGACGGCCTCGGTGAATAAACCGCCGCCGTTGTCACGAAGATCAAGCACAACACCTTCGGCGCCGTCGGACCGGAGTTGATCCACTTGCCGCCGGACTTGCCGCCCCGCACCGCGGGCAAAGCCGTATAAACGAAGGTAACCGAGATCGTTTTCATCGGTCATGCGCGCAAGGAGATTGGGGAGTTCGATGGACTTGCGCTCGATGGCAAGGCTAACCGCTCTTCCCGAACGGTCCAGCTCGAGATTCACGCTCGTTCCTTCGGGGCCCTTGATGCGATCGACTGCTTGATCGGTGCTGAGTCTGTTCACGTTCACGCCGTCGATGCTCTTGATAATGTCTCCGTGTTTCAGGCCGGCCGTGCGTGCCGGCGTCGATGGCAGCACTGAAACAATCTCGAGTTGACGATTCTTTGTTTTCAGCCACACGCCGATGCCCGAAAATTGTCCCGCCGTAAGTTCCTGAAATGACCGGTAGCCTTCAGGCGAATAGAAGAGAGCGTAGGGATCGTCTGAATCTCGGAGTACCCCCACCATTCCGCGCACTGCTCCTCGTGTAAGGGCTTCGTCACTCGGTGGTTCCACAGCGGAAGCACGGATCTTCCGATACGCATCTCGTACCACCGAGAGTTGCGCATCGTTGGCTGCGTTGCTGAAGTCCCCGCCTGTATCACCACCCATGAAAAACCCGAGCGAGAACGCCGCAAAAACGATCAGGGCGCTTGCGAGCACAACGCCAACAACCCTTTGTGATGGGCGCATATGGTAAGCCTAATGCTTCGTCGCGCGAGCAGCACCTGCACCGCTCAGGCGTCGGTGATCTGTCCGAGCGGGGACCCGTGAGTTTGCTTTCAACTTAGGTACGGCATCGGATCTACGGGTACCCCATTGACCCGCACCTCGAAGTGCAGGTGGGGCCCTGTGCAGTAGCCGGTGCATCCGACCGACCCCAGCGTCTCGCCACGAGCGACCTGCTGCCCTGCCACCACCCCAAAAGCGGAGAGATGATTGTAGGTCGTTGCCATCCCACCGCCGTGATCCACGACGATCGCGTTTCCATATCCGCCCATAGCACCGGCGAAAGCAACGGTCCCAAGGTCTCCCGCAATCACCGGCGCTCCGTAGGAGGCGCCGATGTCGAGCCCGGTGTGAAGCCTCAGATCGCCGAAGATCGGATGAACCCGGTACCCAAAGGGGGACACCGCCGCTCCGGCCGCCGGCCACAGAAACCTCGCCCCGGTAACAATCGACGTTGCCGCCATGCCGGCCACCGGCGTCTGCGCCTGCTCGGCGCGGCGCGCCGCACGAGCCGCAAGCAACGCCTCTATCTGATCGGAATCCTCGACCAGCTGATCCTCGAGAGAGCGCAGACGGCTTCGAGAGCCCTCGACCCGGGCCAGCAGGCTCCGCTTCTCGGCCATGGCCGACTTCAGCCGCGCCTTGGCGGCCGCCCTTTGTGACCGGATCGACTCCAGCGCCGCACGGTCGCTCTCAAGCCTTGCCTTCCCTGCGGCGATCGCCTCTTTCTTGTCTGCAATCAGCTTCCGGCGGACCTGAGTCGACCTCTTCAGCCCTTCGATCTCCTGCAGCGTCTCCGTATCGGAGTTCATGGCCGACTCGTAATAGGCATAGCGATCTACCAGGTCGGTGACACTCTGGGAGGTGAGGAAGCCTTCGACGTAACCCACGGGCCCAGCTTTGTACGCTGCCACGGCCCTATCCGTGAAACGGTCGATCCGCGCCGCGAGCTCATCTGAGATGTCGTCGAGCTGGCTCGACAGGAGGGTCAGCCTGGCCTGAGCGGCGCGCAGCTCGGCGTCGAGGGCGTCAATACGATTGCTGAGGCCGGCGAGGTCGGCATCCAGGGCCGTTATCACCCTCTCCTGGTATCCCCTTTCCTCGTCGAGCCGGTTGAGCCTCTGAGACAGGCCGGTGCTCCGGGCTCCGAGCACTTCGAGGCGGCGATCGACCTCCTGCCGCCTCTCCTCGATCGTCCGCAGCCGGTCCCGGGGCCCTGCCGCCGCCTGAATCGCAAGAGAGGGCGTCAGCAAGACAAAGGCCAGCACCAGGCTGACCCCTCTTCTTGGACCGGACAAAGGTCGCGCCGTGAGGGTTCTAGGGAACATTGGCATCAGAGGTAACATAAGAGAACAATAAGCTCAGTGCCAGCCTGCGGGATTCTGGCGAAATATCTCCATCTGGAAGAATCGGCGCGCCGGAGCCGCCCTTTAGGTTCGGTTCAGTCCCTCGGCGCGCCGGAGCCGCCCTTTAGGTTCGGTTCAGTCCCTCGGCGCGCCGGAGGCGCCCTTTAGGTTCGGTTCAGTTCCTCGGCGCGCCGGAGCCGCTAGACACGCAGGAACCGCCGAGTGGCCATCCCCGATCCCACCAACCCGACTCCCGTGCCTACGGTCACGAGGGCAGCCACGACCGTCACCAGCTCCCTGCTCGAGAAGTTGAAGGCGGGCGCCAGGAACGGGACGGCCTGAGCCAACCTCGTGAACAACATCGCGTCGGCGAACCAGACGATGCCTGACGCGAGGAGCGCACCCAACAGCGCGGCTACCAACCCTTCGAGCATGAAGGGAATGCGGATAAACCAGTTGGTGGCACCCACCAGCTTCATGATGCCAATCTCCTCGCGGCGCGCGTAGATGCCAAGCCGAATCGTGTTGGCTATCAGAGCGGCAGACGCAATCATCAAGATCACCGACAACACCAGGGTGACCGTCCTCAACAGCGTGTTCACCTGCAGAAGCCGTCTGATGATCTCGCCGCCAAAGCGCACTTCGTCCACCCCCGCCGCGCCCTGGATGCGCGCTGCAACTTCTTGCGTGTACTGCGCGTCGGTCAGCGCGATCCGAAGAGAAGCAGGGAGTGAGTCGGGCGACAGGGCCTCGTACAGTTGGGGAGTGTCCGCGTAGGTTTGCTTGAACTCTTCGTACGCTTGGGCCTTGGATACATAGATGACGTCCTTCACCTCGGGCATCTGTGCTACCTCTGACTCGAGGGCTTGAATCTCGCCGCTGCTGGCATCGTCCCTGAGGAAGGTCGAGATCTCTACCTTGGCCTCCCAGCTGTTGGTCACGTTGCCCACCACCATCCCAAGAATCTCCACGCCGCCCAGCAGCAGCAGCGAAATGGCCACCGTCGAGGTGGCAGCCACGGCCATCAGCGCGTTCCGCCTCAAGTTGTTCACGGTCTCGGAGAGAAAGTAGCGAAACTTCATGTGCCCACTCCATAGATGCCATGAGTTTGGTCGCGAACGACACACCCGTCTTCGAGCTCGATCACGCGACGGCGCATCGAATCGACCACTGCATGATCATGAGTCGCCATCACCACAGTCGTCCCCGTGCGGTTGATTCGGTCGAGCAATCGCATGATGCCAATCGAGGTTGCAGGATCGAGATTGCCGGTAGGTTCGTCGGCGAGGAGAATCAAAGGCCGATTGACGAAGGCGCGTGCTATGGACACGCGCTGCTGCTCGCCACCGGAAAGCTCGTCGGGATAACGGCTCAACTTCTCACCCAAACCCACAAGCTCGAGTATCTGAGGCACTTGCCTTGCGATAACGCTTCTGTTCTTGCCGATCACCTGTAGCGCAAATGCGACGTTCTCGAACACCGTCTTGTTCGGGAGCAGCTTGAAGTCCTGGAAAACGCAGCCGACATTCCGCCTCAGAAAGGGGACGCGCCAGCGTGGGAGGGTGGCAAGGTTCTTGCCGGCGACGTGGAGCTCACCACCAGTGGGTTCTTCCTCTTTGGTGATCAGTTTGAGGAACGTCGACTTTCCCGAACCGGATGGGCCGACGATGAAGACAAACTCACCTTTGGTCAGCTCCATTGACACGTCATGCAGGGCGCGCGAGCCCACTCTGTAGTCTTTTTCGAGGCCTATGGCTTCGATCATCGCTTCTGGTAGCCGGCGCTCATAATCGGTCTCTCTCCAGCTCTCGATCAGCCCGTAAGGTTAGCCGCGCAAGAGCCTAAAATCCAGGGTTGCCCTGCATCATCGGTGTGGCGTGGTTGATCTGCGCCTTTCGCTTCAGCTCGGCCTGGATGAACCGGTCGATATCGCCGTCCAACACCGCTTGCACGTTGCCTGTTTCGACCTGATTGCGGTGATCCTTGACCATCTGATACGGATGCAGCACATATGACCTTATCTGGGAGCCAAAGCCGATCTCCATCTTGTCCCCGGAGAGCGCCCTGAGCTCACTTTCCTGCTCCAGCCTGGCTCGTGCCAGCAGGCGCGATTTGAGGATGCGCATGGCGACTGCGCGGTTCTGCATCTGCGACCTCTCGTTCTGGCAAGAAACGACGATCCCGGTGGGGAGGTGCGTGATTCGGACCGCAGAGTCGGTGACGTTGACGTGCTGGCCCCCGGCCCCAGACGAGCGGTAGGTGTCGATCCGCAGATCTTCCGGCGCAACGGGTACGTCTTCTGCCTCGGCGACCTCGGGGGTGACATCCACCGAAGCAAAAGAGGTGTGGCGCCGTTTTGCTGCGTCGTACGGCGAAATCCGCACGAGGCGGTGAACCCCGCGTTCCTGCGACAGCAGGCCGTAGGCGTTGCGGCCCTCGATGGTGAGTGTGGCGCTCTTGATGCCCGCCTCCTCGCCGGGAGTCATCTCCCGGAGGATAGGCTTGAATCGCTTACCCTCCCCCCACCGCAGATACATGCGAAGGAGCATATCGGCCCAATCCTGAGAATCAGTGCCGCCCTCACCGGCATGTACCTCGATGATGGCCGGGCCTGCATCGAACTCTCCGCTCAAAAGCGCAACCACCTCGAGCGAGGCGATCTCGGATTCCAGCCTATCGAGCTCGCCGGCTGCTTCGTCTGCCGTTGCCTCGTCGTCCTCGGCGGCCGCCAGCTCCCACAGCACCCTGGCGTCTGCGGTCCGATTGGCGAGGCGGGAAAAGCCCGTCACGTCCTCAGACAGCCTCGAAAGCTCTTCCATCGCCCTCTGCGCCTTTCCGGGTTCGTCCCAAAAGCCCGGCTCGGCAGAGGTGGCCTTCAAGGCAGCTATGCGTTCCTGCTTTCGGGCGAGGTCAAAGGTACTCCTTGATCTGGTGGAGCTTGCCTTCGATGGCCGACAGCCTCGGACTGAGATCCTCCATGCCCTAATCGTAGACGTTGTCTCGAATGGGGAAGAGCGGGGGGCCGTGAGG
>JALZIQ010000089.1 GCA_030860205.1 Actinomycetota bacterium | reverse complement strand
GGAGTACTTGCGGAAGGTCAACTTCTGTGACCGAAGGACAACCGCCGCGCCCAGGAGGTCTACGACCGAGGGGCCGAGCGCGAGGAATGCTCGACTACGGTCTGCCCGTGTGAGGAGACCACGGCGGGAGGACGGCCCCCGCCGTGCAGACTCTTGTTCGTCTATCCCCTAGTCGAGAATCTGAATACGGTGGTTGTGTCGTAGCTCTCGTTCGGGCGCAACACCGTTGACGGGAAGTTCCGCTGGTTCGGAGAATCCGGGTAGTGCTGCGTTTCGAGTGCCAGGCCGTCACTCTGTCGATAGGTGTGCCCACTCGTCCCGACAAGCGTCCCGTCGAGGAAGTTTCCGGAGTAGAACTGAATGCCCGGCTCGGTCGTCAAGATATGGAGCACCCGGCCGCTCTTCGGGTCGGTTAGCCGAGCCGCCGGCTTCAGGCCACCTCCGCCTTTGAGCACATAGTTGTGGTCGTACCCGCGGCCGATCAAGAGCTGCCGGTGACTGTCTCGGATTCGTGCACCGACCGCCTTGGGTGTGCGGAAGTCAAACGGGGTTCCCGCCACGGGGGCGATCCTCCCAGTCGGAATCAAGGTCGAGTCGACGGGCGTGTAGTGGTTTGCGTTGATCTTCAAATTGTGATTGTAGATGGTGCCCGTTCCTTCGCCGCCGAGGTTGAAGTAGGAGTGATTGGTCAGGTTGACAACCGTCGGCTTGCTGGTGGTGGCCAAGTAGTGCATCCGCAGAGCGTTGTTCTCGGTGAGGGTGTACCTGACTTCGGTTTCCAGCCTCCCGGGAAAGCCCTGTTCACCGTCACGGCTTGTGTAACTGAGCTCGAGACCGACGCTGTTTGCATCCTGTACCGGCTGGGCGTCCCAGACCTTGGTATGGAATCCTTTAGGACCTCCGTGCAGGGTGTTCGGGTCGTTGTTTACGGGCAGATGGTAGGTAACTCCATCCAGCTTGAACTTCCCGTTCGCTATGCGGTTGGCATAGCGTCCGATGATGGCCCCGAAGTATGGGTCGTTTTGCTCGACATAGTCGTTGAGGCTGGAGAAGCCAAGGGCGACGTTCCTTGACCGCCCGTTGCGGTTGGGAACGCTGAGGGCCTGGATTATGCCGCCGTACGTGATGATCTTCACGCGCATGCAGTGGCTATTGGTCAGCTTGTAGAGATGGACGGTGTCACCGCCTGGTGCGGTGCCGTAGCGTTGTCTTTCGATGTTCAGGCTGCCCCGGCTGCAGTCGGGGGCGGCGCGAGAAATGGACCCTGCGGCGCCACCGGTACCTAGGGACGCACCCAGGAGGAGGACGGCCGAAACTACAAGCACCGCCCGGAAACTCTTCCGTCGGGACGAAAGGATCGGGTGCATAAGCTCTCCTCTTTCGCAAAGTCGGGATGCAGGTGCATCCCCCTGCGTCACTTTGGGGCCCCAGCCGAACCCGCAAACCCTATCAAATCCCACGCCTGCAATTCGGAGACGGCCGCGACTGAGCCCGGAGGAGAGGGCGCCCATTGAGGTCGGCCGGACATTCGAAAGATCAGGACCGGGCAGCGCTGGAGGAAGGGGGGTCGGGTACTCGTAGGATGGCGGTCCTTTGGAAGAATACAAAGCCTGCCCTCGGGGATTCGGCAGCCATCGGCGAACGGTGGAGGTCCGACCCCGGGTGGCTGCTCGAGAACAATGGTAGGGATGGAGGACTCCTCGCGTACGTCCCGGGGGAGCGCAGGTTGGGACTGTGAGCCGGGGGAGTTCAAAAATCTACTGCCCCGTGGGCACACGCCTCTTTCGTGGGCTCACCCGGCGCTGCTCTTGAGGGCGCGCAACGACTGGCTCGCGCGGTCTCTAGGTGATCCGACCAACAGTGAGCGTCGTCGGTGGGTGGCAGGTCAGCTTGCCCGCAATGGTGATCCGGACTTCACCATCCGGCGTTTTGCCGACAGGCCCAATATTTCGTTCTTGGTGCTCGCGGATACCGGCGAGGGCGATGCCTCACAGTACTGCCTTGTACCCGGTCTGTTGCAAAGGGCACAGGATGCGGCGTTCATGTTCATCAACGGCGATGTGGTCTACCCATCGGGGGATGCCGTCGATTACGAGGACAGGTTCTACCGGCCGTACAAGGATTATCTGGGCCCCATCTATGCAGTTCCCGGCAACCACGATTGGTACGACGGACTGAACGGCTTCATGCGTCACTTTTGTGACGCCAGGGCGAGCGATACACCTCGGCCCGCCGAAGGCACCGGCGCTTTATGGCAGCGAGTCCTGAGGAGAGCTCTGTGGCGACATCCGGCGAGGATGAACGAAAGAAGGATCGATGACATGAGGGCAATCCGTGCTCGCCCCGAGCAGCAGGCTCTCCAGCCGGGGCCCTATCTTGCGATCGATACCGGACCGTTGCTTCTGGTAGCGATAGATACGGGCGTCCTTGGTGACATCGATCGTGACCAGGGTGAGTGGCTGCGCCGGCTTTCGGGCGCGGTGGGTAAGCCCAAGATCCTGCTAACGGCGAAGCCTTTCTACGTCGAAGGCGAGCGCCATCGAGGAAGAATCGAGGACAGTGGAGAAACAGTCGACGACATCATCCGGGCGCCCGAGAACGGCTACATCGCGGCAATAGGAGGTGACCTCCATCACTACGAGCGATACCCGGTCTCGGTGGGGGACGGCCGGATCATTCAGTACATCGTCAACGGCGGTGGGGGTGCCGGTATGCAAGGAACCCACAAGATCCCTCGCATAGATCTTCCAGGTGTGAAGGAGGCCGATTTTCGCTGTTATCCGCTGCGCGGGGACTCGCTGTCTCGTGTGAGCGAAATGTACGAGCGGAGGCTGGGTTGGCTGTTCGGGAAGTTGGCGATACCTCCGGATCAGGCAGCGGCGCTGATGGCGGAGTATTTGGATCTTCCGCCGGTCCGGCCGTTGGATGCCGATGTGGTTGTGACCCCCGAGGCTCGGCGCGCGTTCAAGAAAATATTAGCGAGCAGGCGCCGCCTGCCCGGACCAGTGCGCGAATACCTGGCGCAGTTCCTCGACTGGAACGATCCACCCATGTTCAAGAGCTTTTTACGAATAGACGCCTCCACAGAGGAGATCCAGATCCAATGTTTTGCCGTGACCGGGTGCCGCAAACATGAACACAGCCCTCCGGTCGAAGACGCGATCAAGGCGACGCGCGGTTCCGACGGGACTTGGCGTTGGTCCGGACCGCCGGCGCGGTAATGATGGTAATGGAGACCGGCGAAGGAGCATGCAGGGACAGCCGTCCTTTCACGGTTGTTCCCCGAGGGAAGTCCGGTAGAAACCTAGCGTGGTTACTCGGACATAGGTGCCCGACGCATCCTGCTGGCCGCCTGGCGCCGGTAGTGTGGTGACGGTATGGGACCGGCCAACAATGGGTCTTGGGTGTCTTCCATCCACCGTCGCAATTGGGCACTCATTTGATCTAACCGCTCCGCGTAGCTTCTGTCGGCGGCAAGATTGTTGCTCTCGAACGGATCATGCTCCAGGTCATAGAGCTCGACGGCGTGGGCGCGATCATGCGAATAGCGGAAAGGTGATGCCCGAAAGATAGCTCCTTCTTGGACATCGCCTGGGATCTCGACGGCAAAGGCAGATTCGAAGTTCCAGATGAGCTTGTAGCGGTCCGTCCGCACGGCCCGCATCGGATCGTAGTAGCTGTGGAAGGTCTTCTCTGCGTAGATAGCATCACGCGGGCTGTAGTTGCGGCCCCGGAGCAGAGGCAGAAGAGAACGACCTTGAAGGCTATGGGGAACGGCTATGCCTGCACTATCCAACAGAGTGGGCAGCGCGTCGACATTTCCGACCAACTCGGATCGAGTTCCCGCTTGAAACCCTCCATCCGGCCATTTCACCATCAGTGCGATCTCGATTCCGGGGTCATAGAGTGTGCATTTCGCTCGGGGCATCGCAATTCCGTGGTCGGCGGTGAACAGAATGAGGGTTTCATCCATGACCCCGGTCCCTTCGAGCGCATCGAGTATGCGACCGATGTTGCTATCGGTGGCCTTGATTGCTCCTTGGAGTGCCGCCATCTCTTCCCGTGACTCGTCTATCTCTGGAAGATAGCCGGGGATGTTCACGCCGCGGGAGTCGTCCGCATGTACCCCCCCGTAGTCGTACGGGCGATGAGGCTCGAAGAGATTGATCTCGAGGTACGTGGGTTCTGGGGTTCGGTTGGAAGAGCACCATCGGGCCACCGCCTCGGAAACCTGGGCCCCGGATTCGGCCTCTTCGATGTCTCCATGAATCTCCCCGAAGCCGAGGCGTTCAGGAGTGGGCGTTACGTGCTGCAGCCCAAAGAGTTGAGTCCGATAGCCGTGGGCGGCGAGCAGACTTGCGACGTGGCGCTCCTCGGGGAGAAGGTCCCACCCGAAGCTGCTGTGTGCCAGACCCATGACGCCGTTGCTGTGTGGATAACGGCCGGTGGCCAGCGCCGCCCGGCTGGGACTGCACTGAGGTGCAGCGCAGAAGGCTCGGTCGAAACGAACCCCATCATGAGCCAGAGCGTCGAGGTTGGGGCTGTCGACCGACGCGACGCCGTAACAGCCGAGATGGCGTCCGAGGTCGTGGCAGGAGATCGAAACGATCAGGCGGGGATGGATCATGTCAGAATCCCATATTGGGTCGTTGACCCTACCAACCCACACCTCGCCCCCGGAAGATCAAGCTTGCCCGCCACCATTGAGATCGGGTGCTCAGTCGTGAATTTGGCTCGGGGTCCAAGCGACGCCAATTGGGGGTGCGATCGCTCAAGCTTCGGGTGCCCCGGGCCGAAACAGAGATATGGATGTCCTGGACCTCCCTCGGTTGCAGTGAGCCCAGCGCGGCTACGCCTAAGCATGTCAGCAGACCGGCTCGGCCGGTAACCACGGCCACCGTCGAGGAGGAGCGGACGGAGTGAAAAGTTTGATCTCTTGGGTGAGCAGGCTGCCCATCGCGGTCCATGCCCTGGTATTTGCCCTCCTGAGCATCGTTCCTCTGGCCCTGCTCGCCCACTTAAGCGTGAGGCTGGCGGGCGATGCCGTGAGCCAGGAGGTGCGGGCGAGGGTCCGCAACACCGCCGCCGTCAGCGCCGTCTCGGTTCAACAGCAGATGCAGAGCCTTGCGGAGCTCGTGCGCTCCTACGCCGAGCGACCCAATCTGCTCGAAGCCATGGACAAACGAGCAACCGGACGGTACGACCGGCCCGCCATCTCATCTCACCTCACCAACCTCCTAGAAGCGCGTCCGGGCATCGGGGTTGCCTTTGTGGCGACCCCCAAGGGCCGGCTCATCGACATTCTGCCGCGCACCCCGTCGATCATCGGCGACGACTTCAGTTATCGGGACTGGTATCGCGGCGTGACCAGAACGAGGGGCCCCTATATCTCCGAAGCGTATGAATCTGCCGCCACGAATCACCCGCGCGTCGTCGCAGCAGCGGTCAACATGCGAATTCCAAGTGGAGAGAGTGGGCGGGGAAGAAACGCGGGCATCCTCGTCGCGGCCTACGGCGTCGAAACCGTTCAGGCCTTCGTCGAGGATTTCGCCCGCGCGCAGAACATCAACCTCACGGTCACCGATCAGCGGGGGGTCCTTGTTGCGGCCCCTGGGGCAAACCCCTCGGGGCTTATCTCCATGCGCGCCGATCCCGCGGTGGCGGCCGCGCTGGACGGGCGGTCCGGTGTCACTGAACAGAACGGTCCGGACGGACGGGTCCTCTCCGCCTACGCACCCATTCAGGGCATCGGCTGGACTATCAGCGCAGAAGTGCCGGCCGATACCGCCTTCGCGGAGGTCTCCACCCTTAGGTCCACCGTCTTGGTGATTGCCGGGCTTCTCGGATTGGTGCTCCTCGGCGGGCTCCTGCTCCTGCTCTTCACGCTGCGCGAGCGAGCCCGCACCGACAAAACCTTGAAAGAGAGTGAGGAGCGCACCCGCTCGATCATCGAGGCAGCACAGGATGCCTTCGTGTCGATGGATGTAGAAGGCCTCATAACAGGTTGGAACCGGCAGGCGGAGAAGACCTTCGGCTGGCCTCGAGCCGAGGTGCTCGGTCGTGAGCTGTCGACGACCATCGTGCCCATGCAATATCGGGAGGCGCACATCCAGGGTCTGCGGCGCTTCCTTGATACGGGCGAAGGGCCGGTGCTCAACGAGCGGATCGAGATCGAAGCGTTACACCGCGACGGCAGCACCTTCGCGGTCGAGCTGGCGATTTGGCCGGCTCGATCGGGCGACACCTACAGCTTCAATGCTTTCATCCAAGACATCACGGAACGTAAGCGGACGGAGGAGGAACTCGCTGTGGCTCACGAGAGGGCCATGGCGGCTTCCCGACTGAAATCCGAGTTTCTGGCCAATATGAGCCATGAGATACGTACGCCGATGAACGGCGTGATCGGTATGACGGCCCTGCTGCTCGGAACCAATCTCACGGGCGAGCAGCGTGAATACGCAGAGACCATCTCAAGTTCCGGTGAGGCCATGCTCACTCTCATCAACGACATCCTGGACTTTTCCAAGATCGAGGCGGGAAAGATGAGTATCGAAAGTATCGACTTCGACGTGAGGACGGTTGTCGAGGAGGTCGCAGACATCCTTGCGGAACAGGCCCATGCGAAGGGACTCGAGCTCGCCACCCTCATAGGGCCAGACGTGCCGCCCATCATGCGCGGGGATCCCGGCCGGGTGCGCCAAGTGCTGATCAACCTCGCCGGCAATGCAGTCAAATTCACAAAGGCGGGAGAGGTCGTTGTCCGAGTCCGCCTCGAGGAGCAGAACCAGGACGATGCACTGGTTTGTTTCGAGGTCACCGACACCGGCATCGGTATCTCGTCCGAGGAGCAGGCACGACTCTTCCAGAGCTTTTCTCAGGCCGACGCGTCAAGTACCCGCAAGTACGGCGGCACGGGCCTGGGACTCGCCATTTCGAAGCGGCTCGCCCATCTCATGAACGGTGAGATCGGCGTCCGGAGCGAGGCCGGGAGGGGAAGCACCTTCTGGTTCACCGCACGACTGGGGATAGGGACCGAAAACATCTCGGCTGCGCCGGCGAAACAGGCTCAACTCAAGGGAATGAACGTCCTGGTCGTCGACGACAACGCCGCCAACCGCGCCATTATCGAACAGAACTTGATCTCATGGGGGATAAGTCCGGAAAGCGCCGAAGATGCAGCTGAAGCGCTGAGGATGCTGCGTGAGGCCGCCGACCGAGGGCAGCCATACCCTCTGGCGATCCTCGACTATCTCATGCCGGGCACAGACGGAATACAACTGGCCGCCGCAATCAAGAACGATCCTCTCATTCCACCTGCCCGTTTGGTCCTGCTCACCTCGTCCGCCGAGCGTGGCGAGGCGCGCACGGCTCACGAAGCGGGCATCGAGGCGTACTTGACCAAACCGGTCCGCCAATCATCGCTCTATGATTGCATCGCCACGGTCATCGGAAGGCAAGACGGCCAAGCACCAGAGCACCTGGTGACTCGTGACACCCTTGCTGAGACCAAAGCGAAGCTGCGCGCCCACATTCTGGTGGCGGAGGACAACGTGGTGAACCAGAAGGTAGCGGTGCTCTCACTGCAAAAAATAGGGCACAGGGTGGACGTTGCGGCAAACGGGGTCGAAGCCGTCGACGCCGTCTCCCGCGTCCCCTATCAAGCGGTGCTCATGGACTGTCAGATGCCGGAGATGGACGGCTACGAGGCCACCATGGAGATCCGCAGGCTGGAAAAGCCCCCCAAGCACACGCCTATCATCGCCATGACCGCGGGAGCGATGAAGGGGGATAAGGAGAAGGCTCTCGCTGCAGGCATGGACGATTACGTGACCAAGCCGGTGAAGCTCGAGGACCTCGCCGCGGTCCTCGAACGGTGGATAGTCATCGCCGACCCCGTCCGAGACTCTTCTGGCCCCCTGGGGGACGTCATCGGAGAGAGTGACGGCGAGCCTGTCGATACGGGCGTCGATACCGGCATTGAGGCGGCGCTTCAGGAGTTCGAAACCATGGGTGGAAGACCATTCGTGGAGGAGCTAATTGCGATATTTCTCGAAGAGTCGACGTCGTCACTGGAGTCATTACGTGAGGCCGAGGTGGAGGCCGACGCCCAGAAGATGGCCCTTGTTTCCCATGGGCTCAAGGGAAGCAGCCGCACGTTGGGGGCGACCCACATGGGAGAGCTCTGCGAACAACTCGAAAAGCTCGCAAACACGAAGAACCTGGAGACTGCCACCCAACTCCTTGGCAGGGTCGAGACGGAGTTCGGTCGAGTGAGCGTGGCACTCGGCACACGGCACTCCTAATTCGTCATCTGAGGATTCTGCCTGGGGTTGGCCTTGCCGAGGAGTTGCAAGCCAAACGCCGAGCATGGCTCCCGCAGGAGCTCTGGCCATCATTCCCGCGGTTCAACGGCTAGCATCGGCCAGCCGCGTTACGCTGGCGGGGCCCAACCCGGCGCGTCCGAGAAAGTCCGGATGCCATTGTAAGTGTGCGCGTCCAAAGTCATGCCCTGACACATGTGGAGATGCAGCGCAGATTTCTGACGTCGTAGCAGGTGATGTTCACGTTCTCGAATCCGCACGCTTGTAGGAGCTCACCGAGCCACGTCGAATCGAACAGCGTGTGGTGGGCGTTCCAGATCCACCGAGGTGCACCCCGTTCATCAACCCCTTTGTGCGCGGGGCGGTCCGAGTGCCCGCCGAGCAGCCAGTAGTTGGCCTCCGGGGTGCCCATCGCGCCCCGGATCCATTGTTCTGCAATGTAACGGGCATCCGGGACACCGATATCGAGCTTGGCGCCCGGAGCAAGTACGCGCGCCCATTCCCCCAGTGTCGCCTCGATCAATTCGTAGCTCTGATGTTCGAGAACGTGATTGGCTCGTATGGCGGCGATGCTCGAGTCGGTGAAGGGCAACACATCGAGGCGGCACACGATATCGATGCCAGGGAGGGAAAGGATGTCAGAGTGAAGATCGTAATCGGGATGAGGATGCTCGCCCGCGCCGATCTCGAGCCTCATGTGGAGAGACCTTCCCCTCGTGGAATGCTCCCTATGACGGGTCCTGAGACGGCTCGACGGAGCGCAGCTTCTTGGCTGGTCGTCCGGCGACGACCGCATAAGGGTCGACATCGGCCATCACTAGCGAGCCTGCACCGACAACTGCATGTGCGCCAATGGTGCAGGGTCCGAGCACCAAAGCGTCGCTGGCCACCCACGCCCCTTCCTCCACCACGACGTCGCGCCCGAGCGACGGTATGGCCGTTTGGCGCTGCTGCCCGAAAAGGTGGATGTCATGAGTTCCGGTGAGCACCGCCACATTGTGCCCGAAAAAGGCGTACCTGCCTATCGAGATGTTTCCCGACGAAAGATTGAACAAGGCGTTGTTCACGACTGCAGTCGGGTCGAGATGTAGCCGCGACCTGTCTCCGTGGACACGGTACCGGTAGAGTTGATCCACGCCGAGCTCATCGAGTGCTTCGCGAACCAGTGAATCCACCGCAGGGCCCAACAAGCGCTGCAGGAGACGATCGACCGTCAACATGAGGGAGTCCTCTTTCTGTTTGGTCAGCCGGCGTCGGAATCCGGACCGATCTCCTCTACTATCCTTCGCCGCACCACGTCGTAGTTGATGCCGGCCCGAGACAGAAAGAGAGCCGCCAAACCTTCCCCTTCCCGGAGCATTCCCAGGAGAACGTGTTCTGTGCCGATGTAATCATGGCCCAGAGCCAAGGCCTCTCTGAGTGATAACTCGAGGGTTTTCTTTGCCCGAGGGGTGAAAGGGATGTGGCCCACGCCGCAGGACCGCCGAACTCTGCGGCCCCGGAGGCTCCGGCGCTTCTTCGTTCGAGCTCGCGCCGCTCTGGTTCGTTCGAGGGCATCGGGGCCGAAGGCCTCTTCGACCCGGCGCCGTACCGTGTCGAGGTCAATTCCGATTGCATCCAGAGCTACCGCGTCGGGTTGGTTGATGGGCCCTGCGCCGACGTGAACGACTATCCCTCTGTGGATGTCGTCTTGGTCGACTCCAAGATCATTGAGAACTCGAGCCGCAAGCCCCTCCGACGCACCCAGAAGCCCGAGAAGCAGGTGCTCGGTTCCGATGTAGTCGTGGCGCAGCGATCGGGCCTCGGCCTGAGCCAGTACTACAACCTGCCTTGCAGAATGCGTGAAGCGCTCGAACAACCCCTACCTCCTTCGACCCAGGAGGCGGCGCCCTGCGTACTTCTTGTGCACCGCCTGCTTGCTCACTCCGAGGACCGAAGCGATCTGCTGCCAGGACCATCCCTGTGAACGTGCGTTTTCGATCTGCAGCTCCTGAAGGTCCTCCACCAAGACCCGCAATGAGGCAACCGCGCGGAGGCCAACGGACGGATCCCGGCTGCTCGCAGCGGTGGCCAGCTTGGTGGTTTGGCTCATTCCGTCATTCTAGGTTGACGCTACCATCCTGTCAACCTCAATTGACGAACTCTGAAGACCACCTTCACCCCCGCCGCCGAAGTTCACTCGGCACGGTGGACCCTTTCGCAACAGGGTCTCCACTTGTCGCGGGACCCAGGATCTTCCCTTTTGTCTAGCATGGGTCCGGGATCGGATTCTTTGATGGCTTGTCGTACAGCAACAAGCAGTGGCACGTGATCTCGATCGAGGGCGCCAAGGCCGCCGAGACCCGCCGGCGACGCATAGAAAATCGGTCAACATGCTGCGCGAGGGCCGGGCCCGGTAGCCAGCGCAGCGTGAAGGCCCAGAGCTTCGGGAGAGGCAAGGGTCCCGTTAGTCGTCGGTGGGCCGCCCCACGTTGCGTCCGCTGCCGCGCCGGCTCTGATGCACCGCCCGAAGTTTCCGGCGCTGCTCCGATGCTGCCCGCCGATCCTGTTTCAGGTGGAGATGACGTAGCTCGCGCTGCAGCTTTCTGTAGCTGTCGAGGCGCTCCTGCGGCAACGAACCGCTGGCGACGGCGTGCAACACCGCGCATCCGGGCTCTTGTTCGTGCCGGCAGTCTCTGAAGTGACACTCAGCTGCTATGACGCTGATGTCCTCGAACGCTTCCTCGAGTCCTCCGGTGTCGTCCCACAGTTGCAGCTCACGCATGCCGGGGGTGTCGATCATCAATCCACCGCCGGGGAGGACTATCAACTCGCGCTTCGTGGTGGTGTGCCGGCCCTTTCCGTCGTTGCGTAGCTCCTTGACGTCCTGGAGATCGCTTCCCAGCATCGTGTTTACAAGGCTTGACTTTCCAACACCCGAGGAGCCGAGCAACGCCACCGTGGAGTGTCCCTCGAAGTAGCGTCTGAGGTCCTCGATCCCGGCACCGGTGACGCTGCTCGTGATATGCATCGGCACGCCCAAGGCCACGGTCTTCATCTGAGCCACCGCCGTCTCGGGGGCATCGCAGATATCTGCCTTGGTAAGGACGATCACGGGGCTGGCGCCTCCCGCCCAGGCGAGGGTGAGATAGCGCTCGAGGCGCCTCTGATTCAACTCGCTGGTGAGTGACGTGGTGAGAAAAGCGGTGTCGATGTTGGCGGCCAAGACCTGCTCCTCGGTTGCAAAACCGGCCACATTGCGCGAGAACTGGCCCCGGCGCGGCAATACCGTGTGGATGATGGCCCTGGTCTCACCGGGGACCATCTCCGCGGCAACCCAGTCTCCAACCGCGGGAAGCTCGGACCGGGCTGCCGCGATGTGGCGCGCCCGCCCTGCGAGGTCGGCCCGGATCTCGCCGAGTTCCGTGTAGACGACATAGGCGCCTCTGTGCTCGACGGCAACCCGGGCGGCGATGAGGCCTTCGGCGCCGAACGGCTTGAAATGTTCGGCGAAGTGAGTGTCCCAGCCAAGCGTGTCCAACGAGATTTCTTGCATCAAGGTGAGTTTCCTCCAGTTCGGGAATCGGCGCCCAGTGGGCGCGCTCGGAAATAGTTGCGCGGCGTCCGACCGAAGGTCTCTTTTCGCCTCTCGAAAAACGAATACGAGAAAGGGTGCTAGCGCGCCTCAGGCCGGCAGGAAAAGACGGCTGATCTCTTGGCCATAGTTCCCACCTCCTAGGGTCTGGTTCGCTTGACGCGTTCGCGTCCGGCAAGCATCTTACACATTACGGCAAAGGAGGGGAAATGATCCCAGCGTTGGCGAAGGACCTGTTGCAGTCCAAGGCGATTGCCCATTTGAGCACCATCGATCCCGACGGGCGCCCTCATGTGACTTGCGCTTGGGTCGGCCTCGAGGGGGACGAGATCGTCCTGGGGACGCTCTTCGATCAACGGAAGCTGCGGAACCTCCGGCGTGACCCGCGCGCCACGCTCTCCCTTCAGTCCGAGAGCACAAACCCTATGGGTCTGCGGGAATACCTCGTCGTGTCGGGGACGGCAGAGGTTACCGAAGGCGGAGCGCCAAAGCTTCTGGCAAGGTTGGCAGCCACCTACCTGGGCCCGAGGTCAAGTTCCCGCCGATGGATGACCCACCACCGGGCTTCGTCACGCGCATCACGGTCGAAAGGATCGGGGGAGTCGGCCCCTGGACCTAGCTGCGCCGAGCCAGTGCGCCGGGCCCCCGGTGCGCTCCAGCCCTGTGCCACAGTCCCCGACGTGGCCGGCCACTGCGTCCAGGGCGTCCGCCGCGTAGGCCTCGCTCGGTGCTCCATGTTGCGGCGCCCTGGATTCTTCGGATATGGTCGCGCGATGTTGTTCCTCGGTTGACACCTCGCACCTGAGCCCCGGGGTCCTCCTTGAGGGGAGCCTCCGTCTGTCGCGCGCTCTAACTCCCTTACTTTTCTGTCGCCTAAGGAGCAACGCATGTCCCGCATTGCCTCAGCCAGTCCATCTACCCGGCCGCACGAGCCGGCGCGCCCGGAGGCCCCCGCCCCGGCGGTCGAGGTCACGGACCTTCGCAAGGAATTCATACGCCGGGACCGGCGGGCCGGCCGCCGTCCGCTCAAGCGGCGGGTCGCGGTCCTCAAGGACGTCTCTTTCCGCATCGAACGGGGCGAGTGCGTGGCCATCCTGGGCCAGAACGGCTCGGGGAAATCGACGCTGGTGCGGCTTCTGTCCACCCTGCTCCTCAACGACGGCGGCGGCGCTCGCGTGTTCGGCTACGACGTCTTCACCGAGCCGCGCCCGATTCGCCGCCTGGTAAACAGGGTCTCTGTCGAGGCATCCTTCTTCAAGAAGATGTCGTCTTTGGAGAATTTGAGCTATGCGGCGCGCTTCTATGGGATGACGGCGCGCGAGACGCGGACTCGGATCCCGGAGATCCTGGAGCGGGTCGGTTTCCCCCTCGACCGGCGCGGTGATTCGATGGAAGACCTGTCCCGGGGCATGCAGCAGAAAGTTGCCCTGGCGCGCGCCCTGTTGACGTCGCCGGTGCTGTTGTTGTTGGACGAGCCGACCACGGGCCTCGACCCGCGCTCGAAGCTCGAGGTGCAGAGCTTCATCCGGGAGCTCCGCGCCGGCCACGATGTCACCATCCTCCTTTGCACCCACGACCTCGATGAGGCGGAGTTGCTGGCGGATCGAGTAGGAATCCTCGATCGCGGTGCCTTACTGGTTCTTGAACCGCCCACCGAGCTCAGGCACCGCTACCGGGCCGCCACTCTGGAGGAGGCGTTCTTTGCCGCCACCGGGCGGAGCTTCGAGCTCGAAAGCGATGCCGAAGGAGGCCGGCCATGAGGGGAGTTTCTGCAGGCATGCGCACCGAGTTGATAGGACTCGGGGGCGTCATCGAGCGGAACGCATACCTAGTGAAACGGTATGCCCTATGGGAGTTGGCCTTCTTTCTCTGGACGATTGCCAACACGCTGACCATCGTCTTCATCGCCGAGGGAGTCGAGGCCTCGGGCGGTGTCCTCGACGTCAATCGTCAGACAACCGTGCTGTTGATCGGAGCCGTCATCTGGGCGTATCTGGGGATCATCTTTGAGATCCTGACCGAGACCGTCGCTTGGGAACGCTGGGAGGGCACGATCGAGTACACGTTCATGGCCCCGCTGTCGCGTACGGTGCACCTGTTAGGCATGGGTATCTTCGCAGTCGTCTATGGGGTTGTACGCGCAGCGCTCCTGTTCGCCGCTATTGCTCTCTGGTTCAATCTCGAGATGCCCGACGCCAATTTCCTCTCCGCCCTGGTGGTGCTTGCGGTCGCTTCCGCTTCGTTCATAGGGATAGGGATGATGACGGCCGTGTTGCCGCTCATCTCGCCGGAGAAGGGAACGCAGCTCGGCTTCATCGCCCAGGGAATGCTGCTCGTTGTCTCGGGCATCTACTACAGCGTCGAGGTGCTGCCAGAGCCGATGCAATGGCTTGCGGTGATCTCACCGGCCACCTACGCGCTGGAGGGGATCCGGGACGCCATCCTGGAAGGCGCCGTCATCTCCACTCTTTGGGGGCAGCTCGTGCCTTTGATCGGAATCGGCGCGATCTCGATTCCTCTAGGATTGGTCGTCTTCCGGCGCGGCGAACGCTATGCGAAGCAACACGGCAAGCTGAAGCGCTCGGGATGAGCCTGGCGGCGAGGCCACTAGTCGCTAGTCGCGCTGCCAGGGAGCCTGGTCACCAAACTTCCTGTAGTAGCGGGCGAGATGGTTCTTGACCCGGTCGATGTCCTTGCTCGGCAGGTCGGCGCCCCCGCGTGCACCCTGCATGACGTTTCCGGCGGCCATGATCCCTCGAGGGATGGCGTGTAGGCGGCCGTCGACAACATCTGCAATCAGGAACTTGTAAGACTTGAACTTGTCTTTGTCGCCGGCGTCGTACCAGACGAAGGCCGTTCGGAACTTTTCGTTCGGTTCGTCTTCGGCTCCCGCCCACTTGCGGACCCGCTTGTAGGCGGCGTCTCCATCCCAGTCGTGATCACGTTTGGCCAGGGGAAGATCCTGAAAAGCCACCACGGACATGTGAGCTCCCTCCTCGAATCGACATCATAGTCAGCGCCGTCTCGGTCATACCAGCCGGTGGCAGAGGGACCGAGGTGGCCGGCCGCCCATCGAGAGGCGACTTTTCGAACCCGGGACGTGGAGGTGCTCGCTCTCTGGACCGGCTGTGAAGGGCCCGCGTCATAGCGCCTGCTCCCGGCCCACCACTACCCCCGCAGCCACAACCAGGAGGTATACGGTGAGCTCTTGGCCACAAGGGCATCTTCTATCCGTGATCTGCAGGATGAGGGCGGACTGTGAATGTCACCATTTGTGACGTAGGGCCGCGGGATGGACTTCAGAACGAAGACCGGTCCCTTCCTCCGGAACGGCGTGCCGAGCTTGCCAATCGACTGGGCGGGGCCGGCTTGCCGAGGGTCGAAGCGGCGAGCTTCGTTCAGGCTTCACGGGTGCCTCAGATGGCGGGGGCCGAAGAGGTTGTCGCTCTGCTCGAGCCGCGTTCCGGTGTTGCCTTCTCCGGTCTCGTCCTAAACGAGAAGGGCTACAGGCGATTGCTGGCGACCTCGTTGAGGGAGGCGCATTTCTCCTTCGGCTGCACCGAGGAGTTCAACCGTCGAAATCAAAACGCGTCGGTCGAGGAGTCGATCGGAGAAGCCGAGAGGCTCATCCGGCTCAGCCATGATGATGGCGTCCATCTGACGATAACGATAGGGGTCGCCTTTGGGTGCCCCTTCGAGGGGACCATCGAGGCGCAAAGGGTGCTGGCGATCGCCGAGCGGCTTGCGGCTGCGGGCGCGGAGGAGATCTGCTTCGCCGACACGATCGGCGTGGGGGTGCCGTCAAAGGCGCGTTACCTCGTGGAACAAGCGCAGCGGTTCGGCATTCGGATCGGAGCTCACTTTCACGACACGAGGAATACGGGCCTCGCCAATGCGCTTGCGTCGCTCGAGGCGGGGGCGGGCGCCCTCGATGCGTCGGTTGGAGGCATTGGGGGTTGCCCATTCGCCCCCCGCGCCACCGGTAACATTGCGACCGAAGACCTGATCTACCTCCTCGACCGGGAGGGTGTCGAAACCGGCGTGGATCTGGATGCCCTGATCCGGGTGGCCGGCTGGCTCGAGGGGGTGCTGGACAAAACGCTCCCAGGCAGGGTTTACCGGGCCGGCAACTGGCCCGGTTAGCCGAGCGGGTGTCCTCAGTTGCACAGGCAGGAAGTGCTCCATTATCGGAAAGGCAAAGCCGTGGGCTACACCCTTACTGAGAAGATCATGCTCGACCATTCAAAGGAGGATCATGTCGCTCCCGGCGATGTCATTCTGGTCCGATGTGACGTGGTGATGGCCAACGACGTGTCAGGTCCGGTGGCTTTCCGGGCGATGAAGCAGATGGGCGCCACCAAGGTGTTCGACCCGAGCAAGGTAGTGATGGTCTCCGACCATTTCATGCCCGCCAAAGACGCACGCTCGGCCGAGTTGCAGAAGCGCCTCAAGGAATGGTCCGACGACCAGGGTGTCACCTACTACGGTCAGGGCCGAGGCGGGATAGAGCACACTCTCCTGGCGGAGGAGGGTTGGGTCACGCCGGGGATGGTCCTGGCGGGTGGTGACTCGCACACCTGTACCTACGGCGCCCTCGCTGCCTTCGGCACGGGGC
Source organism: Actinomycetota bacterium (assembly GCA_030860205.1). Lineage (GTDB taxonomy): Bacteria > Actinomycetota > CADDZG01 > CADDZG01 > WHSQ01 > JACDDL01. Next base: position 17,515 of record JALZIQ010000089.1, on the reverse strand, counting down.
TGGGCTCCACCGATATCGCAGCCTCCTTGGTGTTCGGTGAATTCTGGCAAACCGTGCCGGGGACGATTCAGGTCGAATATGCGGGGGTTAAGCCACGTTATGTGACGGGTAAGGATCTGATCCTTGCCGTCATCGGCAGGATTGGAGTGGCCGGCGGCACGAATCAGGTGCTCGAGTTCGTCGGCCCTGCGCTGACTGATATCTCGATCGACGAACGCCTTGCCGTGTCCAACATGGCGGTTGAGGCGGGTTCGGAGACCGGGCTCTTTCCCGCAGACGAAGTGACCGCGGCTTACCTAGAGGGCCGCAGCGACAAGGAATGGAGTTATCAACAGTCGGATCCGGATGCTCAGCTTGTGGATCGACTACGGGTGGACGTCGGCGAGCTGCCGCCGTTGGTCTCGCAACCCCATTCACCCGGGAACGTGGCGTCGATCTCGGATACGGCGGGGACGAAGATCGATCAGGTCTATATCGGGAACTGTGCCAACGGGACGATGACCGATCTGAGGCAGACGGCCGAGATGTTGCGCGGCAACACGGTGCACAAGGACACGCGCGCCATCATCGTTCCGGCCACTCAGAGCATCTATCGGCAAGCAATGCAGGAGGGATTGCTCGACCTGTTCGTATCCGCAGGAGCAATCGTATCGACGCCGACGTGCGGTGCCTGCTTCGGAGGACACAATGGTGTGATGGGACGAGGCGAGAACGCGGTTACGACCACCAACCGGAACTTCAAGGGCCGCATGGGATCGGGAGAAGCGGGGGTCTATCTCGCCAACGCCTACGTGGCGGCCGCTGCAGCCGTCGCAGGGGAGCTCATCGATCCGGCCGACATGCCGGCAGGCGCGAAGGTATGAGGATCGAAGGCCCGGCGCTCAAGGTCGAAGGCGTCAACATAGATACCGACGTCTTGTACCCGGGATCGTTTCTGAATATCGACGACCCTGCGCAGATGAAGGCGCATTTGTTTGAGGGTCTCGATCCCGGTCTGAGGGACGAGCTGCAGCCCGGAACCATTCTCGTGGTAGGGGAGAACTTCGGTTGCGGCTCGTCTCGTGAGCACGTCCCGCTCGCGATGAAGGCATGGGGCATCGGGGCGGTGGTGGGGCAGAGCTTTGCTCGCATCTTCTATAGGAACTGCATCAACCTTGCTCTTCCCATTGTCGTGTGCCCCGATGGGGCGAGGGCAGCTCGATCTGGGTCGGTAGTTACGATCGACACGAACGGGGAGGTGACGATCGATGGCGGCGCCTACCAGGTGCCGCCGACCCCCGACTTCATGCAGGAGATGATCTCGTCGGGCGGACTGGTCCCGTGGGTCCGCCGCCGGCTCACCGCCGACGCGTAGATGTACTGCTTCGGTGGCGGCAACGAGCTTTAAGCGCCGTCCCCCCACTCCCTGAGTCGACCGCACTGGCCAAGGGGCTCAAGCGCAATGGCTTTCGCTTCTTCGGTCCGACTACTGCGTACGCGCTCAAGCAAGCCTGTGGTCTGGTCAACGACCATCTCGCCGGGTGCTTCGTGCGAGACGAGGTCGCCCGCGATCAGGCGTCCGTGCCCCTGGGCGCTTGTGCTGGGGAGAGCAGTACAATGGGCGGCCTCCGCTAGAAGGAAGGGCAAAAATGCTAGGTCACTCGATGCTCATTCTGTGCGACTCATGTGGGAACGCGATCCCCGACCAGGCCGCAAAAGAGGTCCTGTATCAGGTGGACAAGCTCCGATACCGGCTGGAATTGTGCACGGGTTGCCTCGCCGGCGAGATCAAGCGCCACAACGGCCACCGGAGCGTCCCGGGATTCCGCAAGCGCGCTGCAATCGTTTTCACCATCGACTCGGCGGACCGCCTCCCGCGCCCGATGGAGTCCGTCACCATCTGAGCCGGCCGCAACTCGCCCTGCGGCGGGCGCGCCGCAGGGCGGCGCGCCCTAGTGGAGCCGGGCGTCAGACCGCCCGCACCTCGACGTCGCAGTGAAAAAGAGACCGCTGAGCTGGCAAATTCGTCTTGTGCTGCTCGCTGCCATCTGGGGAAGCAGCTTCTTGTTCATCAAGGTGGGCTTGCGTGCCTTTGTTCCACTGCATGTTGCGCTGGGACGCATGCTTTTCGGTACGGCCGTTCTCATGGCTTTCCTGGCGCTGCGCCGCGAGCCGCTTCCCCGCGGCCGGCGCGTCTGGGGACATCTTGTGTTGGCCGGTCTTTTCGGGAACGCGCTTCCCTTCTTTCTGTTCGCATGGGGCGAGACCAAGGTGTCGTCCGTGCTCGCCGGGATCTGGAACGGTACGACTCCACTTCTCACAATGATCGTCGCCTTTTCGATGCTGCAGGACGAGCGCCCCGACCGGGACAAGGTCATTGGACTGACGGTTGGCTTTACGGGGGTGCTGCTGATCGTGGGGCCGTGGCAGGGGGTCGGCAGCGGAGCGCTCCTCGGCAACCTCGCCTGCCTCGCGGCCGCAGCCTGTTACGGCGTGGCCTTCCCCTACATCCGCAAGTACCTCGCCGGGCGGGACGAATCCCCCTTGGCCCTCGCGGGCGGGCAGCTCCTCTGCGGGACGGTCCAGCTTGCGGCTGTCGTGGTGTTCTTCACCCGTGTTCCGGGGTCTTACACGCTTAGGCCGGTCGTCAGTGTTGTTGTCCTCGGGGTTCTGGGAACGGGTATCGCCTATGTCGTCAACTACGGCATCATCCGGGACGCAGGCGCAACGGCCGCTTCAACGGTCACCTATCTCCTCCCCATTTTCGCGACGATCGCGGGGATGGTTTTCTTGGGCGAGCGGTTGACCTGGAATCAGCCCGCGGGGGCCGCCGTCGTGCTGGCGGGCGTTGCAGTCTCGCAAGGCCGCCTACCCACATCGCAACGGCGCGAGGTCACCCCGGTGTAGCCGGACCCGGGTGGTTAAGCGACGTAGCGCCACACGCGACGATGGGGGTCATGGGGGACGGTCGCATGCGCCAGAGACTCCGCATTGGGGGCACCGTCCAGGGCGTCGGATTCCGGCCTTTCGTGTACGCACTGGCATCCCGGCTCGGCCTGGGAGGTTTCGTGCTCAACGACTCGCGCGGTGTGGTGATCGAGGTGGAGGGCAAACATTCCGACGTGGTCGCGTTCACGCGGGCGCTCCTCGACGAACCGCCTCCACTTGCGCGGTTGGAGGGAGTCGAGAAGTTGGACGTTCCTCCGCTGGGAAGCGATCACTTCGACATCCGCGCCTCCGAGGTCGACGGTGCCGTCCTTGCAGCCATCACCCCCGACGTCGCCACCTGCGCCGCCTGCCTCGAGGAGATACGCGATAGCTCAGCGCGCCGTTACGGGTACGCATTCACCAACTGCACGAACTGTGGCCCGCGTTTCACGATCACAACCGGAGTTCCCTACGATCGAGGGCGCACCACCATGTCAACTTTCTCCCTGTGCCCCGAGTGCAGATTGGAGTACACGGATCCCGGTGACAGGCGCTTCCATGCCCAGCCGATCGCCTGCCCGCGCTGCGGACCTCGGCTGAGACTCGTCGACAAGGACGGCGCGCCGCTCGAGGGCGACCCAATCGCCGCGTCGGCGGCCGCCTTGAGGAAGGGCGGCATCCTTGCGATCAAGGGGCTCGGCGGCTATCACCTCGCCTGTGACGCGACCGACGCCTCCGCGGTCGAAGAGCTCAGGAGGAGAAAGGGGCGCGAAGCCAAGCCCTTCGCCGTCATGGCGCCAGACCTCGAATGGGCCAGCCGCCTGGCCCACACCGGGCCGGGGGAGACGGCCGTGCTCGCGTCGCACCGGCGTCCCATCGTTATCGTTGCCCGGCGCGCCGAGACTCCCCTTGCAGACGAGATTGCGCCGGCCAATCGCTACATCGGGATCATGCTGCCCTACACGCCGCTTCACGACCTTCTGATGCGTTCCGTGCGGCGCCCCATCGTCCTTACCTCGGGCAACCTCTCGGACGAGCCAATCGCGCACGAGGACGTCGACGCCCTGGAGCGCCTCGGCGGGATCGCAGACGCCTTTCTCGCTCACGACCGACCGGTGCACGTGCGTTGCGACGACTCGGTCGTGCGCGTCGTGGGGGGGCGCGAGTATCCCATCAGGCGGTCGCGCGGCTATGCGCCAGAACCGCTGGAGGTCCCCGTTTCCTTCGCACGGCCGGTGCTCGCCGCCGGCCCCGAGCTCAAGCACACCTTCTGTCTGGGGACGGGAAACCGCGCGATCCTCTCCCACCACATCGGAGACCTCGAGAACTGGGCGGCGATGAGCGCGTTTCTCGAGGGGGTGGAGCACTTCAGCCGTGTCTTCGACGTTCGCCCGGAGGTCGTCGCCCACGATCTTCATCCCGAGTACCTCTCGACGAAATGGGCGCTCGGACTCGAGGGCGTGGAGCATGTAGGCGTTCAGCACCATCACGCGCACATCGCCTCGTGCCTGGCCGACAACCGGCGCGCCGAACCGGTCATCGGGCTGGCGCTCGACGGCACCGGCTACGGCGACGACGGTGCCATCTGGGGCTGCGAGGTCCTCACGTGCGACTTCGCCGGCTATGGACGGGCCGCCCATCTCCGCTATGTGCCTCTGCCGGGGGGTGCGGCCGCAGTCCGCGAGCCGTGGCGCATGGCCGCGGTCTACCTCCAGGCCGCCTTCGGCAAAGGCGCCTATGACCTCGGCCTCGACTTCGTGGACCGGACCGCCGAGGGATGGCGCCCGATACTGAGCATGGCCGCAACCGGTATGAATTCTCCGCCCACCTCGAGCGCGGGGCGGCTCTTCGATGCCATCGCGGCGCTGTGCGGCCTGCGAGACCGAGTGAGCTACGAAGGGCAGGCCGCCGCCGAGCTCGAGCAGGCCGCCGATCCCTCGGTTGCCGCCGCCTATCCGCTCCCCCTGGTGGGTGGAGCGCTGGACGGGGTTGCCCTGGTGCGGGCCGCAGCCGAGGACCTGATCGCAGGATCCCCCGTGGCCGAGGTCGCCGCCCGTTTCCACAACGGGCTGGCCGAAGGCCTCCGGCGCGCCTGCGAGCGGGTGCGGGCCGAGCGGGGATTGGCGACGGTCGCCCTGTCGGGAGGGAGCTGGCAGAACCTGCTCCTGCTCGAACGGGTCACGAGGGGGCTCGAGGGCGCCGGTTTCGAGGTGTTGGTCCACCGGCGCGTTCCCCCGAACGACGGAGCCGTGGCGCTCGGCCAAGCCGTAATCGCCGGATCCCGCGCCGAGCCGGGGGACCGAGACACGGCCCCGAATAGGCGATAGAGGTGAGCTATGCAGACTCAGCCCATTCGGTGATCGGGTGTTCTCCCCCCGGGGAGTGTGCGAGGATGCGGGGCGACGAAGAAGACAAGAGGGGGCCTTAGCCGATGTGCCTTGCCATCCCGGGACAGGTCGCAGAGATCGTCGATCCCGCCACGCATATCGCCAAGGTCGATGTCGGCGGCGTGAAACGCAACGTGAACATCGGATTGCTCGTTGAGGAGCCGGGCGGAATCGATGTCGGCGACTGGGTCCTGATACACGTGGGCTTCGCCCTTTCCAAGGTGGACGAGTCCGAGGCGGCTGCGACGTTGTCTCTTCTCCAGGGGATGGGCGAGGCATTCGAGGACGAGCTCGAGCAGCTCAAGGCGAGTGATATCGGATGACCCTCGACGGCCGCGACGGCTCTATCGCCTTGCCGCAGGTAGAGGCGGACTCATACAGCGCAGTTTGCTCGCTCATCGACGGGTGTCTCGTGTGCGGAGACGTCGCCGTGACGGTGACCGTGGTGTGGCCGGGAGAGCTCGACGCAGTGTGTGAGGACGCCCACGGCCAGCGAGGCCCGGTTGGGGTCGAGCTCGTGACACCGGTCAAGAGTGGCGACCGGCTTCTGGTTCATGGCGGCATCGCGATCTCCCGACTGGATGAGGAACCATGAAATACGTCGACGAGTACCGTGACGCAGAGCTCGCCCGCACCCTCGGCTCCGAGATTGCAGCACTTGCGGAGCCGGGAAGGCATTACAAGGTCATGGAGGTTTGCGGAGGGCACACCCATACGATCTATAAGCATGGAATCGAAGACCACCTGCCCGAATCAGTTGAGCTCGTTCACGGCCCGGGCTGTCCCGTCTGCGTGATACCGATGGGCAGAGTCGATGACGGAATTTCGATCGCCCGCCAACCAAACGTCATCTTCACCTGCTTCGGCGACATGATGCGCGTCCCCGGTGGCAACGGCAGTTTGCTGGATGTCAAGGCCGAGGGGGCCGACGTTCGCTTTGTCTATTCTCCACTCGACGCATTGAAGATCGCCCGCAACAATCCGGACAAGGAGGTCGTCTTCTTCGCCATCGGCTTTGAGACGACCGCGCCTTCGACAGCTTTGACCCTCATGCGGGCGAAGGCTGAGAAGCTGCGGAACTTCTCCGTGATGTGCAATCACGTGACGATAGTGCCGCCGTTGATGGCGCTGCTCGAATCACCCGATCTCCGGCTCGATGCGTTCATCGGGCCCGGGCACGTCTCGACCGTCATCGGCTGCCGTCCCTATGAGTTCATCCCCGCCGATTATGGACAACCCGTGGTGGTGGCAGGCTTCGAGCCGCTGGACCTGCTTCAGTCGATCTACATGATCATGAGGCAGCTGACAGAGGACCGGAATGAGGTCGAGAACCAGTACGGCCGCGTCGTCCCGTGGGAGGGCAACCTCCGGGCGCTCGACATCCTCCAACGGGTGTTCGAGCTCCGCCCCTACTTCGAGTGGCGCGGCCTCGGGTTCATATCCCAGAGCGCTCTCAAGCTGTCGCAGGAGTACGCGGACTTCGATGCGGAGCTCAGATGGGAAATACCCGGCGTCCGGGTGGCCGATCCCAAAGCGTGTCAGTGCGGCGAGGTCCTAAAGGGAGTAATCAAGCCGTGGGAATGCAAGGTGTTCGGGACTGCCTGCACTCCCGAGACCCCCATCGGGACCTGCATGGTGTCCTCAGAGGGCGCCTGCGCCGCCTATTACAATTTCGGCCGCTTTGCACGCTCGAAAGAACGCGCCGGCGCTTAGAGGACAGGCTTAAAGGTGGGAACTGAAAGGGTGGATCTCGAAGACGAGGTCCTCGCCAGGATCGAACGCCAGCGCAAGCTCCGGCCCCGTTTTCGGGACGAGCGCGTTACCATGGCCCACGGCGCCGGCGGCAAGGCTACTCATACACTCGTGGAAGGGCTGTTCGCCCGGGCGTTCTCCAACGAGGCCCTGGCCGAGCTGAACGACGCCGCCCGACTCGACATCGCGGGCGCACCTCTGGCCCTCACGACCGATGGTTTCGTCGTCAAGCCGCTCCGGTTCCCGGGAGGGTCGATTGGCGAGCTCGCGATCAATGGAACCGTCAACGATCTCGCGGTGTCTGGTGCCCACTCCATCGCTATTGCGGCGGCTTTTATCGTCGAAGAGGGTCTCCACTCGGACGTCCTTCGCGCCGAGACCGAGGCCATGGCGGAGGCCGCCCGCAACGCAGGCGTGAGTGTCGTGACGGGCGACACGAAGGTCGTGGAGCGAAACAAGGCCGACGGCATGTACATAACGACCACCGGTCTGGGTGTGCGACGTTCTGGGTTCGAGTTGAGCGGGCAGTCGATCCGGCCCGGCGACGTCGTGTTGTGCTCCGGGTTCATCGGGGATCACGGCATGGCGATCATGCTGGCGCGGGGAGAGCTCGACCTCGACGCCGACATCACATCGGACACCGCACCGATATGGGAGCAGGCCGCCGCGATCATGGGAGCGGCCGGCGAAGACCTCCGCGTAATGCGCGATCCGACCAGAGGCGGTGTTGCCACCGTGTTGAACGAGCTTGCGCTCGATGCGAACCTGGGGGTGATCCTCGACGAGGCCAGCGTCCCGGTGCATCCGGCCGTGCAGGGTGCATGCGAGATCCTCGGCATCGACCCGATGTACGTGGCAAACGAGGGCAAACTGCTTGCCGTGGTGGGACCCGAACGAGCCGCCGATGCCCTCTCGGCACTGCAGGCGGTCCCCGGCGGCGAGCACGCGTGCGTCGTAGGCGCGGTTGCAGAGGAGCCGCAGGGGATGGTGCTCGTGCGCACGGGCTTTGGTGGGACCCGGATCATGGACATGCTCATCGGGGATCCGCTGCCCCGGATCTGTTAGCTCTCCGAAACACTGAAGGGTCGGGTCAGGCCTGGTAGAGCGCCAAGGTGGTACACAGCGCGATCGGGCGGGCGGGGAGCTTGGCGATGTGACCATTGGGGAGGAAGGAGTCGGGTTGCAGGGCGGGACACGGAACCGGACGAAGCTGGTGCACGACGCCTACCTCGAGCGCGGTGAGGTCGTCAGCGCCTTCTTCCATGCCAATGCAGACCGTCTTGCGCACCTGTGCCATGCGATGGCGCGCCGCTTCGCACGTGACGGTGTCCTGATTGCGTTCGGCCCAGGCGCGGCGGCCAGCGATGCACAGCACGTCTCGGTTGAATTCGTCCACCCCGTCATCGTGGGCAAGCGGGCTCTGCCGGCTCTGGCCCTCCCGAATGACATCGTGTCGACCCTCGCCCTGGCATACGGGGACCGGCGTGACGCCTTCAGCCATCAGCTCCTGACGCTCGGCGCGCCGGGAGACATCGCCCTGGGCATGGTTCACAGCCCCCACGACCCTGGTGCGGATAGCGTCGCCGCGGCGCTGAGGGAGGCCGAGGCGGCCGGGATGCTGGCGATATTCCTCGGCGGGGGATCAACCGGAGCGGCGTCGGCCGAGCACCGGTTCGAGGTTGCCTCCGACGATCCCTTCATCGTGCAGGAGGTGCACGAGACGCTCTATCACGTGCTGTGGGAGCTCGTCCATGTGTTCTTCGAGCACAAGGGGCTGCTGGTTGATCAGGGTGGCGCCTCGTCGCCCGGACGCGCACACGACACGGGGCGATCCAGCTTCCTCTATCCGTTCTTGAAGGGGGCGGAAACCGACCTCGCCGGCGTCGTCTCGGAGATCAGCCGGTCGATCCTCCAGAAGGCGGACGACGTGGTGGCGCTTCGCGCGGGATCGATGGATCCCGAAGGGCTGCTGGAGACGGCGGGGCTGATCGCCGGACGCATCGAAGGCGGCGGAAAGGTGCTCGTTTTCGGCAACGGCGGGTCTGCAACCGATGCACAGGACCTCGTCGGAGACCTGGTCGCCCCTCCCTGCGATGGTTCGCCGATACGGGCAGTGTCGCTCACGAATGACTCGGCGGTCCTGACGGCCATCGGGAACGACATCGGCTTCGACAACGTCTTCGCCCGTCAGGTCATCGCCTACGGCCGCCCGGGGGACGTGGCCGTGGCCATCTCAACCAGCGGGGGGTCGCGCAATGTTCTTGCGGCTCTCGACGAGGCGCGCCGCCGCGGGTTGCTGACGGTTGGGTTTGCAGGTTATGGAGGAGGACGTTTGGCCGAGGTTTGCGATCGCTGCCATACGGTGGATGCCGACTACATCCCGCGCATCCAGGAGGCTCAGGCAACGCAGTATCACGTCCTGCGAGGGCTCCTGAATGACCTTCTCGGCTGAGTCCGGCGCCGGCTGGGAGGTCACGCGCACCCACCACTTCTCCCACCCACCCACCACTTCTCCCACCCAGGCTGAGGCGCAGCTTCGCTCTTCTCCTGGATGTGACTTGCCCGCTTACCAGGCCGACAGATAGAGTGCCGGGAGACGCGAGACTCACACCGGACCTGTTGTTCGTGTGTCGTTTGCTGAGGGGTGGATGGGCATGAGACCAGGTCCTCGTTGCTCCCTTGCCCCAAGCGGACGGCTCGACCTGGAGGAGGCTCTTCATGAGTTCTGAGGCGGACACGATGGCACGCACCGACGTCGACGAGCATGGGCAGCCCGAAGTCGATGTGCACGTCCTGTGGATCAACGCCGGGCTCAGTTGCGACGGCGACTCCGTGGCCCTCACCGCGGCAACCCAGCCGACGATCGAAGAGATAGCCCTGGGCGCCCTGCCCGGTCTTCCCAGGGTGCAGTTTCACTGGCCTCTGATCGACTACCAGGTCGGCGACGAGTTCATGGACTGGTTCTGGAAGGCCGATCGCGGCGAGCTCGATCCGTTCGTGCTCGTGATCGAGGGGTCGATCCCCAACGAGGCAATCAAAGAGGAGGGCTACTGGGCCGCATTCGGCAACGATCCGGAGACCGGACAGCCGATAACGACGTCCGAGTGGCTGGACCGGCTTGCTCCGAAGGCGCTTGCCGTGCTGGCGGCCGGCACCTGCGCCACCTACGGCGGGATCCATGCGATGGCCGGCAACCCCACGGGCGCGATGGGGGTCCCGGACTTCCTCGGCTGGAACTGGCGCTCGAAGGCCGGCATCCCGGTGGTGTGCGTGCCGGGCTGCCCCATCCAGCCGGACAACCTGTCCGAGACGATCCTCTACCTGCTCTACCAGGCCGCAGGCTCGGCGCCGATGATCCCGCTCGATGAGTCCCTACGTCCGCTGTGGCTGTTCGGCCAGACGGTCCACGAGGGGTGTGATCGCGCCGGCTACTACGAGCAGGGGGATTTCGCAACGGAGTATGGGTCGCCCAAGTGCATAGTCAAGCTCGGATGCTGGGGCCCAGTGGTCAAGTGCAACGTCCCCAAACGGGGCTGGATGAACGGTATCGGCGGGTGCCCGAACGTCGGTGGGATTTGCATCGCCTGCACCATGCCCGGCTTCCCGGACAAGTTCATGCCGTTTATGGACGAGCCGCCCGGCAGCACCGTATCGGGTGCGGCAAGCAGCGCCTACGGCAGGATCGTCAGGAGCATGCGTACTTTCACCTTCAACACCGTCGACAAGGAGCCCAAGTGGCGGAAGCGAGGTTCGGAGCTGTTGACCGGCCACAAGCCAACCTGGTAACCGGTCTGGCGCAAAGAATTGTGAAGGCGGAGAAGAAAATCGTCTAAGAGGTCAGGAGGGGACACACGGTGACAAGGGTTGCTGAGGCAAAGGTCTCAGGTCGGGCGAAAAAGGACAGCAGCGACAATCTTGTCGAGATGGCGTGGGATCCGATCACCAGGATCGTCGGCAGCCTGGGCATCTACACCAAGATCGACTTCAAGAAAAAAGAGGTGGCGGAGTGCTACAGCACCTCGTCGATCTTCCGCGGCTACAGCATCTTCATGAAGGGCAAGGACCCGCGCGACTCGCACTTCATCACCAGCCGGATCTGCGGCATCTGCGGCGACAACCACGCCACGTGCTCGTGCTACGCCCAGAACATGGCCTACGGAGTGCAGCCCCCGCATCTAGGAGAGTGGATCGTCAATCTCGGTGAGGCTGCCGAGTACATGTTCGACCACAACATCTTCCAGGAGAACCTCGTCGGCGTGGACTTCTGCGAGCAGATGGTGCGCGAGACCAACCCCGGCGTGTGGGAGAAGGCGAAGCAGACCGAGGCTCCCAACGCAGGTGTCCATGGCTACCGCACCATCGCCGACATCATGACTGCCCTGAACCCCTTCACTGGCGACTTCTACCGCCAGGCTTTGGATCAGAGCCGGCGGACGCGCGAGATGTTCTGCCTTATGGAGGGCCGCCACGTTCACCCCTCGACTCTTTACCCGGGTGGTGTGGGAACCGTCGCGACGATCCAACTGTTCACCGACTACCTCACGCGCTTGATGCGTTACGTCGAGTTCATGAAGACGACTGTGCCCCTCCACGACGACCTGTTCGACTTCTTCTACGAGGCGCTGCCGGGCTACGAGCACGTCGGCGAGCGCAGGACCCTGTTGGGTTGTTGGGGCAGCTTCCAGGACCCGCAGCACTGCGACTTCAAGTACGAAAACATGTCGGACTGGGGCCGAAAGATGTTCGTCACGCCCGGTGTGGTCGTCGACGGCGAGCTCGTCACCACCGACCTCGTAGACATAAACCTGGGCATTCGCATTCTGTTGGGAAGCTCCTACTACGAGGACTGGGAGGGCGGCGAGAAGTTCGTCACGCACGACCCCCTCGGAAACCCGGTTGACGGCCGGCACCCCTGGAACCAGCACACCATCCCCAAGCCTCAGAAGCGGGATTTCGATGCCAACTACACCTGGGTGATGTCGCCCCGCTGGTTCAACGGCGAGGAGGACCTCGCCCTCGACACCGGTGGAGGTCCCCTCGCGCGACTGTGGGCCACCGCGCGGGCGCGCCTGGTGGACATCGGATACATCAAGGCGGTTGGCGACGGCGTCGAGATCAACCTCCCCAAGACGGTCTCGCTGCCGGAGGCCAATCTCAAGTGGAAAGTGCCCCAGTGGAGCAATACCATCGAGCGCGACCGTGCCCGGACCTACTTCCAGGCATACGCGGCCGCCTGCGCCCTTCACTTCGTCGAGAATGCTCTCAACGAGGTGCGCGCCGGTTACACGAAGACATGGAGCGATTTCGAGGTTCCCGACGAGGGCATCGGATGTGGGTTCACAGAAGCGGTTCGCGGTGTGCTGTCCCATCACCTGGTTATCAAGGACGGGAAGATCGCCAACTACCACCCGTATCCGCCGACTCCATGGAACGCCAGCCCCCGTGACGTTTACGGGACGCCGGGACCGTATGAGGACGCGGTGCAAGGACAGCCGATCTTCGAGGAGAATCCGCCCGACAAATTCAAGGGCATCGACATCATGCGCACGGTGCGGAGCTTCGACCCCTGTCTACCCTGCGGCGTTCACATGTATGTGGGCAACGGCAAGGTCGTCGAGAAGAGGCACGCGCCTAGCCTCTTGAACACTCCTGAGTAAATACAATCGATCTTTAGGTTAGCTAGACGGGGGCGGTGACGCCCCCGTCTTACGAGGGGGATAGTGAGCGAGCAGACCGACTTGCTGGCGGCCGGCGACAGAATCGAACGGCTGCTCGAGGATCTCGGCTCGGTTGTGGATGCGGAAGCCCGCACCAAGATCGAGCTGCTGATGAACACCGCTGTCGAGCTCTACGGCGCCACCATCCGGCGGATGCTCGAGATCGTGTTCGAAGCACCCGACGGCGAGCTACTCATCGACCGGCTCGCCCAGGATGACTTGGTGGCGAGCATGCTCATCCTGCACGACTTGCACCCCCACGACCTCGCCACCCGTATCGAGCGGGCGCTTGCTTCGGTCCGTCCCTACCTGGGGTCGCACAAGGGTGACGTGGAGTACCTCGGGGTGACCGACGAGGGCGTGGTACATCTACGCCTCAAGGGAAGCTGCGAGGGGTGCCCTTCATCGACGGTGACGCTCAGGATGGCGATCGAGAAAGCGATCTACGAGGCGGCGCCCGAGGTGACGAAGATTGAAGCCGAAGGCGCCCAGGAGGCCGAGCCGGTCGAAACGTCCACCGGCGGGCTGCTGCAAATCGGAATAGGACCACCCCAGCCGCTCGAGCCACACAACAACGGCGGCGCTTCTCAATGGATAAAGGTCGCCGAGATCGGAAACCTCGTGGCAGGTTCTATGGCCGTAAGGGATCTGGACGGAGGCAGGGTCCTGTTCTGCAAGTTGGATGACAGTGTGCTTGCCTATAGGGATCTGTGCCCGGCCTGCGCGCACAACCTCGAAGGGGGTGCTCTCGTGGGTGAAGTGCTCTCCTGTCCCTGGTGTGGCGAAACCTATGACGTGAGGCGGGCAGGGCGCGCCCTCGGCGCCGGGCGTGCCGGGTCTCTCCACCTCGCTCCCCTCCCCCTTCTGGAGGACAATGGCGTCATCGAAGTCGCGGTGCCGGGGTGAGCGCTTAAGTGACTTCAGGAGAAGGGGTTCGGGCGCCCGCCGCTTTGAGACGCTTTCTGGAGCGCCCGCGACCCGTAAGGGCCGGAGAGCGATGCGAGATGTGCGGTGAGGGCATTGCGGACGAGCACTCGCACGTCGTCAACGTTGCCAAACGAAATCTCATGTGTACCTGCCGCGCCTGCTACCTGTTGTTCACACCTGAGGGCGCCAGCCTCGGCAACTTCCGCGCGGTTCCCGACCGATACATCTATGACCCTGGATTCCAGATCGCCCAATGGCAGTGGGAGCAGCTTCAGATACCTGTGGGCATGGCCTTTTTCTTCTACAACTCTTCGACGGGAAAGACGGTCGCCTTCTACCCCAGCCCCGGCGGAGCGACGGAGTCCCTCCTGTCCATCGAGGTCTGGGACCAGATCGTTGCCGCGAACCCCGTGCTGGAAACGATCCAGCCCGATGTCGAAGCGCTCTTGGTACAAAAGGCCGGAGATCGCATCGATTGTTACGTCGTCCCTATGGATGCGTGCTATGAGCTCGTGGGCCTGATTCGGATGCACTGGAAGGGCTTCGAGGGCGGCAGGGAGGCATGGCAGGAGATCGAACGCTTCTTCTCCAGGCTCCGTAAGAAGGCCGGCGTTCCCGATCCTGGAGGCACCGATGAGCGAGCTGGTATTCGACGTGGTGGAGGCTCGGGCCGAACACTACGCGGTTCTTCCGACGGTGACCCTCAAGGTGCGGATCTCGGAGACGACGGGCGAGGTCATTCACTCGATAATGCTGCGGTGCCAGATACGGATCGAGCCACAGCGCCGCCGTTACACGACCAGAGAGTCGGAGGCTCTTCGGGATCTATTCGGGGAGACGAAGAGATGGGGCGAGACCCTCAAGCCGATGCAATGGACGACCGAGGCGCTGACGGTCCCGGGTTTTCGGGGCAGCACCGTGATCGAGGTGCCGATCACCAGCACCTACGACCTCGAGGTGGCCTGGGCGAGCTATCTGAACTCTCTCGAAGGCGGCGAGATACCGCTCCTGACGCTTTACAGCGGAACGGTGTTCTCGAAGGGCCAGACCGGGTTCAGCGTGGAACAGGTGCCGTGGGACAAGGAGGCGCAGTATGGGCTTCCGGTGGAGATGGTGCGGGAGGCCATGGATCGGCACTTTCCCAACAGCGGTTGGCTGAGATTGCCCAGGGAGACGATGCACGAGCTGCAGATCTTCAAGGCGCGCCGGGGTCTGGCGACGTGGGAGAGCGTGATGCAGGCCCTGCTCGAGGAGTCGACGGATGACCACTGAGGCCGGGCCGTTCGAGATGGCGAAAAAGGTCGCCGATACGGTCCTCTACGAGGGATATGTGCTCTACCCCTACCGCGCGTCTTCGAACAAGAACCAGGTTCGGTGGCAGTTCGGGGTTCTCCTGCCGCAGACCTACAACCTTCAGGGGTCTGACACGTGCTCGATGCAGACCGAATGTCTGGTCGAGCCGGGGAATGGCGCGCTTGTCACCGTGGGGATACGTTTCCTGCAGGTTCAGCGCCGGCGCTTTGAGAAGATGGAGGGCGACGCCTACCAGCCGGTGGACGCCCTCGAGGTGGACGGCAGCCAGATGCTTCCTTGGGACGAGGGCGTCGACCGGGAGATCGACGTGGGCACGTTCCCGGTGGAGGCGCTTCTTGGAGAGGAGCATCGGGTGCCTTTCACGATCGCCGGAGGGGAGGACTTCGAGCAGGTTGCGGACGCCGACGGGCAAGTCACGGGGCGGATCATCCGGCGGCGGTCGGCGCTCGAGGGCGTGGTCCGGCTGGCGGGCGAAGCGCTTGACGACGGCAAGCTGGTAAGGCTGCGCGTCCACGTGGGCAACCTGGCGCCGTGGGATAGGCCCAATGGGTCCCGGGAGGATGCGTTGACCAGATCTCTGGTTGCCGTGCACACGCTCCTGCGAGTCAAGGACGGCGCCTTTGTGTCGCTCATCGATCCGCCCGAGTGGGCCAAGGAGGCCGCCGGGGCATGCGAGAACAGGCACACATGGCCCGTGATCGTGGGTGAGGAGGGGACCAGAGAGGTGATGTTGTCGGCCCCCATCATCCTGTACGACTACCCGGAGGTTGCCGCGGAAAGCCCGGGGGAGTTCTTCGACGCGACCGAGATCGACGAGCTACTGGCGCTCCGCGTGATGACCCTGACCGAGGAGGAGAAGCAGGAGGCGAGGGCCACAGACGAGAGGGCAGCGGCAATCATCGATCGGTGCGACATCATGCCGCCAGAGGTGATGTCGCGGCTGCACGGGGCGGTCCGGGGCCTCAAAGCCATCACAGGACAGGGACCCACGAGTTGGAGCGAGGCGGAGCAGCCGGAGCCCTCCACCCCAGACGCGCTGCAGGGAACCGACTTCGGGTCGGACTTCGAAAGGTTTCTGAATGGAGACGCCGTGAATCCGGAGGACGATCGTGTCCGCGTGGCCGGGACCGATGTAGGCAAGGGCAGCCGGGTCCTTCTGCGCCCTCTGCGCCGAGCCGACGCACAGGACATCTTCGTGAACGGGCGTTCGGCGCGCGTCGAAAAGGTCCTTCGGGATGTGGACGGGGAGACGCACGTTGCGGTGACGCTCGAGGACGATCCGGCAAGTGACCTCCACCAGTGGTACGGCCGGTTCCTGTACTTCTCTCCGGACGAGGTCGTTCCGCTGGAGGGCGACACAACCCAGGTGGAAGGGACGCAATGACCGATCCCATTCTCGTCGCCGGGCTCGGCAACATCTTTTTGGGAGATGACGGTTTCGGAGTGGAAGTCGCCCGAAGACTGGCTTCGGAGAACCTCCCCGATCACGTGAAAGTAGAAGACATCGGGATCCGGGGTGTTCACCTCGCATACGAGATGCTCGAGGACTACAAGATGACGATCCTGGTCGACACGGTGTCGAGAGGAGACCCCCCCGGAACAATCTACGTCATCCAACATGAACCGGAGGATGCTCATTCGGCGGCAGTCGACGCACACAGTATGAGTCCTGATTCCGTTCTGGCGTTGCTCGACACTCTTGGAGGAAAAGCGACCAACGTCTTGATTGTGGGGTGCGAGCCGGCCGATTTAGAAGAGGGGATCGGGCTGAGTGACGTTGTCTCGGCCGCAGTGGAAGAAGCCGTTCAGGTCGTCTGCGAGCTAGTAGAGCAGGGACCGGCACCAGCCGGACAATCAAAGGACACGGTCGGTATGTCGGAGTTGTGGACTAGAGAGGAGGCCTGAAGTTGAGGCGACTGGTTTGGGGAGGTCTGGGAGTGGCGCTGGCGTATGCGCTGGTGCAGAACATACCGGAGATGAAACGGTATTTGAGGATACGGTCGATGTGAACGGGATTCGGGTCTGATGCACGAGCTAGGCATGTGTGAAGGAGTCGTTGAGGCCGTTGAGCGCCGGGCTCAGGGTCGTCGGGTGAGGCGCCTTCGTCTGAGAGTGGGGACCATGCACCGCGTCGTCCCCGAGGCGTTTGGCCAGGCCTTCGAGATGGCTGCGACCGGGAGCGTGGCACAGGACGCAGAGGTGGATCTCACGTTTCTGCCGGTTCGCACGGCCTGTAAGTCCTGTGGAGCCGAAACGGAATCCGACGATTTCGTGCCACTGTGTCGGAACTGTGGCAGCGCCGACGTCGACATCGTCGGAGGTCAAGAGTTGATGCTCGAGTCACTTGAGTATGCCGCGCTGGCCGAAGAGCGGGTGGAGGACGAGGTCGCCGTGGAGGAGGATGACCATGTCCACGAGACTCATTGAGCAAGCCTGAGAAGAAGGAGGGAAGATGCCCAAGTCTCAGAGGGACCTAGATCAGAGCAGAACCAGGACGAGCGAGACGGCCTC
>JALZIQ010000079.1 GCA_030860205.1 Actinomycetota bacterium | reverse complement strand
GAAGCTTTCCGTCGTCGTCTATGGGAAGGAAGCGCAGGGTTGCTCCCGATTCCTGGGCCAAGAGCTGCCACGGGACGAGGTTCGAGTGATGCTCCATCTCGGTCAGCAAGATCTCGTCCCCGGCGTGGACGTTGGCCCGCCCCCAGGTGAATCGCACGAGGTTGATCGCTTCGGTGGTCCCGCGCGTGAAGACCATCGAGCGATGGCTTCGAGCGCGAACGAAACGCGCACAGGATTCGCGCGCCGCCTCGTATGCGACCGTCGCGCGCTCCGCCAGCTCGTAGATGCCTCGGTGAACGTTGGCGTTCTCGGACTCGTAGAAGCGAACCATGCGATCGATGACCTGCTGAGGCTTCTGACTCGTGGCCGCAGAGTCGAGGTAGACGAGACGCTTGCCGCGCGCAAGCGTGTCGAAGATCGGAAAGTCCTTGCGGAGGGTCTCGGGGTCGAGCGGCAGGGACACGGCCTAGGCCCTGGCTTTCTCCAGCTTTTGGACCTCGGCAATGGCTTCCTGGCTGAGGCCAAATTCCCTGGCGAGCCCGGCGTAGCCCTCTGCCTCGAGGCGCTCGGCGAGCTCGAACCCGCCCGATTTCACGACCTGCCCGTGCATGAGCACGTGCACCACGTCCGGACTGATGTAGTTCAACAGCCGCTGGTAGTGAGTGATCAGCATTATTCCGACATCGGGCGTGGCCAGCTTATTGACGCCCGCCGCTACGTGCTTCAGTGCGTCGATGTCCAGACCGGAATCGGTCTCGTCCATGATCGCGAGCTCGGGAGTGAGAACGGCCATCTGCAGGACCTCGTTCCGCTTCTTCTCGCCGCCGGAAAAGCCCTGGTTCACATAGCGATCGACGAGCTCACTGGGGATCTCGAGCAGATCGATCTTTTCTTGCAGATACATCCGAAAGGCCATAGCCGACTTCGGCTTGTCTGCGTGAATGGCATTGTAGGCCGTCCGCATGAAGTTGACGACCGAGACCCCGGGCACCTCGGTCGGATACTGGAACGCAAGGAAGATGCCGCGCTGGGCGCGCTCGTCCGGCGCGAGATCCATGATGTCTTCGCCCTTGTAAAAGATCTTTCCCGCCGTCACCTCGTAACCGGGCCGTCCGGTGAGCACATAGGCAAGCGTCGACTTGCCCGACCCATTTGGCCCCATGATCGCGTGGATCTCGCCCTTGTCCATGGACAGATTGAGACCCCTGAGAATCTCGTTGCCTTCGATCTCGACGTGGAGATCTTCTATCTCCAGCAGCTTGTCACCCATGCCCTATCACTCCTCAACGCGCTTTAAGGGAGGACCCACGGAGATGACGTCGTCCTCGATCTTCACCTCATATGCGACCGCCGGCTTGGTTGCAGGAAGAATGCGAACGCCCCCGGTGCAGACATCGAAACGCGAGCCGTGGAGAGGGCACTCGACCTCGAGCTCTTCAGGCTCCCAATCTCCCTCGGTTAGGTACGCCTCCTGGTGCGTACAGACATCGCCGATCGCGTAGATCGTCGCGCCCGCCCGAAACAACCCCACGAGGACGCCGTCGATCTCGACCTGCCTGGTGCCACCGTCGGGGATGTCGGACATCCTTGCAGCTTCCGTGAAATGCGTGCGGGCCATCGTCACAACACGTGCCTCGTCGCTCGAATGCGTCGCTGATCTGGGCGCCGAGGCACTAAACCGCTACTTCCAGGCGGGCGCCGCTTTCGACCTTTGCCGAGATCGCGTCGGACAGGCCGTCGCGCACGCCCGGCAGGCGGATACGGTCCAGCACTTCCCCGAAAAAGCCGAAGACCACGAGCTTCTGCGCCGTTACCCGGTCGATGCCGCGGCTCATCAGATAGAAAAGATGCTCTTCTTCGACCGGTGCCACCGTCGCCCCATGCGTGCAGCGCACCTCGTTCGCTTCTATCTCGAGCTGGGGGATCGAATGGGCCATGGCGTTGTCGGACAGCACGAGGTTGCGGTTCGCCTGATAGGCGTCCGTCCCCTGCGCTCCCTTTGACACTTTGATCAGGCCAGAGTACTCGGAGCGGGAGTCCTCCTTGAGGGCCCCCTTGTAGAGCAGGTCCGAGGTGGCGTGAGGAGCATCGTGGTACTGAAGCGTTCTCTGGGCGAAGTGCTGATCGGCGTCGGCGAAGTAGAGGCCCAGCATCTCGGAGAACGCGCCTTCGCCTTTGAGCACCGACTCCACCTGGGTCCGTGCGAAGGAGGAGCCGAGGTTCACGGCAAGGCTGCGGACGGTCGAGTCGCGGTAGCCGGTGAAGCGCTGGGTCTGGAAGTGAGACACGGCGCGCCCCCAGCTCTGCAGGGAGATGTAGTTCACGATTGCGCCCCGCCCCGCCTGGATCTCGACCACGCTCGAACATAAGGCATCGTCTGAGAACTCCTCCGACGAGAAACTGTCGACCAGAGTCACACTTGCGGTGTCTTCGAGGACGATGGAGGTATGGGGAAAGGTCGATCCACCGGGCGATACTCGGCGCGCCACCTCGAGCGGCAGGTCGACCTCGACGCCGCGGGGCACGTAAAGCAGCACGTCGTCGGAGTGGAAGGCGCCGTGAAGCGCGGTGAATTTGTGCTCGTCCACCGGTACATCGGTGAAGAAGTGCTCTTTGAGGAGCTCGGGGCAATCGCGTGCGGCGGTGGCGAAGTCGGTGAAGATGACTCCCCTGCCGGCGAGCTCGCCGGGGAGCACGGGTGGGGCCATGGAGGGTGCCGGCGCGCCGAACCTGGCGAAGTCGAAGCGGCGAACGTCGGTGTAACGCCACTCCTCGCCCCGAGGGTCCGGGGGGTCCATCTTGGAGAAGAGATCAAACGCCTCGAGCCGGCGCTCGGCGAGCCATCCAGGCTCTCCTAGCCGATCGGCGAGGCGCTCGACGGCGTCCCTGGTGAGTCTGTCGGCCATCTAAACGAGCGTCTCCTAACCCAAATTTCGGTCGAGTGGGCGAGCCATGTGAACCGTTCCCATTCGCGACCCACTCGGCAGGCGGTTCAGCCTACGGAGCCCTCCATCTGGAGCTCGACGAGGCGCTGAAGCTCGACCGCATACTCCATCGGCAGTTCCCTCGTGATCGGCTCGATGAAGCCGCGCACGATCATCTGCATCGCTTCGGTCTCCGACAGGCCCCGGGACATGAGATAGAAGAGCTGCTCGTCCGAGACCTTGGACACCGTGGCCTCGTGGGACACCGCGGCGTTCTCTTCTTCGATCTCCATGTACGGATAGGTGTCGGAGCGGGAGGCGTCGTCAAGGATCAGCGCGTCGCAGATCACGTGCGACTTGGAGTGGTGGGCGCCCTCTTCGATCCGTACCAGACCCCTGTAGCCGCCCCGGCCGCCGTCCTTCGATATCGATTTCGACGTGATCGAGCTCTGGGTGTTAGGCGCCGCGTGGATGACCTTGCCCCCCGCGTCCTGGTGCTGCCCCTCGCCCGCGTAGGCGATCGAGAGCACCTCGCCTCTGGCGCGTTCGCCCAGAAGGTAGACCGACGGGTACTTCATGGTCACCTTGGACCCGAGGTTGCCGTCGACCCACTCCATGACCCCGCCCGCCTCGACCGCCGTGCGCTTGGTGACGAGGTTGTAGACGTTGTTGGACCAGTTCTGGATGGTCGTGTACCGGCAGCGCCCGCGTGGCTTCACGACGATCTCGACCACCGCAGAGTGGAGCGAGTCGCTCGAGTAGATCGGCGCCGAGCATCCCTCGACGTAGTGGACCCAGGAGTCCTCGTCGACGACGATGAGGGTTCGCTCGAACTGGCCCATGTTCTCCTGATTGATGCGGAAATAGGCCTGAAGCGGAATCTCCACCTCGGTGCCGGGGGGCACATAGATGAACGAGCCGCCCGACCAGACCGCCGAGTTGAGCGCCGAGAACTTGTTGTCGGCCGGCGGGATGACCGTGCCGAAGTACTGCTTGACGATCTCGGGATGCTCGCGCAGCGCCGAATCCATGTCCATAAACAGGATCCCGCGGTTCTCGAGCTCTTCTTTGGTCTTGTGGTAGACAACCTCGCTTTCGTACTGAGCGGTCACGCCCCCCAGGTAGTTCTTCTCGGCCTCGGGGATCCCGAGCTTGTCCCAGGTGGCCTTGATGTCGTCGGGCATGTCATCCCACGACCCAACCATGTCGGTCGGCTTGATGTAGTAGTAGATGTTCTCGAAGTCGATTCCCGACAGGTCCGCACCCCAGCTCGGCATCGGTTTCCGGTAGAAGATGTCGAGGGACTTGTGGCGGAATTTGCGCATCCAGTCGGGCTCGTCCTTGCGGTCGCTCATCATGTCGATGACCTGGTGCGAAAGCCCTTTCTCGGGCTTGGTGTCGTAGGAGGTCGCGTCGTGCCAGCCGTACTTGTAGCTGCCCTTCAGGTCGCGGACGGCGGCGTTCTCCTCTTGAAGTTTGAGATCCTCGGCTTCGGTGGCCATGGTGAATCCTCCTGATAGCGATGCCTGCGGTCAGTCTAGCAGTTAGGGCCACCTAACTCCAGCGGGCGGGGTGCGTTTTACCTGGTCATGGGGCCTAAACACGTTCGGTTGGCCGAATGTTCCGATTACGCGCGCGGGTCGGCGGGGGCGCTCGCCAGGTCGAGATAATCGTCGGCCAGCGGTTCCTCATCGTGAAAACCCGGCCCCTGGGTGATGATCTGGAACGACTCCCCGTAGCCGAATCCCCCCTTGGCCCCCTGGGCGGCGGAGAACTCCCGAAGCCAGGCGTCCACCTTCTCGCGTTCGGATTCGTCCCCGAGCTGGCTTGCGTGGCACAGCAACGCCTCGACCTTGCGGTTGATCGTCGAGGAGATGTCCGACACAACGGGCTTGAACCCCGGCCCCATGATCCACAGCTCGCGCAGGCCTCGCCACGGCTCGAGGCCCTCCTCGAGCAACTCCGGAAAGTGTCCTGGAGTCGTCCCCGCAGTCAGCACCGTATCCAGCGACGCCTGGCCGACCGCTCGATGATCGGGATGATTGACGAAGCGGTCCTCCACCGTGGACGCCGGATCCATGACCATGAAGCGGTGTGGCCTGAAACGGCGGAACACCCGGGCAATATCGCGCCGGAGGCCCAGCGAGTACTCCACATAACCGTCCCGGTGCCCAAGCCATACGATCTCTTTGAGGCCCAGGACGGCGGCTGCATCACTGGCCTCGTCTGCTCGGAGCACTGCCAGGCGATCGCCCATCATGCTTCGGTCCTGGGTGCCGGTCGAGCCGTCCGTGGCTATGCACAGCGTCACCTCCGTTCCCTGGTCCGCCCATTTGGCGAGGGTTCCGGCGGCGGCGAACTCCATGTCATCCGGATGCGCCGAGACCACCAGCGCTCGGGTAGGGGTCGTGTTCACGATGGCAAGGATAAGACCGGCGTCGCCACCCTTAAGAGCGCCCGGGACTCCTCGCAGAGGCTAATCGGAGCGGGGCCGAATGGCCACGGTGCAGCGGGCCGCGGCCACCGGCGAGTCGTCCTGATCGGTGATGTCGACCGTCCAGACGTGAAGGGACCGTCCCTTTCGGATCGGCCTGCCCGTCGCCCGGACCCTGCCGGCACGCCGGGCACGCAGATGGCTGACGCTCAGCTCGATTCCCACGGCAACCTCTGTGGCCGGGTCACAGTTGAGATAGGCGCCGATCGATGCGGCGCTCTCGGCCATGACGGCTGAAGCTCCTCCGTGAAGGAGACCGAAGGGCTGGTGCACCTTCGGCCCGACTTCCATCTCGAGCACGACCCGGTCCGGTGAGGCCTCCACCACATCTACACCCAACGATTCGTGGATGGTCCCCTCGTAGGGCAACCCGGATGCTGAAGTCATCACCGACGGATGCTAACGGAGGCGCAACGCGTCCCGGCGCTATAAGCGGGGGGAGGGATCCGGATCGAGCCATAAGGGCCCCACCACCGGGCGAGGCAACAGCCGGCTCGCCCCGATCGCTTGTCCGCCGTGCCCGAGCCACTCGGTCATGTCCTGTGCGGATAGAGCCCGGGTCACGTAATGGCCCTGGGCGAGGTCGCAGCCGAGAAGGCTGAGTTGGTTCCAGATCACCTCGCTTTCGACCCCCTCGGCCACCACCTGCATACCGAGGTTGCGTCCGAGGTCGATCGTCGATCGGACGATTACGGCGTCGTTAGACGTCGCCGACATATTCATGATGAAGGACTTATCGATCTTGATTTCACTCACCGGCAGCTGCTTGAGGTAGGTCAGGGATGAATGGCCCGTGCCGAAGTCATCCACCGACAAACGGACACCCATCTCATGCAGCGCGGCGAGGGCCGCCAGGGATCGCTTCGTGTCGGTCATGATGACGCTCTCGGTTATCTCGAGCCTCAGGCGATGGGGGGCGATCACCCATTTCTCGAGCAGGCGGGCGACATCATCCTGGAGGTGGCGGTCCAGGAGATTGCGCACCGAGAGATTGATGGCGACGGTCAGGTCGGGGCAGACGCCCTGCCACCGGCGCAGTTGCTCGAGGGCAGCGTCGATAGCGTAGAGGGTGAGCGGTCGGATAAGTCCCGTGTGCTCCGCCACGGGGATGAAATCGTCCGGGAGCATGAGCGCATGGCGTGGATGCAGCCACCGAAGGAGGGCCTCGACTCCTACGACTCGCCCGCTGTTGAGCTCGGCCTTTGGTTGGTAATAGAGAAGCAGCTCTTCCTCCCGGCGATCGTCCAGGGCGCGCCTGAGCTCGCCTGCGAGCGCTAATCGCTTGGCGCTGTACTGATCCTGTTCGGCGACGTAGGTGGTGAAGCCGCTTCGGTTCTCTTTGGCTATGTACATGGCCACGTCGGCGTGCTGAAGCAGCACGTCGGCATCGGCTCCATGATCGGGATACAACGCAATTCCGATGCTTGGCTCCACGTTGAGGCTCAATCCCTGCAAGTCGAAAGGATGCTCGAAGCTCTTGCGAAGCTTGGCGGCTACCTGGGTTGCGGTCGAGCCGTCGTCGAGCTTTCGCAGCAGCACGGCGAATTCATCACCGCCAAGACGCGCAACGGCGTCACTCTGGCGCAAACAGGCTCGGAGGCGCGGTCCGATTCGTTTCAAGAGGAGGTCTCCGTTGTGATGCCCCAGGGTGTCGTTGATCTCCTTGAATCGGTCGAGATCCATGATCATGACGGCCAGCCCGCATTTGTCGCGCTGGCAGTTGAGGATTGCCTGCTGGACGCGATCCCGGAGCAGGATCCGGTTGGGCAATCCGGTCAGGGAGTCATGGAGGGCCTGGTGCTCGTTCAGGACCGCCTGATGGCTCCCCCAGTAGATGCCCACCAGCGGAAGGGCGAGCAGAAATACAAGCCAGGGATTCCTCTCCGTCGTAACCACAACCACGGGGGCCAGGGCCAGCATCATGCTCGCGGTCCACATCTGGAAGCCGAGGTCCCGGCGCAAGTAAGCGAGCACGGGGATGTCAAGTGACAGGGCAAGGCCCATCCCTGCGAGCCCGTTGTTGATGACGAAGAAGACGACCCCGGCCGCCAGGATGGCCCCGAGGTCACCTACCTCGAACGCATGTGCGCCTGATCGAGGCAGGGAGAAGAGGCTGAGCAGAGCACCGCTGCCGGCCAGGGCAAGGGTCAACTGGGCCACATTGAACAGTGATTTCCACCACTGCCCCTGTCTGCGGTAGAGAATCATCTCCGCCACCATGCAGGCTCCCGCCTGCACCAGGATTGCCAGGGCGGTGCCGGAGCTGAGCAGGAGCGCAAAGGCAAAGGTGGTGGAAGTGGTGATCTCTTCCTTGTCCTCACCCCGTGACACTTTGATTGGGCGCAGTTCGCCCAGCACGATAAAGAAGGTGAAAAGGGTGAGTGTGAGCCATTCCTTTCCGTTTCGGGGACTCTCGTTGCTCCGGTTGAGCGCAGTCCAAATCAAGACCGCCAGTCCGAATACAGACACGGCAGCCACGTAGCGGTGCACGGAAGGCGAACGGCGCATCCCCACCTAACCCTTGATACGCCTTTGTGAGCGGATGTCAACCCTACGCGACGGATGCCCCTCGTTCTGGGGGCATCCGGGGATCAACTGAGCTGTCATTTTGGCCATGGTTCATCCGGCCAAACTTCCTCGCCTACCTACCCCACTTGCGGGCTGCGCCGAGGGTCTCCATTAGCATAACGAAGGAGGAAAGCGTCACTCCTAGGCGGAACAAACGTGCTTTCACCTTGTCACCTCCTTTAGGTCATCCGGACGGCCGTCCCGGAGGCCCAAATTGGCTCCCGGATTGGTTTACTTCGGCCGGACAAGGAATAACTTAACTCTCGCGAAGTTTCTGTTGCTAGAGGATAGGGTTGGGGCAAATGAGGTTGGTCCCTCCCAGGTCAATGAGGTTGGTCCCTCCCAGGTCGAGGTCAACCGGCGGCCCGGCCGAAGCCGCTGCAGGATCGGCCGCCCGGTTGGGGAGCCAGGGCTTGTGCTAAGTGCGTTTCTGATTCTGTCGTTGGTCAGCGTTCCGTTGGTCGGCGGCGATCTGCGGCGGCTGACCGATCTCGAGGTGCGCCACACGGTCCTCCTGCTGGCTGCGCTCGTCGTTCAAATCCTGGTGATAGAGGTCCTTCCCGGCCTGCCTGCCTGGATCCCCCCCGCCGCGCACCTGGGGTCGTACCTCCTGGCGGGCGCTTTCCTGTGGCTCAATCGTCATATTCCAGCTCTGTGGCTCATCGGGCTTGGGGGCGCCGCCAACTTCGCCGCAATCGCCGCAAACGGCGGATACATGCCGGCCTCCGCCTCTGCGCTCAGGTTTGCGGGGCTGCCGCTCGAGACCGGCGCCGAGGGCTTTGTGAACTCGGTTGCTCTGGCTCATCCGAGACTGCTGGTGCTCGGCGACATCTTCGCAATCCCGGAGCCTTGGCCGTTGAGCAACGTATTCAGCGTGGGCGACGTCTGCATCGCGCTGGGGGGGGCAATCGCCCTTCACCGGATCTGTGGCTCCCGCCTCACCGCCTGGAAAGGCCGCAATCGGGGCGCTCGAAAAGCGGCCTGATTGGGTAGGTAGCTAGCGGTGGAAAACCGTGATCTCGGTCTGTTCGGCCCAGACAGTGTGACCTGGAGGATTCACTCCGATCCCTCCATGATGGTCGGGGGTCTGAGGGCGCTCCTGGTGCAGGCGCTCAACCCCCTGGCTATGGCCGGAGTTGACCTCTACAGCCGGTTTCGCGAGGACCTCTGGGGGCGCCTCGATAGGACCACCGAGTTCGTCATGGTTACGACTTTCGGGGACACCGCCTCGGCCGAGAAAACCGCCGCCCGCGTCCGGGCCATCCACGGTCGGGTGCAGGGGATCGATAACATCACGGGGCAGCCCTACCGAGCCGACGACCCCGATCTGTTGCTATGGGTCCATGCCGTCGAGGTCGACTCCTTCCTGGCCGCTTACCGTCACTACGGCGGCCGTCTGACCACTGCCGATGCCGACCGCTACGTGGCGGAGATGGTCAGGGCGGCCGAGCTTGTCGGACTGGCAGCCGAGGCCGTCCCGTCCTCGGTGGCCGAGCTGGACGGCTACCTCGAAGGCGTGACCGGTTTGCTGCTGACCCCGGCGGCGAGCGAGGGCATGCAGGTCATGCTGGCGCCGCCCCTGCCCCTGGCGGCCCGGCCCCTGTGGAAGCTGATAGCGGCGGCCACCGTCGCCATCATGCCCGCCGACATCAGGGCGCTGTACGGGCTCGAGTGGTTCAAGCCCGCGAGCCTAGTGCTGAAGCTCAATGTGGCTGCCCTGTGCCGGGCGATCAACCTCGTATTGCCGGGGCCGCCGCAGGTACGGCAGGCGCGCGCTCGGGCCCGTGCCCTGGAGGCGCCGTCAGTCGTCGCCGAGCGACGCCGGCGCACCCCGGATCTGAGCCACCACCGACGAGTAGTCGAGGTCACCTAGCCCGGATTCGTCCGCCTCGTCGAACCAGTCCTTGGCGGCGTGCGCAATCCGAAGTTGAAGGCCGGCGCGCTCGGCCGCCTCTACTACGAGGGCCATGTCTTTTCGTGCCAGCGCAAGCTTGAAATTCGGCGGGTAGCTTTCGGCGGCTATGTTCCGCCGCTTGCGCGCGACCGTCGGCCCAAGAGGCGAGATCTCCAGGGCGTCCAGAAGGATGTCTTCGTCCAGTCCCCAGGCGTCGCCCAGGGCAAGGGCCTCCCCCAGCGAGCCCATCAGCGCGCCGAGAGCGGAGTTGATCACGAGCTTTACCGCGGCTCCCGCTCCGCTGGGACCCACGTGAACCGGCTCGCCCATGGCCTCGAGAACCTTGCCGCAACGGGCGAGGGCGACCTCCGACCCTCCGACGAAGATCTTGAGGTTCCCGGCTTCCGCCTGGGGGATGCTTCCCAGCACGGGTGCATCGAGCAGCTCGACCTCACCGTCGCCGCCCCGAGCGGCGTTCAATCTCTGACCCAGGTCCAAGACGACGGTGGGCCCGACCGTGGACATCTCGATGAGCACCGCCCCCGCCGGCAGAGCTGCGCCCACTCCCTCGGCCCCCAAGATCACCTGTCTGACGACGTCGGGCGTAGCCAGCATGGTGATGACGACCTCGGCGTCCCGGGCGGCCTCGCTTGGGCTCGCCGCCGCCCGTGCGCCGGCCACAACGAGTGCTTCTGCCTTCGTCGAGGTGCGCGTCCACACGACCACGTCGTGCCCCGCTCTGACAAGGCAGGCGGCCATAGGCGCGCCCATCTGCCCCAATCCACAAAAAGCAACCTTGGCCACGCCTGCCTCCCCAGTTCTCCCACTCGAGCGTCTGCCTAAAGGTAAGCGCAACGAAAGGCGAAGCCCGACAGGTCGGGTCCCGCCCTGGCTAAGCCGTTTCATCACGCCAGCGGCGCGCCGCCCC
The DNA here is from genome assembly GCA_030860205.1 of Actinomycetota bacterium. GTDB lineage: Bacteria > Actinomycetota > CADDZG01 > CADDZG01 > WHSQ01 > JACDDL01. Next base: position 5,112 of record JALZIQ010000079.1, on the reverse strand, counting down.
CCGACAGGTCGTAGCCTCCCAGGTGCGCGAGTCGCCGGCTGAACCCGCCCGACGCAATCACCTCGGCCAGCGCACGCGCCCCCGGATGCTCCCACCATTGGGCCGCGACCCACAGTTGAACGTCATGCTCCTCGAGCGCAAGGAAGCTCAGGCCAAAAGCCGTTGCCGCGGGGCGCATGGTCACGCCGATCTCGGCCACCCCCAGGGCCACGAGCCGCGCCGCGTCGAGATGTCCCCCGGCGACCGGACCCCGCATCGGCCTCGTCCCGCCGCCCGCTTCGGCCAAAGCCCGTTCGAGCGCCCGCTGCGACTCGGCCCCAGGATCGCGCCGCGCCACGGTCACGATCTCGGTCCGTCCAAGCTCCAGGGGTACCCCTGGAAGCGCTGCCAGTCCGACCTCCCAGCGCGCCACGTGAATGCGCCGCGGCGCCGGCGAGTCGGAAGTTGGCCTGGGCCCGGTTCCGTGAACCACGACCGCATGAACCACCCCGCGCCCGAGAGCGTCGCGCGCCGCTGCGCTCGATGCGGGTACCGCCAGCAGCCGGGCCGGTCCCCGGTCGGGCAGTAGCTCCGCCGCGAGACCCAGGGCGGGATCGCAGCCCGCGACGACAAATCCGTCGGGCCGGCGTCCGTCGAAGAGATCGAGGCGCCCGTCCCTGGCCACTCCGTCGGGGGCGCGCCAGTGTGGACCGGCGACTCCGTGCTCGGGCAAGGCGTCGTAGACGAGGACATCGCCCACCCTGGCGGCAAGGACCGGCGCGCCGTCGGGCGCGCCGAAGATCGGCCGCGCCTGCAACCGCACCCGGCCGAACAGGTCCTCGACACGCACACCCAGAGCGTCTGCCAGTGCAAGGGCCGCATCGACACTCGGGGTGTGCCGGCCGGTCTCGACCGCGCTCACCAGCGCGCGGGAGAGCCCTGTGGCCCGCGCCAGGTCCGCCTGGCTCAGGCCCGCCAACCCCCGGGCGTGCTTAAGGCCATCCGCTGTCATTGCTAGGATGCTATCGCTTTGCCAGTTATCAAACGGGAAGGGCCGAAGAAGTTCGTGGGCAGGAAGCTCTGCATGGCCGCAGGGGCGGCGCTGATGCTGATCGCATGCGGTGGGGACGCCGGTGAGGGCTCGGAAAGCGGCCGGTGGCAGGGCGATCTCGTCGTCTATGCGGCCTCCTCACTGACCGAGGCGTTCGGGGACATCGGGAACCTCTACGAGGACGAGCATCGAGGCAGCACGATTAAGTTCAGCTTCGAGTCCTCATCCACTCTCGCAAGCCAGATAGTCGAAGGCGCACCGGCAGACGTGTATGCGTCGGCCGACACGGTCCAGATGGGCATGGTGCAAGGCGAGGGCCTCGCTCCGGACCCGAAACCGTTTGCCACCAACCGGCTGGTCGTGATCACCCCCGAAGACAACCCCCGGGGGGTCACGGACCCGGAGGACCTGGCCGAGGACGGGCTGAAGCTCGTCCTCGCTGGATCAGAGGTGCCGGCCGGCAGCTATGCGCGCGAGATGCTGGGGCGTCTCGGCGTCCTCGGACCCGCAGAGGCCAACGTTGTCTCGAACGAAGAGGATGTGAAGGCGGTCGTCTCCAAGGTCAGGCTCGGCGAGGCCGACGCCGGCGTGGTCTACCGAACCGACCTGACGTCCGAGGTCGAGGACGACCTGCAGGTGATCGATGTCCCTCGAGAAGCCTCCCCACTCGCCGTCTACCCGATCGCCGCGCTCTCGGGCGCCCCCAACCCTGGAGGCGCCCGAGACTTCGTGGACCTCGTCAATTCCGAGCCGGGGGCCGGGGTGCTCCGGAGCTTTGGCTTCGGGGTTCCGTAGTACGGTGAAACGCCGGACACCGTTGCCGCGGGCCACCTCCCGGGAACCGGATGCCAACGACGGCGGCCGATGCTGACCCGAAGGACTTCCGGAGAAAACCTCACTCCGTGGCTCGTCGGGACCCTCGGGCTCCTGGGGCTGGCGTTCTTCCTGGCCCCACTCGCCGGCCTCGTGCTGCGCTCCCCGATTGCGCGCCTTCCGGCGACTCTGCTCCAAGCCGAAGTCCTGAGCGCTCTGCGGCTCTCACTCCTGATCTCGCTCGGAGCGCTGGGGCTATCGCTGATTCTCGGGCTGCCACTTGCCTGGGCACTGTCGCGTGGGCCCCTGGCCGGAGGACGGGTCATCAGGAGCCTCGTGCTCGTCCCGATGGTGCTCCCACCGGTGGTGGGCGGAGTCGCCCTCTTTGCCGCGTTCGGGCGGCGAGGGTTTCTCGGCCCTGCGCTCGAAGCCGTGGGTCTGGCGCTGCCCTTCTCCACCGCCGGGGCGGTGGTTGCTGCCGCCTTCGTCGCGATGCCGTTTCTGGTGGTCACCATGGAAGCCGCGCTCAGTTCGGTCGATCGGAGACTGGAGGACGCCGCCGCAACCATGGGTGCAGGCCCGATGACCATACTTTGGACCATCACCCTTCCGGCGATCAAGCCGGCCCTCGGAAGCGGTGCGGCGCTCTGCTGGGCCAGGGCCCTGGGCGAGTTCGGCGCGACCATCATGTTCGCCGGCAATCTCGAAGGGGTGACCCAGACCATTCCCCTGGCCGTCTACACCAAGCTCTCCGTCGATCCGGACGGCGCCTTGGTCCTGAGCCTCGTACTTCTTGCGGTGGCCCTCGCCGTGATCGTCGCCCTGCGCGGCAGGATCAGAGGGCTGTGACCGGCGGGCTTCATGCCGACCTGCGGCTTCGGCGCGCGGGATTCACGCTCGAGATGCAGCTGGATGTGCCCGATGGCGGCACGGTCGCCCTGCTCGGTCCCAATGGCGCCGGGAAATCCACCCTCGTAAGTGTTCTGGCGGGGCTCCTTCCGATCGACGAAGGCGAGGTCGTGGTCGGCGACGAGGTGTGGGAGCGTCCCTCCGACCGGGTCAGGCTGACCCCTCGGACGCGTTCGATCGGCGTCATGTTCCAGGGCCTCCTGCTGTTCCCTGCCCTCAGCGCGCTCGACAATGTCGCCTACGGGCTCAGGGCCCAGGGAGTTGGGCGCGACCAGGCCCGGAGGCGAGCCGCGGATCATCTTGCCCGCTTCAATGTCCAAGACATTGCGGCGCAGCGGCCATCGGAGCTATCGGGAGGACAGGCCCAGAGCGTCGCGCTGGCGCGGGCGCTCGCGGTGGAGCCGGCCTTGTTGGTCCTTGACGAGCCAATGTCGGCGCTGGACGTCGCCAACCGCACCGAGGCCAGGCGGACTCTCAAGCATGCGCTCGCAGACTTCGAGGGGGTCAAGGCGATCATCACCCACGATCCGCTCGAGGCGATGGCTGTGGCGGATCGCCTGGTGATACTAGAGGGCGGAAGGGTTACGCAGCAGGGATCGAGCTCCGATATGTTGCGGCGGCCTCGCTCCGGTTATGTGGCCTCGCTCGCGGGCATCAACCTGCTCGAGGGCGAGGTCGAGTCACACGGACGGCTGAGACTTTCGGACGGACGCGGCTGGCTGGCGATCCCGTCCGATGCAGCTAAGACCGGCGACCCCGTGCTTGCCGGCATCCCCCCTCAAGCCGTGACCCTCTCGATGGGACCGCCGGCATCCTCGGCCCGCAACGTTTTCGCGGGGAACGTAGACGCGATAGAGATATTCGGGCAGCGCGCCCGGGTGTCGCTACACACCCAGCCGCCACTGACTGCAGAGGTCACGCTCGACGCAATCGAAGCGTTGGGAATCAGGCAGGGGGGGAACGCATGGGCATCGGTCAAAGCAACGCAGATAGACATCTACGCTGCGTGAGGTGTTCGGCGCGCCGCTGCCGAGCCCTTAACCCTTGTGGCCGCGTGGCTTGCCGTCATCCGCGTCCTCGTCGGCGTCATCCTTCGATTTCTTGCGAGCGAGGTAGAAGACCACTATCAAAGGCACGACCAGTAGGACGAATTCGGCAATCGAACCGGTCGTCCCTCCGTGAGCCATGACCATCACGTCATGTTCCCACCAATAGCGCGATCCCACCAATGCTGTAGACGACCATCACCACAAGAAGTGCATACTGCCCGCGCGTGATTGCACGCCCGCGGAATACGACGACGGCTTTGTCGTGTGCCGAGATCACACCGACCACGTGCCCGATGACGATCGCCGCAACTTGCACCAACGCAATCGCCGAGGTCGGCACCAGCGTGTAGTTGATGACCCACTCCGCCGTGCCGAAGAGGTTTTGACTCCGGGCGAACGGATCGGAGGCCAGGATGTACCCGTTCTGCCCCTCGAACACCAGCAACGAGAAATAGTGAGCGATCGTGTAGCCGACGACGATGGGCATCAACGAGTGGGCGAAGCTCTGCTCGAGCCCGAGGGGAGATGCAACCGAGGCAAAGCGCCGGCTAAAGCGAGCCGCGGCCACGAACGTCGCGGCCACAAAGGCAATCGACCCGGCGAGACCGATCGTTCCGATCAAGAGATTGACCGAGGCCGATTGGGATTGCGTCAGGGAGGTCCACGGTGCGGTTCGTGTAAGGCCGTCGAACGCGGTCGAACCAAGCAATACCGATATGACGGCGACCAGGCCCGGAGCCGGCGGCAAAGCCGCGAGTCCATTCAGGGGATTGCGCACCACGAGGCGGCCGTCGGAGCGACGCCCCAGTGGTGACATCGACGCAAGGAGAGTGGAGTACACCTCGAATCCATCACCCTGCGCGAACCATCGTTCGCCGTAGAGGCCGGCCGCCACGAGATTTGCAGCGCCGTACAGCAGGACGAAGATGAGGACGACCAAGGGCCGAGCCGGATCCTGGAACACCAGCTCCAACCAGACAAAGGCCGTCAGCCCCACCGCCGCCGGCCAGAGGCCAACCCACGCGGGAATGTCAAGGTAGCCCTCGCCGTGGCGCCCTCCCGAGATGCGGGCGAGCAAAGCAGTCAGCGTCCGCAGGGGATTCAGCACCCGCCAGACGGGCCCCAATAGCAAGGAAGCGGGCACGAGCCCAACCCAGAACCACACGTAGAACCAGACGGGCGCGGGATTGTCGAAGCCGTCGGTGCTGCCGAACGCGGCGGCCCCGATCAGGACCATTGCCAGCACCAGTCCCACGGCACGCAGGGCCGCGCGCGTAATCCGCGCATCGGCAAAGCGCTGCACCGCATACG
>JALZIQ010000041.1 GCA_030860205.1 Actinomycetota bacterium | reverse complement strand
CACGCCGGGGACGAGATCTTGCTGACCGAGATGGAGCATCACTCGAACCTCGTCCCGTGGCAGCTCTTGGCCCAGGAATCGGGAGCAACCCTGCGCTTCCTTCCCATAGACGACGACGGAAAGCTTCGGGTGGACCTGTTGCAGGATTACGTCACCGACAGGACGAAGCTTGTCGCTCTGGGGCTCATGTCAAATGTGCTGGGAACGATCAATCCGGTGAGGACGGTGGCGGATGCCGCCCACGGTGTGGGGGCACGTGTCCTGGTCGATGCCGCGCAGGCCGCCCCGCATCTCGCCATCGACGTGAACGAGCTCGACGCTGATTTCCTCGCCTACTCGGCGCACAAGATGTGCGGGCCGACCGGGGCCGGTGTTCTGTATGGTCGTGAGGACCTGCTCGAAGCCATGCCGCCGTTCCACGGCGGCGGTGAGATGATCCGCGAGGTCTATCCGGATCACTCCACCTGGAACGACATTCCCTACAAGTTCGAGGCCGGCACGCCGAACATCGCTCAGGCAGTCGGTATGGGCGCGGCTGTGGAGTACCTCGAGGCGCTCGGGATGGATGCGGTGCGCGAGCACGAGATCGGCATGGCGCGCTACGCGATGAGCGCTCTTGAGGCTGCGGGGGCGCACATCTACGGTCCTAAGGATCCCTCGGAGCGTGGGGCAGTCATCTCGTTCACTCTCGGAGAGGTCCATCCACACGATATGGCGACGATCGTCGATCAGGAAGGCGTCTGCATAAGGGCGGGACATCACTGCGCCCAACCGTTGATGCGACGCCTTGGTGTTCCCGCCACGGCCCGGGCGTCCTTCTACATCTACAACACCTCCGAGGATGTCGATGCCCTCACGGATGCGCTCGAAAAGTGCAAGGAGTGGTTCGCATGAGCCTCGAAGAGCTGTACAAGGAAGTGATCCTCGACCACTACAGATCGCCCCGGAACAAAGGGCGGCTGGACCCCCACGATGTGGCGCTCGAGCGCAATAACCCCCTATGTGGGGATGAGATCGAGCTGTTCGTGCGCTTTGACGGGGACACGGTCGAGGGGATCGCTTTCGAGGGGAAGGGCTGCTCGATCTCCCAGGCCAGCGCCTCGATGTTGGCCGAGAAGGTGGAGGGCCTGACCGCGAAGGAGTCGGCTGCCCTTGCCGAGTCGATCAAACGCATGATGGCCGGCGAGGAGGAAGGAGATATCGAGACTCTGGGTGACCTCGTCTCGCTCAAGGGGGTGGTGAAGTATCCCGTGCGGATCAAATGCGCGCTGTTGGGATGGAACACCCTGCTCGAGGCGTTGCAAGAAGGGGGCAAGGGCTAGGATCTTTGGGGCCCTTTAACACTGTTAGCAACTTGCTAAGGGTGCTTTGATCTGTTAGTGAGGGGCCATGACACCTCTGGGGGACGACACCGCTACCCGCACCGCAAAGGTGCTGTCGCTGCCGACGCGCGCCGCCATCCTGTCCCTTCTGTTGACCACCGGGCCCAAGACGGTCAAAGAGATCGGGGACGCATTCTCCATCCACCCGAACGTAGCGCGCGCCCACCTCGATCTGATGGTGGAGGCGGGGTTCCTGTCTGCAGACACCCAGCGGCGCGCGAAGGGCCGTCCGGCCAAGGTGTACTTCACCTGGGAGGGTGAAGCTGGGGCGCTCGCCGAGGCGGGCATCGACGCCGCCGGCGCCGGCAAGCCCACGGCCACCGACGAGTTGGAGGTCGAGCTTCGAATACTCGAGCGGATGCTCAGCGATGCCGGCGAGCAGCTCGGGCGAATAAGAGAGCTGGTGGGAGAGAGCAAGAAGACAAGAGGAGGAACAGATGGTTGATTATGCGAACTCCGAGGTGCTCGTCGATCTCGAATGGCTGGCGTCACGTCTCGACGACGAAGGCGTCGTGGTCGTCGAGGTGGACGAGGACACCAGTGCCTACGACAAAGGCCACATCCCCGGCGCTCTGGCGATCAACTGGCAGACCGAGCTCCACGATGCCAGCCGGCGGGATTTCGTCTCGTCCGAGGGCCTTGCGCAGCTCCTGGGCTCGAAGGGCGTATCGGACGATCGCACGATCGTGCTGTACGGCGGCAACAACAATTGGTTTGCCACCTACGCCTACTGGTTGCTGAAGTACCGGGGCGTCGACAATGTCAAGCTGCTGGACGGCGGGCGCAAGAAGTGGGAGCTCGAAAGCCGTGAGCTGACCCAGGACTTGCCTGATCGTGCTGCCGCGACTTTCAACATCGGCCCGGCCAAGCCGGAGCTCAGGGTCTTTCGCGACGAGGTGCTTCAGCGGGTCGAATCGGGTAGCGGGGAGTGGGTGGATGTGCGATCTCCCGAGGAGTTCCGGGGCGAGCTTCTGGCTCCCCCGCATCTCCCCCAGGAGCAGGCACAGGTACCGGGTCACATCCCGGGTGCTGCAAACATCACCTGGTCGAAGACCGTGAAGGAGGACGGAACCTTCAAGCCGGCCGAGGAGCTCCAGAAGCTCTATGCCGACCAGGGCGTCACGCCGGACAAGGATGTCGTCGCGTACTGCCGCATAGGGGAGCGGTCGTCCCACTCGTGGTTCGTCCTTCGGGAGCTTCTTGGTTTCGAGAGGGTCAGGAACTACGACGGCTCCTGGACCGAATACGGGAGCCTGGTCGGGGTGCCGGTCGAGAAGTAGGTCGTGAAGGTAGGCGTCACCTGCTTTGGTGCGGTGCGGGATTACCTTCCGGCGGGCGCGGCCGGTAATCGCGCTGAGGTGGAGCTTGCCGAGGAGGCCACCGTAGGTGATCTCGTCGACCGCCTCGGCGCGCCGCGACGGCTCATCTTCTCGTTGCTCGTCGACGGGACCCGGGCCGGTACGGATGCGGTCCTGCAGGATGGGTCAGAGGTGACCCTCATGCCACCCTTCAGCGGCGGTCAGGCAGGCTCACCCTCGAAGCCCAAGGAGAACATCGATTAGATGGGCTAGATCGTTACCATGTCCCGGAGCTTGCCGGGAGTGCTTGGGTGCCGCAGCTTGGACAGGGCCTTGGCCTCGATCTGACGAATGCGCTCGCGCGTGAGGTTGAACTCCTTGCCGACCTCTTCGAGTGTCCTGGGCTCGCCGGTGACCAGCCCGAAGCGGAGCGCCAACACCTTGCGCTCACGTTCGGAGAGCGAGTCCAGCATCTCCCATAGATCCTCCTGGCGAAGCGCCACCGCTGCAGCCTGAAAGGGCCCTTCGACGTCCTCGTCCTCGATGAAGTCGCCGAGCTCGGCGTCCTCGTCGCCCACCGGCTCGTGGAGTGAGACCGGCTCGGGCAGGACCCTGAACGCCTCGCGCACCTTCTCGGGTGTGAGATCGGAGCCGTGGGCGATCTCCTCTATGGTCGGCTCGCGGCCGAGCTTTTCGAGGAGCTCTGACTGAACCTTGCGAACCCGGTAGAGGGTTTCCACCATGTGGACCGGAATTCGAATTGTGCGAGCCTTGTCGGCGATCGCCCGGGTGATGGCCTGCCGGATCCACCACGTCGCATAGGTAGAGAATTTGAAGCCCCGCTGGTAGTCGAACTTCTCGACCGCCCGCATCAGCCCCAGGTTCCCCTCCTGGATGAGGTCGAGGAGGGGGAGTCCCGCCGCGGAGTACTTCTTGGCGATCGAGACCACCAGACGGAGGTTCGACTGGATGAAGCGCCGTTTGGCCGCCCGCCCGTGCCGGGCCGTGTATTCGAGATCCCGCCGCTGCTTGTCGGTGGGTCTCTTTAGACCATCGAGCTTCTGCTGAGCGTGTTCGCCGTCCTCGATGGCCTTGGCCAGCTCGACCTCCTGGATGTCGGTCAGAAGCGGATACTGTCCGATCTCGCGCAGGTACTGGCGGACCAGATCCTCGTGGGCCGCTTCCTCTCGGGCGTCGTACGGGCGCGTGGCTTGACTCATATCCTGACCAACCTCTTCCTGTCCCCGTCGAGTGTGATTCGGGACCGTGACCGTCGAGTTTCCGGATGCCTACACCTGCACTCGCCCTGCTCACAGCGGTGGCAGGTCATCCACGTCGCCGCTGTGAGCAGGGGCGACCCTGGTCAGACCCCAAAGTTCTCGGGGGTTGTGCTCCCACTCTGCGGAGGACCGCTTCCATTGTAAGGCAAACCTCCCATCGAGGGGAAGCCACCCGTCCTTGTCTTCCACATACAAAACTGCGGCCGTGGCCTTCTTATTCCCCCCGAGAAAATTTCACGGATCTCCGTGCATCGGGAGAGACGACCAAACGGCAGAATGGATCGCTCTGTCGGGCCGTTTGTGCCCGGGCGCGGAGGGTAAGAGGGGAAACCTGACAAACACAGTTCCCAGGCGGTTTCCGACGAGGAGCGCCCCTCCAATCCAGAAAGTGGGACCCCAGATGAAGGCACTGACTTGGCATGGAAAGAGGGACGTTCGGGTGGACGAGGTGCCCGACCCCAGGATTCAGGAGCCCACCGACGCCGTGGTGCGGATCACGACGACGGCGATCTGCGGCTCCGACCTGCATCTGTACGAGGTCCTGGGACCCTTCATCGAGGAGGGTGACGTCCTCGGCCACGAACCGATGGGGATCGTCGAGGAGGTCGGGGCTGAGGTAATGGACATCGCGCCGGGGGACCGGGTGGTCCTTCCGTTCACGATCTGCTGCGGGCACTGCTTCATGTGCGGTCGGGGACTCCATTCCCAGTGCGAGACCACCCAGGTTCGCGACCAGGGTATGGGCGCCGCCCTGTTCGGCTACACCAAGCTCTACGGTCGGGTTCCCGGCGGGCAGGCGGAGTACCTGCGGGTCCCACAGGCGCAGTTCATCCCCATCAAGGTGCCGGAGGGGCCTCCCGACGAGCGATTTTTGTATCTGTCCGACGTTCTTCCCACCGCATGGCAGGCGGTGGAGTACGCCGCGATCCCCGAGGGGGGCAGCTTGGTCGTCTTGGGGCTCGGGCCCATCGGCGATATGGCGTGTCGCGTAGCTCGTCACCGTGGTGTCGAGCGGGTGTTCGGGATTGACCTCGTGCCCGAACGTCTCGAACGGACCCGCAAGAGGGGCGTCGAGGTGCTCGATTTCACCGAGCACGACGATATTGCCGAGACTATGCGGGACCTCACCGACGGCCGGGGGCCGGACTCAGTCATCGACGCGGTCGGCATGGAGGCGCACGGCGCGCCGTTCGGCCGGCTGGCTCAACAGATGACGGGCTTGATTCCGGACGCGCTCGCTCAGAAGCTGATGAAGCGAGCGGGTGTCGACCGCCTGAGCGCCTTGCACCTCGCCATCGATATCGTGCGTCGTGGGGGCACCGTCTCGATTGTCGGGGTCTACGGGGGGCAGGCCGACCCGATGCCGATGTTGACGCTGTTCGACAAGCAGGTTCAACTTCGCATGGGTCAGGCCAACGTCAAGCGATGGGTGGAAGACATCATGCCCCTGCTCACAGACGGTGATCCGCTCGGGGTCGACGGGTTCCATACCCATCAGCTTCCGCTCGACCAAGCGCCCGAGGCCTACAGCATGTTTCAGAAAAAGCAGGACGCCGCAGTAAAGGTCTTGCTCAAGCCATAGGCAAGGTGGGCGCAGGAAGCCGATAGGCTCAGCGCGCGCGCTTAGACGGTTCGACGGTAGCGTGCTACGGCCAGTGGCACGAAGACCAACAGGATCCCGCCGCACCACGCAAGCGACTGCAGTACGTACGAAGTCGTTGGGCCCCCGATGAAGAGAGCACGGATCGCAGAGGCGGTGACCGAGACGGGCTGGTGCTCGGCGAACACCTGGAGCCATCCCGGCATGGTCTCGACCGGCACGAAGGCCGAGGATGCGAAGACGAGAGGCGCCATCACGGGGAACGACGCAGCCTGTGCCGTTTCCGGATCACCTACCGCCAGTCCCACGGTGGCGAAGATCCAAGAGAAGGTGTAGCCGAACAACAACACAAGTCCGATTCCCGCGAGATAGGACAGGACGTTCGTATGGATGCGGAAACCAACGGCGAAGCCGACCGCAGTCATCAGCGTAGCGACGAAGACATTACGGACCAGATCGGCGGATGTGCGGCCGGCCAGAACGGCGGAGCGCGCCATCGGCAACGAGTGGAAGCGCTCGAGCAAACCGCTTTTGAGATCGGTGGCCAAGCCGATGGCTGCGGCCATCGAACCGAACACCACCGTCTGCACGAAGATCCCGGGCATCAGGTAATCGACGTAGGAGCCATTCGGTACGGAGATTGCGCCTCCGAACACGTAACGGAACATCACCACGAAGATCACAGGCTGGACCGTCGAGAACACGAGGAGCTGAGGGATCCGGAGGTAGACGATCAGATTCCTCTGCGCGACGGC
>JALZIQ010000038.1 GCA_030860205.1 Actinomycetota bacterium | reverse complement strand
CGAACGAGGGCCACCACACGTTGAGGTCGAGTTGGCCATTGTGCGCCGCAAGCGTGCATACCTCATCGAATCCGATGACCTGAAAGCAGACCATGTTCATCATCTCGGCCATCGCCGGGTTCACCTTGCCGGGCATGATCGATGAACCGGGTTGGACCGGGGGCAGGATGATCTCGCCTATGGCGGTGCGGGGCCCGGACGCCAGCAGACGGATGTCGGATGCAATCCGGGAAATCTCAACGGCGACGTTCTTTACCGCGCTGGAGACGTGGGCCATGTCCGCTCCCGACTGGGTAACCCGGAAGAAGTTGTCGCTCCGGCGGAGGTCGAAGCCGGTGAGCTCGCGCAGATGTGCGACCACAGCCTCGACATAGGCCGGCTCGGCGTTTATGCCGGTTCCTGCGGCGGTTGCGCCCAACCCGATCTCCTCGACCGCCTCCATGGCCGAGCTCAGCCGCTCGGTTCCGAGCTCCACGGCGCGCGCCCAGCCGGAGAATTCCTGGCCCAGACGGATCGGCACCGCGTCCTGGAGGTGGGTCCGCGCGGGTTTGACGACGTCATCGAAGCTCCGCGCCTTGTCGCCGAGTGACGCTGCGAGGCCGTCGAGTGCTTCGACCAGGCGGCCGAAGGCTCGCAGCGCCCCGAGGCGCACGGCAGTCGGATTCGTATCGTTCGACGACTGCGCCATGTTGACGTGGTCGTTGGGATGAACCTTTCGGTCCCCGCCGCGTTCGCCGCCGAGCAGCTCCGAAGCCCGGTTGGCCAGCACCTCGTTGGTATTCATGTTGTGCGACACGCCTGCACCCGCCTGCCACGGATCGACCACGAAGTGCTCGTCGTGTCTGCCGTCGAGAGCTTCGTCCGCCGCCTCGACGATCGCCCCCCCGATCTTTTTGTCCAGACGGCCGGTGTCCATGTTGGCCAACGCGGCCGCCTTCTTGATCATCACCATGCCCCAGACGTAATCGGCCTGTGGAGGAAGGCCGGAGATGGGATAGTTGTCGCGCGCACGTTGGCTCTGTGCCCCGTAGAGGGCCTCGGTCGGAACTTCGACCTCGCCCAATGTGTCGTTCTCGGTTCGTGTGGCACTCATCTGATCACCTCCGGATCGACCCTCCGCAAGCCCCCGTCAGGGCTCGGCTTCGCCGGATCATCACAAGACGCCGGCACGGCGCAGACGGCCGTTGCACGCGTTGCTTGCAGCAGCGCGGCGGCGGTGAGCAGAATCCCCAGAGCGATGGCGCTCGCCCACCACAGAACGGACACCGGGCGGCGGAGCGGTCCGGGTCGGCCCCGCTCGGCCGCAGGGCCCGACCAGGAGATCTCTATTAGAACCAGGCGCGCCTCCTCCAACTGCCGATGACGGACCAACACCGTTACGGGCGCCCATGGATTGGATCCGCCGTAGAGCCATGCCCCAGGGGCCGCACGGTCGGGCAAGGTCCGCACCTCGACGCCCGCTTCGGCAAGACGTCCCGCCAATAGGTGTGCCTCGATGTTGTCTGCAGTCTTGACAAGCTCGATCCACCCGGAACCGCCTCCGCCGCCAGAGCGCGTCCCTGCCGGTGGAGGTGGTGCTTGCAATCTCGTAAGCATCGTCCTAATCGAGCTTTCCAAAGATCTTGCGCGCAATGACGACTCGCTGAATTTGGTTGGTGCCCTCATATATCTGGGTGATCTTTGCGTCACGCATGAGCCGCTCGACGGGATAGTCATTGATATAGCCGTAACCGCCGAGCGCCTGTACGCAGTCGGTGGTAATGGCCATAGCGGCATCGGACGCATGGCACTTTGCTATCGCCGCCCAGTAAGAAACGTCTGGATCATCTTCGTCAACGGCGACTGCAGATCGATAGACCGCCAGCCGGGCGGTCTCGAGTTTCATGGCCATGTCGGCAAACATGAACTGCATACCCTGAAAGGTCGCAATTGGCTTGCCAAACTGCTTGCGCTCCGAGCAGTAGCCAACTGCGTAATCGAAAGCGCCCTGCGCAATCCCTAGCGCCTGGGCCGCGATTGTGGGGCGCGAAAAATCGAGCGTCCGCATGGCGATATCCCAGCCGTGGTTCACTCGGCCGAGGACATTCGAACGCGGCACCCGGCAGTTCTCCAATATCACCTCGCGCGTGGGCGAGCCCCTTATCCCCAGCTTCTTCTCCTTGCGGCCGAGCGAGAATCCCTCCATATCGCTCGATACCAGGAACGCCGTAATGTTCCGGCCCTTGCGACCCTCCGGGTCGGTCACCGCAAAGAAGGTGTAGAGGTCGGAGGCTCCCGCATTGGTGATCCAGCGCTTGGTCCCGTTGATAATCCAGTCGTCACCATCGGTCGTTGCCCAGCTTCGCATACTGGCGGCGTCCGAACCTGAATCCGCCTCTGTCAGGCAGTACGACATCCGGTGCCGGCCGCTCGCTATACCCGAACACACCTCGGACTTCTGCTCTTCGGTGCCCCCGAGCAGTACCGCCACAGCGCCGAGCTTGTTCACCGTGGGAATGAGCGACACACCTGCCTGCCAGCGGGAAATCTCCTCAACAAGGATGCAGAGCTCGACTGCGCCCCCACCGGAGCCCCCGTATCGCTCGGGATAAGACACACCCGACAGGCCGTTCTTGACGAAAAGCTCGTCGATATCCCAGGGATATTCGTCGTCGGCATCGATGTCTGCGGCACGGGGGGCGATCTTGTCTTCGACCAGCTCGCGCACTGCGGCGCGAAAGGCCTGCTGTTCCTCGGTAAGGGAAAAACCAAGCCCTCTCGTCATACCTCGATGTTACCCGTGCCTGCGATCCTGAAGCCCGCCACCGCTACTCCCTGCGGCGGTGGAACGACAGCTCAACGCACCCGGTAGATGAGGGCGTCGCCTTGCCCTCCGCCCCCGCAGAGCGCGGCTGCACCCACTCCCCCGCCACGCCGTTGTAGCTCGTGCAACAAAGTGACCGTTATGCGCGCGCCCGTGCATCCGATCGGATGACCAAGCGCAACCCCGCCGCCGTTGACGTTGACTTTGCTCTCGGCCGATGCGTCATCGCCGAAGAGCATGCGGGTCGAGTGAAGGGCGACTGCGGCGAACGCCTCGTTTATCTCCAGCAGGTCAATATCGGCTGGGGACACACCCGCCTTCTTGAGAGCCGCCTGCACCGCCAGCGCAGGCACGGTGTGCAAGTAGGGAGGATCGGCAGCCGACATGCCATGCGCCAAGATCTCGGCCACGGGCTGTAAGCCGAGCTCCTCGGCGCGCTCCTTGCTCATCACGACAACGGCTGCACCACCGTCGGATAGCTGAGCCGCATTGCCGGCGGTTATGGTCCCATCTTCTGCGAACGCAGGACGGAGAGCAGCGAGGGACTCAACTGTTGCGTCGGCGCGAATACCCTCGTCGCGATCGAGGGTCTGCGGATCTCCCTTTCTTTGCATCACCTCAAAAGGTGCGATCTCGTGAGCAAAGCGTCCTTCATCTGTCGCGACATGGGCGCGCGCATGGGAGCGTGCGGCCCAGGCGTCTTGTTCGGACCGGGAGATGCCGAGCTCTTTGTTCACCTCGTCGGACTGTGCTCCCATGGTCTTGTGAGAGAACGCATCCACGAGGCCGTCGAGTTGCATCGAGTCGAGGAGGGCGCCGTCACCCATCCGGTGCCCCCAGCGCGCCTTGGGCAGCAGGTAGGGTGCCTGATCCATCGACTCCATTCCCCCGGCCACCACGACGGACACCTCTCCGGCGCGAATGAGCTGATCGGCCAGGGCGATCGCAGTCAGGCCCGAGAGACAAACCTTGTTGACCGTGATGGCCGGCGTCGATTGGGGAATGCCCGCCGACATTGCCGCTTGCCGCGCCGTAATTTGCCCGGTTCCGGCCTGAAGGACCTGACCCATGATCACGTAGTCGACATGCTCACCCCTCACGTCGGCGCGGTCCAGCGCCGCCTTGATTGCTCGAGAACCGAGCGCCGCGGCCGGTATGTCCCTGAGGGCGCCGCCAAACTTACCAACCGCCGTGCGTGCGGACGCCACTATCACTGAGCCGGCAGCCAACTAGAGCGACCCCTTTCTCCGGGAGGTTTGCCACGCAAATGCGCCCATCCATTGTAGGCGCGCCGTCTTAACCGGCGTCCGACGGGTGCATCCATGGCACTATTCCCACGTGCTCGAAGGAATAGACCATGTCGCCCTGGCGGTGAGCAACCTCGATGAGTCGCTCGCCCACCTCCACGAGATCTGGGGGCTGGCCAAGACCAACCGGGAACGGGTCGAGGAACAGGGAGTCGAGGAAGCGATGCTGGCACTCGGCGACTGCAGCCTTCAGCTCGTAGCCCCTGCGGGTGAAGACAGCAGACTGATGCGCTACATCGAGAGACGAGGGGAAGGCCTCCACCACATCGCTTTCAGGGTCGATGATATCGAAGGGACCCTGAAGCACCTGAAGGACAAAGGGGTTGAGCTCATCGACGATTCGCCGCGCCCGGGGGGTGGTGGAAGCCTCATTGCTTTCGTCCATCCGCGGCGCCAGGGCGGCGTTCTGATCGAACTGATCCAACGACCTCGGTGAGGGGCGACGCCAATAGGCCGCGGCGCCGGTCGGACAAGCGCACCCCCGCCGGAACCAAGGCAAGGACCACCGGCCCGTTCGGTTCCAAGGGTTCGATTCCGACCCCACGAAATGACCTCGATCCGGGCGACGATGACCCCCTTCACGATGGCCGGGACGACATCCACGAAGACGCAGGGATGGCGCCGGCGAGGCTGGAACCACAAGCCGTCGTGCCGCCTCTCGAGCGCCCGGAGTTCCGCAAGCTACTGGCGATTTCGATAACCGTTGCGCTCGGTTTCGGCATGGTGGTTCCCGTACTCCCGCTTTACGCTGAGTCGTTCGGAGTGGGTCTTGCCGATATCGGCTTCATCCAGCTTGTCTTCGGTCTGACCCGTTTCTCGTTCGGCCTCATCGGCGGTCTGGTCGTGGATCGCTACGGTGACCGGGTCTGCACCATGGCCGGGCTCCTGGTCGTGTCGGTGTCCTCGTACGGGGCCGGGCTGGCCGCCAGCTTCCCCCAACTGGTCGTTGCACGCGGAGCAGGCGGCATGGGATCGGCCCTGTTCATCTCGGGCCTGATGAACCGAATTCTGCGGATCATCGAGCCGTCGGCGATGGGAAGCGCCACCGGCGCGTTCCGGGCATCGTTCCTTGTCGGGGCATCGGCAGGGCCACTGGTGGGCGGCCTGGTAGCGGCGCGCTTCGGGCTCGGCGCGCCGTTCATCTTCTACGCAACCGGTCTGCTGGTTGCGACGGCGATCACCTGGGTCGTCATGGCGGGCAAGACCCTCGTCGACGACGGCCCCAAACGCTCGCCTCTCGAAGCCTTGCGGGCGGCCCGCCCGCTGTTGGGCGACCGCCGCTACATCGTGGCCCTGCTGGCGACCTTGGTCTCGTGGTGGGTGGTCTCCGGGCCGGCCCAAACGGTGGGCCCGGTGTTCGCCCGAGCGGTCTTGAGGCTTTCGAGCAGCGAGATCGGGCTCGCCATCACGATGCTCTCGATGGGTGAGATCCTCATCCTGTTCGTCGCCGGACGCGCCTCGGACCGCTACGGGCGCCGGGTTGTGCTTGCACCGTCGCTGGCGATCGCGGCGGCCGCCACGGCTGCTATAGGGCTGATCGACGCCGGCTCTGCCTGGGCGTACTACCCGTTGATGATGGCCGTGGGCATGGGAATCGCTGCGGTCGGAGCTGCATCGGGTGGGCTCCTGGCCGATGCGATACCCCGGGGGGGCTCGGGCGCAGCGGTCGGGGTGAATCAGATGGCCGGCGACCTCGGCTACCTGACCTCGCCCTTGACCGTCGGCGCGCTCGCCGAACGATCCGGCTTCGGCGCGGCATACATGGCCGGGGCCCTTCCCGCCGCCCTGGTGTTCCTGGCCTCCCTGAGGCTTCCTCGCCGGACGACGCCGTAGGTCGCTCCCGAATGGCGGGAGATGTGAAGAAGCACCTCGGTCACCCACTCAGCGGAGTAACTTTTGACGCGTGAGCGGCGGTCGGTATGAAGAGGCGGGCGTAAGGGGGCAGGGGGCCGCACTCTCGTCCGTGCTCCGGCACCTCGGGCCGACACTCGCCCTCCCCGACGGAGCTGAGGTGATCACAGGCTTCGGCCACTACGCAAGCGTCCTCAAGGTTGCCGACGACGTTGCGCTCGCGATCTCGACCGATGGGGTCGGAACCAAGACATTGATGGCGTCGGCGCTCGACCGCTACGACACGATCGGCTTCGACTGCGTGGCGATGAACGTCAACGACGTCCTCTGCGTAGGGGCTTCCCCGATCGCCATGGTCGACTACCTCGGGGTGAACAAGCTCAAGCCCCGGCGCGCCGAGGCACTGCTGAAAGGGCTCGCGGCCGCCGCCTCCGAGGCGGGCATTGCCATTCCCGGGGGCGAGATTGCGCAGCTTCCGGAGGTGATCGGTCCCGGCGAGGACGCCTTCGACCTGGTGGGTACCTGCCTGGGCATCGTGCATCCCGATCGACTCGTGCTGGGAGCGGCAATCGAACCGGGAGACGCCATCATCGGCATCGCGTCGTCGGGAATCCACTCGAACGGACTTACGCTGGCGCGCCGGGTGCTGCTCGCGAACGAGGACAATGGGCTCGAGGCACATGTTGAGACCCTCGGCCGGCCGATGGGCGAGGAGCTCCTGGAACCAACCGTCATCTACGCTGCCGCGGTCAGGTCCCTGCAAGGGTTGGCGGTGCGCGGATGCGCGCACATCACGAGCGACGGCCTCGCCAACCTCTGCCGCCTAGAGGCGCCGGTCGGCTACACCATCGAGTCCCTGCCCACCCCGCCTCCCATCTTCAGGCTCATACAGGAAGCCGGGGGCCTCGAGGACGCCGAGATGTTCCGGGTTTTCAACATGGGTGTCGGTTTCGTGGTGATCGTACGCCCCCACGAGGCGTCTGACGCCCTCGACCGCCTCGGACGCGCCGGATACAGGGCAGCGCGGATGGGTGCTGTGACCGATACCGCCGGCCAGGTGATCATCGAGCCCGCCGGCCTGATTGGGTCCCTGAACGGGTCCGAGGGCACGTTCTCGCCTATTTGAGGCCCTGCGGCCGAGTGTGCCGGGGGCGGGGGCGGCGCGCCCATTAGACTCCCGAGAATGGCAACCGAGGAGCAAATCCCCGAACACGCGACCCCTATCGACAACCAGATCGCAGACCTGCGGATGAAGAAGCAGGAGGCGGAGGTGGCCGGTGGCAAGGGCGCGATCAAAAGGCAGCACGATCGCGGCAAGCTGACCGCGCGTGAGCGCATCGAGCTGTTCCTGGACGCAGGCAGCTTTGTCGAGACAGACATGCTGGTCCGGCACCGGTCACACGGCTTCGACATCGAGAACCGTCGCCCGTACTCAGATGCCGTCGTCACCGGGTGGGGAACGGTCGACGATCGAAAGGTCTTCGTGTTTGCGCAGGACTTCACCGTATTCGGGGGTTCGCTGGGCGAGGTCATGGCAGAAAAGATCTGCAAGATCATGGACCTTGCGCTCGAAACCGGTGCGCCCGTCGTAGGGATCAACGATTCCGGCGGCGCCCGCATTCAGGAAGGTGCGGTGTCGCTTGCCGGATACGGTTACATCTTCGACCGCAACGTCCGGTCCTCCGGGGTCATCCCCCAGATCTCAGCGATCATGGGCCCTTGCGCGGGCGGCGCGGTCTACTCCCCGGCGCTGACCGATTTCACTTTCATGGTGGACGAAACCTCCCACATGTTCATTACCGGGCCGGAGATCGTAAAGGCGGTGACCGGGGAAGATGTCACCCAGGAAGAGCTCGGCGGCGCCATGACACATGCGTCTAAATCGGGCGCGACGCACTTTGTTGCCGTAAACGACGAAGATTGTCTCAGGCAGATGCGCTACCTATTGTCGTTCCTGCCTTCGAACAATTTCGAGTCGCCGCCTTTTTTCGCACCGACCGACGACGCCATGCGCTCATGCGACGAACTGACCGACCTGATGCCCGACTCGTCGAACAAGCCCTACGACATGCACCACGTGATCGGCTCGGTCTCAGACGACGGTGAGTTCTACGAAGTCCATCAGCATTGGGCGCAAAACATCCTCTGTGGCTTTGCCCGTATCGCAGGACATCCCATCGGCATCGTCGCCAACCAGCCTCAGGTGTTGGCCGGCACCCTTGACATCTCATCGTCGATCAAAGGGGCGCGCTTCGTGCGTTTTTGCGACGCGTTCAACATCCCGCTCGTGACCTTCGTAGACGTGCCCGGATTCCTGCCGGGCACCGGCCAGGAGTACGGGGGCATAATCCGGCACGGGGCAAAGCTTCTTTACGCCTTCACCGAGGCGACGGTTCCGCGTGTCACGATCATCACCCGCAAGGCTTACGGTGGCGCCTATCTCGTCATGAACTCCAAACATCTGCGCGCGGACATCTCATTCGCATGGCCTTCAGCAGAGATCGCCGTTATGGGCGCAGAGGGAGCGGTCAACATCATCCATCGCAAGGAGCTTGCCGGCGCCGATGATCCCGAGGCGAAACGAGAAGAGTTGCTCGACGACTACCTCGAACGGTTCTCCAATCCCTACATCGCGGCCGAACGCGGTTATGTGGACGATGTGATCGAGCCAAGAGACACGCGCAAGAGGCTTGCGCAGTCGCTCGAGATGCTGCGCTCGAAACGCGAGACCATCCCTCAGAGAAAACACGGGAGCATCCCACTATGAGCGAGCCCCACAGGCGCCATGGAGAGCACAGCAGGCTCGAGGTCGTCTCGATCGATGGACGGCCCGACGAGGCGGAAAAGCGAGCGATCGCCCGGGCCCTCGAGGAGCTCGCCGCCAGGGAGAAAGCGGAACGCACCGCATCGGTATGGCTGAGGGCGGGCCGGGCCCAGGGACGGCGGCTGGGCATGTTCGACTACCACGATCGATTCGAGGCCGCCGACGCGTGGCGACTGTCCACCCGGTTCCCGTTTGGTGGGCGCGAGTACCCGGGGATGAACGGGCGGGGCGACGCCAAGTAGCGATACCGACCGCCTCGACGCCCGCCGGGAGTTTCGGCGCGCCGGTCCGGCCTCCAGAGCCTCGGCGTGCTCCCGTGAGGCCGCGCTCCTATGCGCCGCCGGCCGCCGGGAGTAGGCCGGGAGGAGCGGCGGCGTGAGTGGGGACTCCTGGGTGCCGGTCCCGAGGGGCTCGGACTTCCCCCTTGCCAACCTTCCCTATGGGGTTTTCGTTCGGCCCGGGGAGCCGGCCCGGACCGGGGTAGCGATAGGCGACCAGATCCTCGACCTCGACGGGCTCCAGCGAGAAGGGCTCCTGGCCGTCGACCGGCTGCCCGAGGGGGTTTTCCGGCGTGGCTCGCTGAACCGCTTCCTGTCACTCGGCCGGCCCGCGTGGCAGAGCGTTCGCGCCGGCATCACCGAGCTTCTCGACCATCGCAATCACGCCATCCGCGATGTCCCGGGGCTTGCCGAGCGCGCGCTGATCGGGCAGTCCGAGGTCGAGATGCTTCTGCCCCTCGAGATCGGCGACTACGTCGATTTCTACTCGTCGCTCGAGCATGCCTCGAACATGGGGGCCATGTTTCGCCCGGGCGGCGAGCCGCTGCTGCCCAACTGGCGCCACCTTCCCGTCGGCTATCACGGGCGCGCGGGTAGCGTCGTCGTGAGCGGAACGCCCGTGGTGCGGCCACGGGGGCAGACCGTCCGAGACGAGGGCCCTCCCGTCTTCGGCCCGACCGGGATGCTGGACTTCGAGCTCGAGGTGGGTTTCATCGCAGGGGTCCCCAGCGCCTTGGGCGCTCCGGTGCCCATCGAGAAGGCGCCCGAGCACATCTTCGGCTGTGTGCTCGTCAACGACTGGAGCGCCCGGGACATGCAGCGGTGGGAGTATGCGCCCCTCGGGCCCTTCCTCGGCAAGTCCTTTGTGACATCGATCTCGCCGTGGGTGGTTACCCTCGACGCCCTCGGTCCCTACTTCGTCCCGGGGCCGGCGCAGACGCCCCCCGTGCTCGATTACCTCAGAAGCGACCGGGACTGGGCGATCGATCTCGATCTCGAGGTCACCCTCGCGTCACCCGCGATGACAGAGCACGAGATGGGGGCCGAGATCGTCTCGAGCACCAACTTCAGGACCCTTTATTGGAACATCGCCCAGCAGATTGCCCACGCGACCTCGAACGGGGCGCGGCTGCGCACCGGTGACCTGTTCGCCTCGGGCACCGTCTCCGGCCCGAGCCCGGGAACCTATGGAAGCATGATCGAGCTCACCTGGTCCGGCGAGCGGCCGATAGCCCTTCCGGACGGGTCTGAGCGCACCTGGCTGGAGGATGGAGACACGGTCGCGATGCACGGGGTGTGTGGTCCCCGCCGGGGCGTCCCCCCCGTCGGCTTCGGCGAAGTTCGAGGTGCAGTCGTCCCGGCCCCCTGAACCGGCTCAGGGAATGGTGGGAACCTCCGATTCGGGGATCTCGGCCTCCGGCGCGTACCACGAATACGCGTATCCGGGTTCATCAAGCCCATGGGCGAAGGTCGACAGTCGCAGGGGGTTGAAGGTGTCACACATCACCGCGAGCTCGTGGGTTTCGGTAACCCCCAGCGACTTCTCCACCAGGCCCGGCTGCGGCCCGTGCGGTATGCCCGACGGGTGCAGCGTCACCGACCCGATCTCGATGCCCCGGCGCGACCCGAAATCCCCCGAGACGTAATAGATCATCTCCTCTGAATTCAGGTTCGAGTGGTGGTACGGGAGGGCGATTGCATTCGGATCCCAATCGAGCTTGCGCGGGCAGAAGGAACAGATGACGAAGTTCTGACCCTGGAAGGTCTGGTGGGACGGCGGGGGCATGTGGATTCGGCCCGCAATGGGCTCGAAGTCGGCGATATTGAAGGTCCATGGGAACACGTACCCGTCCCAGCCGACGACATCGAATGGATGGTAGTCGAGGACGTATCTCTGGTAACCGTCTTTGATGCGCACCACGACGACGTGCTCGCCGCGATCATCGTATGTCTTCAGCTCCGTCGGTGGATGGATGTCACGCTGGTAGTAAGGAGCGTGTTCGAGCAGCTGTCCGTATCCATTTCGATAACGGCGCGGGATTTCGATTAGACCGGGGGACGTAAACACCAGGCAGCGCTCCGGTGCGGCATCAACGAACCGGTATGTGGTGCCGCGTGGAATGACGATGTAGTCGCCTGCCCGGTACGGAAGATCACCGAAGATCGTTTCCAGCGTTCCGCTGCCTTCGTGGACGAAGATGACCTCATCGCCTTCACCGTTGCGATAGAAGTCAACCATGGTTTCCGCAGGACGGCACATCGCAATCTCTACGTCGTTGTTCCACATCAGCACCCTTCGGCCCGTGACTGCGTCACCCTCCACCGGGATGTCTGCGGTAAGGAGGTGCCGGTGAGCGTGCCCGTCGGGCACCCATTCGTCGCGATGGATCGGCTCGAACTTGCCGATCTCTTTGATCCTGCAGGGTGACGTGAGGTGATAGAGGATGGATTCGTTGCCGGAGAAACCCTCGAGCCCGAAGACCTCTTCGGTCAACAGCAGCCCGTCTTTGCGAAGCTGGGTGTGTCGCTTCGACGGGACCTCGCCCCTTCGCTGGTAGATAGGCACCCTGCGTAGCCTCCTCCTTCGGCGTAAAGTCGAGCCCAGCCCTGCCCATGATAGGGCAAGCGCCCGCAACCACCGACTCGGAGAGACCAGTCACATATGAGCCTGCCAGATACTGCGCGACGGCCCCAATCGGGCTCCGTCGGCTCTGTTGTCGGCGCCGTCGTAGTGGTGCTTGCCCTCGGTGGCCTGTCCCTGTGGCTGTCTCTGCTC
This sequence comes from Actinomycetota bacterium, assembly GCA_030860205.1. Taxonomy (GTDB): domain Bacteria; phylum Actinomycetota; class CADDZG01; order CADDZG01; family WHSQ01; genus JACDDL01. Next base: position 18,609 of record JALZIQ010000038.1, on the reverse strand, counting down.
GCCGGACCGTGGCGACTTGTGAACGGGTTGCTGGCTACGCGCGTCGAACTGAGAACGGCCGAGCGCGCTCTCACCTCCGGCGCCAACAAGGAGGCCCGCCTTGCGACTCTAAAGGGAAGCGCCGCGGCGGAGCGGGCCGGCCGAGCCTTCAAAGCCCCTTCGCCGCTGATCGATCTTGCGATGGTATCGGCGCAGGTTAGAGACGCCCTCCCCGAATTGGGGCACGTCGTCAAAGCAGTGGAGCATTCCGCCCAAGCCGCGCGTAGCACGCTGAGGATCAGCCAGAACGCGCTCAAGGGACCTTACAAACTCATCGATCAGGATCCCGATGATCCGGACAGCAAGAAGATCGTCGTCGAGCGGGTCGTTGCGGTCGGTGAACTGATCTCCGAGGTCCGGAGCGCCGTTCAAAGCGTCGAGCAAGAGCTCTCTGCCGTCGATCCGAAGGTGCTCCCAAGATCTTTACGAGGTGGCATTGCACGTTCGATCGAGAAAGCTCGAAGCACGGATCAAACACTCGCCGACGCCGAAGACGGCTTCGCCATCCTGCCCGACGTACTTGGGGGGAATGGCCGGCGCATCTACTTTCTCGGCATCCAAAATTCTGCGGAGCTGCGCGGAACCGGCGGATCATTGCTGCAGTTCCAGCTCATGCAGTTCAAGAACGGCCGGCCAAAGCTGTTGAAGGAGCGTTCAGGCTCGATCTATAAGATAGACGAAGACCGGCGTCAGCTATCCATACCACTGCCCGAAGACGCCTGGTACGTCGCCGGTATCGACGATGCCAAGAGGGCGGGCAACGCGAACTGGTCTCCGGACTGGCCGTTGTCGGCTCGCCTGACGGTTGCCTACTCCGAGGCAGGAGCGCGCGCAAGCGGCGATCCCTGGCCCGCGGTGGACGGCGTCATCGGGGTGGATCCGGAAGTCCTGAAACGCCTGCTGCCGGGAATCGGCCGCCCCAACGCCGGAACCGACTTCAAGCTCAAGCCCGCCAATATCGTAGATTACGTCCTCTACAAAGCCTACGCGTCCTTTCCGATCCCCGGGATACGCAGACAGCGTCTCAGTTACCTGGTCGATGGGTTCTACGAAAGCCTGTTCAACCCGGCCCATCCCACCAAGTTGATTCCAGGCCTAGGTCGCGCTCTGAGCGAAAAGCACATGCAGATCTGGCTTAATCGTCCCCGCGAACAGAAGTTCATAGAGAAGATGAACTGGGATGGCGGAATAGAGGATGCACCCGGCAGCGACTATCTGTACATCGTCGAACAGAACGTGGGTGGAAACAAGCTCGACTATTTCGATGAGCAGACCAATTCGATGAACATCAGACTGAAAGGCCGGGACGCACTCGTATCGACCGAAGTGCGCATCTATAACGGGGCGCTCGCCCCACTGCCCCGGTACGTCTATGGGAACTCCGGCCCCCTCCATCGGCCGATGATCAATCTCTACGCGCCGGGTGACGCGGAGTTGATCGGAGCGCGTATGGTGAAGGGCCGGCGCCTTGATGCGTCGCCTACGGCGGAGCTCGCAGCCTGGATCGGCAACCACCCTCCGGAACACACCGAGCTGGGCAAAAAAGTCTGGTCGACTACACTCGAGATACCGCCGCAAGAGGACGGTGCGGTGCGCTTCGACTACCGGGTGCCGGGGGTGGTGCGCAGCGCCGACGGCCACAGCATTTACCGCCTTACCGTGCAGCATCAGCCCAAGGTGAGGCCGGAGACGCTCGAGGTTAGGCTGCAACTTCCGGCGGGGGCCAGCGGCGTGGTGGCACCCGGGTGGACGAGGACCGGAGACACTCTGATGTGGGCGAGACCGCTGGTGAAAGACATGGTCCTGGAGGTTAAATGGCAAGGGTAAGGGCGGCTGTTCTGGCGGCGGGCATGTCGGTGCGCATGGGAGGAGTCACACCCAAGACACTCACCCCCGTCGGGGAGCACAAGCCCTTTCTCCACTACATCCTGGCAGGTCTTCACCGAGCGGAGATCAAGGACCTGCTCGTCGTCACGGGTTTCAAGCCGTCTTTGGTGGAGGCCTTTGTCACGGAGAACTGGCACGGTGAAGCCGCATTCGTCTTCAACGCGCGCTACGCGTCGTGGGGCAACTTCCACTCCGCTCGCATGGCGATAGATCAATCCCCACAATCGGATCTGCTGCTGATCAATTCAGACATCGTGATCCACCCGGACGTTTTCGGGCACATCGTCGATGCACCCGGCGACCTCGTTCTTGCGGTGCAGCAAAGGACCGAGTTCGATACCGAAGAGATGCGCGTACAGCTCGACACCGACCGTGTCGTCTCCATCGGCAAGGACCTTCCTTTGAAACAGAGCCACGGGGAGTTCGTCGGGGTATCGCTTCTCCGGCACGAGGCGGCGCGCGCCTACGCCGAGACCGCCACCGACCTCGAGTGGAGCGCCGAGACGACCCTCTATTACGAAGACGTGTACTCGAGGCTGCTCGGTCACCTCGACGTGCGCGCCGTTCCCGTGTCCGAGGACCGCTACGCGGAGGTCGACAACCCGGACGAGATCGGCGCCGCCGGCGAAATCCTCACACGGCACCGGGACGCCTGGCCGGACCCGGTAGCAACAAGGACCTGAGGGTGGACCATCGGGAGGACTTCCCTCAAGTCTTCGTGTACAGACCCCCGGGCGACGAGCAGGGGGCGGCGGAGGACCTCGGACGAAAGCTGGTGGATCTCGATATCACCGCGCCCCTCGTGGTCCAGTCCACCTTCGGCGAAGCGCTCGGCGCGCGCATCCGGACGCCCCTCCCTCACGTCGTCCCCGTTCCCCAGGCCAACCAGGAGTGGGCCGCGACGCTCGGCTCGCGCACCCGGCGGCTGGGTGCCGACGCGATCGTCGCAATAGGGGGCGGCCGCTGCCTCGACATCGCCAAGCTAGCGGCGGCGCGCGCCGGCATCACCGTCGTCGCAGTACCCACCCAACTGTCCCACGACGGCATCTGCTCGCCGGTCGCGGTTGTGCCCGCCCAGGGCGCCTGCGGGGAAAGCATCGGGGCCATTGCGCCGCGTGTGGTCTACCTTTCGATCCCGACCTTGTTGAGCTCGCCGCTCGGGGCCGTCCGCGCCGGGCTGGGGGATCTGTTGGCCAACCCCCTCGCGCTCAGGGACTGGGCGCTCGCCGCCGATCGCGGGCTAGAAAGCATCGACCGGCGCGCCTGGTCCTTGTCGGTTGAGTCGTTCGACTCGATCGAGAGTTATCTGGCCTCAGACGTGGCGGATTCGGCAAGAGACCCCCGTTTCCTCATGCGGCTCGCCGATGGGCTCGTGCTCTCGGGCATGGCCATGGTGTGCGCGGGCAACTCCCGGCCGGCATCGGGAGGAGAGCACGAGATCTCGCACGCCATCGACTATCTCTTCGGGGGCCGGGCACTGCATGGGGCACAGGTGGCGTTTGGTTGTCTGCTCTCCACCGAGCTCTACGGAGGAGACACTCAGAGCTTCCGGGCGCGCCTGGCCAGGCTCGGGCTTCCCCAACACCCTGCTGATCTCGGCTTGGGCTCCGACGACATGGTCAAGATCCTGCTCGCGGCGCCGTATATGCGCCCGGGGCGGTTCACCGTGCTGGAGGATACGGATCTCGACGAGGGTGGTTCCCGCGCCCTTTTAGAGCGCATCTGGGATTAGGGAGGAAACGGTGACTACCCGTGCAGCCGTTATCGGGCTCGACGGCTCGGCTTGGCACCTGCTCAAGCCCATGATGGAGGCGGGTATCATGCCCCGACTCGACGCACTGGTAAAGCGCGGCGCCCACGGCACACTCGTCTCGACGATCCCGACCTACACGCCGCCGGCATGGACCGCTGCAGCCACGGGTGTCAATCCCGGCCGCCACGGAATCTACGGCTTCATGGGTGGCAACGCACAGAACGAGCATCTCGATTTGGTCCACTCCGGGAAGATCAAGGCCCCGACGATCTGGGAGATCGCCAACTCGCAAGGTGCCCGGACGGGCATTTACAACCTCCCGCTGACCTATCCGCCTCGCCGGCTCGATGGCTGGATGGTCTCCGGCATGATGACGCCCGGCTACGGCGAACGCCTGAAGGGGTTTGCGTGGCCCCCCGAGCTCGAGCCGCAGATCCTGAAACGGGCCCCCGACTACGTGGTCGACGTCAGTGCCAACTGGGAGCTGGACTGGCGCAACACGACGCTGTGCGACCGAGTGATCGCATCGCTCCGTCAGCGCCTCGAAGTCCTCGGCCAACTGCTCGAGCTCGATCCGCCGGCCGTTCTCTTCGCCGTGTTGGAGGCACCCGACCGGCTCCAGCATGTCTACCTCCGCTACATGGACCCGGACGACGAGCTGTACGAAACGGGCGAAGGGCGCGTCGTCCGCCGGGAGGTCGAGCGCTGTTTTTTGGCCATGGACGACATCGTCGGCCTGGTGGACGACTACGCCGGGGGCAGCGGAGGCGTCATCGTGTGCTCCGACCACGGGTTCACCGCCTGGGAGGTGAGCGTGCACACCAACGCTCTGCTCGAGCAGTGGGGATACCTGAAGCTCAAACCGAGGGCGCGGCTCATGCAGACCACCGCGGCGCGCAGCCTGGTGCCACTGGCCCGCCGGATTCTGCCTGCGAAGCTGGCGCGTCGGGCGAAGGGGGTGACCTTCAGCGCCGTCGACTGGTCCAGGACGACCGCCTTCGCGTCGCCGATTCCTCAGCAGGGGATCTTCGTCAACGTCGCCGGGCGGGAGCGCTTCGGCTGGGTTCCCCCGCCCGACCTGCCACGGATAAAAGACGACATCACCGCCCGCTTCTACGATCTCACCGGGCCCGACGGACGGCCCGTAACCGACCACGTCCACCGGTCTGAAGATGTCTTCCGCGGAGATGCCCTCGACGGCGCGCCGGACCTTCTCCCGGTGCTGAGAGACCACCACTTCGAGCTCGACGACGAGATCTTCCACCGGAGACCCTTCACCGACCAGCGTCATCTGCCCAGGGGAGTGCACCACCCGGACGGGATCGTGGTCGTTGCGGGTGGGGGGGTCAAGGCGAGCCATTCGGGGTTGCACGGATCGGTCATGGACGTAACTCCGACGCTGCTGCACATGGCCGGCCTCAAGGTTCCAGACGACCTCGACGGCCGCGTGCTGACCGAGGCCTTCACCCCCCGGGCCCTCGAAGATCGGCCCGTGACCATGCTTGCACCCCTATCATCTGGACCAAAGGACGAGTCTTCGCCCTACTCAGACGAGGAGGAAGCGGTCATCGAGGAATCCCTGAGAGGCCTTGGCTACCTCTAGCCGGGCTGATTCCAGCATGGCACAGACGGCGCAGGCAATCGAGCCGGACAAGTCGCCCCAACGGCAGCCGCTCCAGCGCCGGAGCGCAAAGCGGATCGCCTCACGCATGCTCGCCGATGCAGTGGCGGTCTCAATGGCGCTGTTTCTTGCTTCGATCCTGCGCTTCGAGATCCTTGATGCAACCCCTGCGGCGAAGGTCGACTATGCACTCATCACCGTCCTTGCGACGCCGGCCTGGATCGTGTTGTTCTGGCTCTACGGCCTCTATGAGCCCAGGCAGGTCCTGAGCCCCATCAACGAATTCAAGCAGACCTTCCACGGAGTCATCGGGGGAACGGTGGCGCTGTTCCTGTTCGACTCCATGCTGGATCTGGAGCTCGCACGCGGGTGGGTGTTGCTGGCCTTCGGCCTCGGCCTGGCCATGGTCGGCGCCGAACGGCTCGCGATCAGAAAGACGCTTCACTGGCTTCGGCGGCGCGGCGGTGACGCCACCCGAACCATCGTGGTCGGCGTCAACCACGAGGCGCGCACCATCGCACGCACGCTCGAGCGCGAAGGGTGGCTCGGGTACCGAATCATCGGCTTCGTCGACGAGGAGGCGCCCGTGGGACAGGAGGTGGGCGACGGCCACAAAGTCATCGGTGCTCCGGCCGACCTCGGCGATCTCGTGAGGGACCTCGATGCAACCCTCGTACTCGTTGCCGCTTCTGCCTTCGAGGCGGCCAAGATCAACCGTCTGTTCTGGGGACTGCAGGACGCTGACGTCGACCTTCAGATCACGACCGGCACCATCGAGTTGCTTGCCTCTCGAATGATCGTGCAATCGGTCGCTGGAGTGCCCCTTCTCTATGTCCGGCGCACGGGAATGACTGCCCTGCAGCGCGCCAGCAAGCGAACGATCGACGTGATCGGCTCCGTGGTTCTCCTCACCCTGCTGGCGCCGTTCTTGGCGGCGGCCGCGGTGTGGATCAAACGGGATTCCAGAGGACCGGTGTTCTTCCGCCAGGTGCGGGCCGGTCAAGACGGGCAACCGTTCAGGTGCTGGAAATTCCGCACCATGCAACAAGACGCCGAGCAGCGGCTAGCGGAGCTCGAGCACCTTTCGGAAGGGCCGGGACTGTTGTTCAAGCTCAGGGAGGACCCCCGTATCACGAAAAGCGGCAAGCTGCTCCGGCGCTATTCATTCGATGAGCTGCCCCAGCTGGCCAACGTCGTCCGGGGCGAGATGAGCCTGGTCGGCCCTCGACCCGCCCTACCCTCTGAGGTCGAGCGGTACGACGAGTGGGTCCGCAACCGCCTGCAGGTCAAGCCCGGGATGACCGGCCTCTGGCAGGTGAGCGGTCGAACCGAAACGAGCTTCTCGGACTACATCAGATACGACCTCTTTTACATCCAGAACTGGTCGCTCTCCTTGGACCTGTGGATCATGTGGCGGACCCTGAGAGCCGTCCTGAGCGCCGAGGGCGCCCATTGAGAAGTGCCTCGAGTCGCCCTAGGTAGCGCCTGCACTTCGAAAGCGCGGGTGATTTGCGCACCGAGGCACTCGGCCTGGCGTCGCCATCATCGGAAGCGGTACGCTTTCGGGGATGCTTGAGGAGATCATCGTCGCCGTTGACGATCGCGCCGGAGTCCTTGCCGAGGTCGGAGAGCTGCTCGGCCGCTCCGAGGTGAACATCGAAACGCTTTCGGCGTTCACCCACCAGGGGGTAGCCCGCATACACCTGATCGTCGACGACGGCGAGGAGGCGGGCGAGGTCCTGGCCTCGAACGGCTTCAAGGTCGAGGCCACGCGAGCGGTGTTGACGGCGACCCTTGACGACCGCCCAGGGGAGCTCGGGCGCTATTGCCGAAGGCTCGCCGAGGCCGGGGTGGGTATCTCGAGCGCATATCTGGCGAGCCGGAGCGCGGGCGAGACCGAGCTCATCTTCGCCGTGGACGATCTGGCCGCCGCGAGGTCGGTCTGAGCCCTCTGCAACCCCAGGAATGGAGAGAACCCGCACAAGGCGGGCCTCGTCTGAACGCGGCGAAGCCGTGAGCCTAGCTGCGCGCCCCCGCGGTGCCGAAATAGAGGGCCGCCGCGCCTGAGACCAGATGCAGAACCACGTCGGCCCCGTTGTTGTTGATGAGACCGTCGAGCAAGCCGAAGATACCAAGGAGGGCAACGAGCAGATAGGCGACGCCGATGATCATGTTGACCTGCTTGGCCGACTCCACCGTCCTTGCTCCCGCTACCCACATCGCGCCGATGAGGATGTGGACGATGTTGTGCAGTGGGTTGATCTCGAAGATGATCAGCTTGTCGGTCGAGTCGGCGGCGAAGTCCTCGAAGCCGGTGAACAGGAATCCCGCCACCCCGATGACCAGATACACGACTCCGAAAACAAGGGCAAAGGTCTGCCCCGGCGTCCTGACGGAACTTCCACTTGCAGCCATGCTGCCCCTTTCGCGGGTCACTATGTCGGCGACTACATATACAACCTGACGCGTGCCAGATCCTGCATTCTAGTAAATCTATGTTGTCTTTTGTCAACTACTGGGGCAAGGAGCAAGGGTCCGACGCTGTTGGCTTGGGCCGGCTACCGGGCCGACCCGCGTTGAAACGCGCGGTGGTCCCACTTACGGCGATATTGCTGGCGGGCGGCTGCACCGGCCCGCCGGCCCGCCCGGATGCCGGGGGGCAATCCGATCCCGCCCCCCGAGGCTCCGTCCGCGACGGAGACGGGGCGGGGGCGAGCTGCAGCGAGATGCACCAGCTCGTCCGACGGGTCCAGCGCGGCTATACGGGCAGAGGCTCACCGGACGTCTCCCTGATCCCCCGCGCCCCGAACTACATCGGCACATCGGCCAGCCCCGCCCACTCGGGCCCGTGGGACTATCTCGCCGAGGTGCCGCTGGTCCTCTACGGGCCCGGTTACATCCGGGCCCGTGGCGCGGTCAACCAGCGCGCCACCATGGCCGACCTGGCGCCGACCCAGGCGCGTCTGATCGGCTTTGATCTCTGGCCCAGGCGAGACGGGCGGGTGCTCGGAGGTGCCCTCACGAAGCGCTCCCCGGCGCCGCCGCGAGTCGTGGTCACGATCGTGTGGGATGGGGGTGGGGACAACGTGCTGCACGAGCATCCCCGGTCGTGGCCCTACCTGCGCAAATTGATCGAGCGCGGGACCTCCTTCGAAAAGATGACGATCGGGTCGTCCCCCTCGGTCACTCCCCCGGTGCACACGACCCTGGGGACCGGTGCGTTCCCCGCGACCCACGGTATCCCGGCGCTCAAGGTCCGTACGAAAGACAACCGCTATGTCGATCCGTTCGAGGGGCTCGATCCGGGACGTATCCGGGTGGGGACGCTGGCCGATCTGTACGACAAGGCGGAGGGCAACCGCCCGGTCACGGGGGCCTTCGGCGCGATCGACTGGCACCTCGGCATGATCGGACAGGGGTCAAACTGGCCGGGCGGCGATCGCGATCCGGTCGTCCTGCTCAACTATCTGGCGGACACACTCTCCAACGAGGCCATCTACACACTGCCGGCGATTGAAGATCCCGACGCGCTTGGCAGATACACCGACGCGCTCGACGCAGGGGACGGTGAGCTGGACCTGCAGTGGCGCGGCCACGACCTCGGAGACGAGACGGTGCGTTACGCCAGCCCCGCTCACGTGGCGTACCAGCAGCACCTGCTCGAGCGCCTCATCACCGCGGTGGACATGGGCGGGGACCCGATACCGGACCTCCTGTATGTCAACTTCAAGATGAGCGACGACGCCGGCCACTCCTGGGGAATGACGTCGCCGGAAACGGCCGACGCGCTGAGGGCGCAGGATCGTGCGCTCGAGCGACTGGTTCGTAGTCTCGACAGGACCGTGGGCGAGCGACGGTGGGTGCTGATGCTCACCGCCGACCACGGACAGATGCCCTATCCACACGAGTCCGGCGGGTGGGCGATTGCGGGCTCGGAGCTGCAGGCGGACGCAAACGCCGCCCTCGATCACACCGACAACGGGATCGACCTCGTCGAGTTCGTCAAGTCCGTCGGCATGTATGTGCGGCGGGACGATCTCCGGCCGAACGACCTCGTTCTGGAGGATCTGGCGCGGTGGGCTTATGGGTACCGGGTCGAAGACAACCTCAGACAGGGCCAGCGGATTCCGGGCTCCTACGAGGGCGAGCCCGGGGATCGGCTCTTCGACGCCGCCCTGGCAGGTCGCCGGGTGGGAGCCGGCAAATGCTCACCGTAGGCGTAGACCACTCCCTCCCCCAGACCGTCGAAGATTCGCCCCTCGTACAGGTCCGGGGGTAGCGATCAGCGGGCTTGTGCGCAGCCCCAGATCCGCCCGAGGGCGTCGCTCGGGAAGGCGGCTGAAAGAAGCGGATCCCTCTCCCTGTCTCGGTACCCTTCAGGAACTTCGCCTCCCGACTCGATGTTGTCTTCGAGCCGGTAGCCGAGGAGCCACCTGGCGACGCCCTCGTTCGAGATGCGCCGGCTCTCGAGCGCCCGGCCATTGAGCCAAAACCCCACGGGGCTTGACTCGGCCACCAACTCGCCTGCCTCCGTGCCGAAACGCTTCTCGGCGTCGCTTATCAGCTCGGTCATGTTGATGGGCCAGGCGCCGCTGGCCTCGGCGAGTGGTCCCTGGCCGTGATCCGCCGTGATGGCCACCACCCACTGTCTGCGTCCCACCTCCCGGTCCAACCATGCGGTGAGATCGCCTAGCGCGTCGTCCGCGTATCGCAACGTCGGTCTCATCTCCGGCAGCAGCATGTTCCATGCATGCCCCACCTCGTCCGGCTGCTTGTAATTCGTGTAGAAGAGATCGGTGATGCCATCCTCGCCGAAGCCCTCGCGCTTCAGCAGGGCTTTTATCATAGTCGTCTGATGAAGGGTCCAGGCCGGAGTATCGCGGCGCAGCGTCTTGTCCCTCAGAATCTCGTGTCCCATCCAGGAGGAGTCCAGCCGTCCGTCGTCGAGGTCCACGGAGCGGATGTCTCCCTGCAAGCCCGAGACCTGTTTAAGCGATTGCGGAAACGTGTACCACTGCCGGTTCGTAACCAAATTTTCTTGTGTGTCCACGATGACGGCGATGTCCTTGTCGCCTCCAGGCCGGTAGGCACCATGACCGATCATCCCGAGGTGCCAGGACTTGAACGCAAACATGCCGATCTTTGCCTGGTTGCCGGTCGCCGGATCGTAGGTGTCGGCGAGCGAGGGAAGGAGCAGGTTGCTTGCCGTCTTGTTCGGAAAAGCCGCTTTGATCGCACCGTCCACCCGGATGGGAATCCCCACGACACCATGCTGCTTGGGGAATGCACCGGTTCCTATCGTGGAGTGCACCGCAGGGGTTACCGAGGGAGACGACCCCACGACGACATCCTCGACAGAGGAGCCCTGCGCCATCAGCCGGGCCAGATTCGGCCATGTGTCCGGCCATGCGTCGAGGACGTTCGATCCCCCTCCGTCCCATACGATCGTGAGGATCAGCTTCGGTGGCCCCGGCCGGCTCGCCTTCGGAACCAGGACCTCGTGGATCGGCGCGCCCACATCGGCCGGGGACGGTGTGTCCAGTAGCTCCGCGTATGTCGGAGCGAGGTCGGCAAGCGACACCTCCCGCTCGAGGGACAAGCTGCCTCGGGAACGGATGAATCCCGGTCCGTAGAACACCAGAGGGACCCGCTGCAGGTAGTCCCAAGGACCCGAGTGACTCTGTCCGACGAAGGCCCCGAAGAAGTTGGGCTCGCGAGGAACAACCATCACATCGGGTGACCGCCCCGGAAAATATCCTCTCCGGATGCGGCGCAGCGTCTCGAGGGGAAGGCTGCATCCCGATCTGAACGGGCTGGACGGCGGGTTGGTTACGGGTTCGATGGGCGAAGGGGTGTACCGGGGCCCCGGTGGCCCCTGGGAATGCTCTCTAGAGGCGCCGGGCAGGGAAGGATCGGAGGAGGTCCCCGAGGCGGTGCAGGCTCCCATCGCCAAAGCGGCGGCGAGACACCATGTCATCCTCCGGTTGCGCCGCGCCCCGGGCCGGCCATTCCTCAGTCTCACTTGCGTCTTAGGCTACTCTCCTAAGCCGTATGAGCGACCAAGACAAAGCGTCATCGACCTTCATCATCGCGACGCGCAACCGGCCGGAGGAGCTTCGGATCACGGTCGAGAGCATCGTTGCCCAGACGGTTCTGCCGGGCGAGCTGTGCATCGTTGACTCGAGCGCCGACACGCCGGCGCGCGCTCACATCGAAGGATTGTGCGCCGATTCGGGCCTCCGCCTCGACTACGTGCATCCCGCGCCACGAGGCCTGCCCAGGCAGAGAAACTTCGGGCTCGACCGCACCACCGGTGATCCCGTGTTCCTGGTCGACGACGATGTCTTTTTGGCCCCCGACTGCCACGAGGTCATCCTCGGGGAATACGACCGCTGGGGCCCCGAGCTCGGTGGGGTCAGGGCCGCTCCGGTCCGCCCCGCTCGTCCTCCGCGGATCTCGATCCTGTGGCGCAGGATCTTCGGCATCGGGGCCTGGTGGCCGGAGGCGAGCGGCCGGGTCAGAGCCGGGTTCTGGTTGGAGGGAACCTCGGAGTCGGCGGGCGTCCGAAAACAGGAGGCGTTCGTCGGTTATTTCATGTCATACCGTCGCAAGGTTTTCGACTACGAGCGCTTCGACGAGGCGCTTTCAGGCTACGCCAGCCAGGAGGACATCGACTTCTCCTACAGGGTTTCGCGCCGCTACGTCCTCATTCAGACACCCAGAGCCAAGTGCGATCACTTCAAGACCGGCACCGACCGCATGCCGTCGCGCAAGCTCGAACGTATGAAGCTCGCAAATCACTTCTATCTGCATCGCAAGAACATGCCGCAGGACCTCAGACACAAAGGGGCATTGTGGTGGGGCCTGTTGGGGCTGTTGATCCACAACGTGGTCAAGGCGATCGTGCGCCGGGATCCCGGCCTCGTCACCGGCATCGTCGTCGGCGCATGGGAGCAGGGCCGCGGCAGGGGCTTGATAGATCCGGCCTCTGAGGACGGCGCGCCGGGGCCCCTGCGGGCCGTGGGATGAGCAGTGCCGCCGCGACCGGCATGAAAGCCAAGAAGCGCGACTACTGGTGGACGGTGTTCGCGGTCGATCCCATTGCGGTCCCGCTGGCGCAGCGGTTTGCGGACCGCAGGCTCATGACGGCCGATCAGGCAACCATGGTCTCGGTTCTGCTCGCCGTGCCGATCGGCTTCGCCTATTCATCGGGGTCGCGTGTGGGCCTGATCGGCGGGGCGGTCCTCTTCTACCTCGCCTTCTTGTTCGACTGCGTCGACGGCAAGATGGCGAGGGCGCTCGGCACCGCCAGCCCCCGGGGCGAGATGCTCGACGAGCTGGCCGACGCGGTGCGCCGGGTCAGTGCTTCTCTGGGCCTTGCGGTTTACCTGTGGCGCTTCGGAACCGGCGGAAGCTTCTGGCTGGCCGTCGCCTACGTGGTGATTGCGTTCTTCTTTGCCGCCATCTCGGGCGAGACACGAGGCGAGCCGCAGACGACCCTGGGGGGGAGATGGTCCCAAGCCCTGGCGCGCCGGAGATTGCATCCGACACCCGGAACACCCGACATAGGAGCGATCGCGTTCATATTCGGCCCGGTGACCGGATTCGTGGTTCCCGCACTCGCGGTCGGGGTGGCGATGCTGACCGCCGGCACCCTCCTGGTGCTCCGGAGACGACTGGGACCGAACGCATGAGCAAGGTACTCATGCTCGGCCTCGACGGCGTCACGTACAACGTCCTCGACCCCGCTTTTAAAGCCGGTCACATGCCCACCCTCAAAAAACTCTTGCAGGAGGGAGCATCTGGTGTCCTGACGTCGACGCACCCTCCCTACACGCCTCCCGGATGGACGTCCATCTTCACCGGGGTTAACCCGGGCCGCCACGGCATCTTCGGATTCACTCTGGGGCACGCGCAGGATCCGGGGGGGCTCGTCCGGCTCGACCGGGTCAAGACGCCGGCGATCTGGAACGCCGCCCACGCACAGGGCGCAACCATGGGCGTCTTCAACGTGCCCATGACCTATCCGCCTCCAAGCGTGGACGGATTCTCCGTCGCCGGCATGCTGACACCAGAAGGCGGAGGCGTCACCCCGGAGAATTTCACCCATCCTCCGGAGCTTGCCGACGACATCGCCAGGGTTGCGGGAGGTTACGCAATCGACATCACGGTCGACTACGACGAGGACTACAAGACAACCGCGATCATCGACCGGCTCTCCGAGAACCTCTCACGAAAGCGCCGGGCTCTGCAGTTTCTCCTGAGCGAGCGCGGAGAGGTGGATCTCCTATTCGTCGTCCTCGAGGCCCCGGATCGGCTCATGCATTCCCATTACAAGTACATCGATCCGCGCTGCGGACACTACCGGCGCGCGAAGGCCGAGCCCATCCGGGAGCGAATCTGGAGCTTCTTCGACGAGATGGACGCGGTGATCTCAGACCTCCTCGCATGGGCGGGTCCGGACGGTTTTACCGTAACGATGTCGGATCACGGCTTCGGCCCCAAGGAAAAGGTCGTCAACGTCAATCTCGCCCTCAGAGAGTGGGGCCTTCTTTCGGTCGGCGGCGCCGGCGCCGTCGCCAGCTCGGCGGGGTTACGCCGACTCGCCCGAAGGGCGAAGGGCGCGGTGCCGAAATCGATGTGGCGGCGGGCGAAAGGCGCGGCCCACTCGTCGATCGACTGGTCGAAGACCAGAGCCTTCTCGGCACCGAATCCGCAACAGGGCATCTACGTAAACCTCAAGGGGCGGGAGTCGGGCGGCGTCGTGGACCCGTCCGATTACGAGGCGGTGCGAGATGAGATCACCGCCAGGTTCAGCGACCTGGTGGACCCCGACGACGGCGCCCCGGTCCTCGACCGTATGTTCAAGAGGGAGGAGGTCCTAGAAGGGCCCGAGGCCGCCCACGGCCCCGATCTCTTTCCGGTCTGCCGCGACTACACCTACGAGCTGTCCGAGGGCCTCTACTCGACGAACGTGCTCACCGACTACACGGCGCTGCCGCGCGGCTTTCATCACATGAACGGGATCTTCGGGGTGGCCGGACCGGGGGTGCCGGACGCCTCCGGACTTTTGGCCAGCGTGCTCGACATCGCTCCCACCACCCTGTACCTGGCCGGTCTGGACCTCCCCGTCATGGACGGGCGCGTCATCACCGAGGCGCTCCCCGAGGCCATGGTCGCCGGACGGCCCGTTGCCATCAGGCCGATGGACCTGCCGCTTGCGGGTGACGGGACCGAATCGTCGCCCTACTCGGCCGGTGAAGAGCAACAGATCGAGGAGTCCTTGCGCAACCTCGGTTACCTGTAGCTTGGGTTTGCCCGTACTCCGTCGCTCGAGAGGCGTCACGATGTGGCTCGGCCGACTGCCGTCGCAGAACTGCGGCGCGACGGCCCGATGGCTCTGGGGGGCGACCCTGGCGAGTCTCGTCGCAGGGCTGCTCGCCTGGGCGTTGGGCGCGGGGGTGGTTGCGCTGTGGTGCTTCACGGGAGCGGCTGTTGCCATTGCCGTCGTGCTGCCGTATCCGTGGGCATTCGTGTCACCCCTGTACATGGGTTTGGCGGGATGGCTTGTCGACATGCTTCCCTTCGTCATCCTCGCAGGCTGGGCCGCGGTCGTCCTCCGTTGGGGCGTCGCTCTGGTGCGGGCAAGAAGGTGGCCGGGGGGAGGGAGGTGGACTCTCCTCCCCGCAGGGCTGGTCGTCTGGACGATGTTGGGCGCACTGGTCATCAGCGCCGCCGACGCGAGGCATTTCGCCTTGCTCTTGGCCGTGCAGGGCCTCGCCAGCGGAATACTGCTGGCTGCGGTCGACACCCTGGCCCATCTCGACGACCGCTCCAAGGTGGTCGCCGGTCTCGTCGCCTATGTCGTGGTGCTCACGGTTGCCGTGATCGCGGTGTGGGCCGGCCTACCGCTCGAGGATCTCCAGGACAAAGCCACGGCAAGGCTGGTGGAACGCGCCTACGGCGTGGACGCGTTCGAGAACAACATCGGGATGATCAAGGACGAAAAGTCGAGCAGGGGCGGGGGGCTCGAGCTCAAGCGCGAGATCGACCGCCTGGCCGAGCGCGACCCGCGCCTCCCGGCATTTGAGGTGTTCCAACCCAGGTTCAGGGCCTTTCCCAAGAGACTGATTGTCCGATTCCAGGGCTCTGCGCGCCCTTGGCAGGACCAACTCGAACAGCTCAACATCGAGCTTCTCTACGACAATATCGGCTTTGGAGCCGCCGATACCGTCGCTCGCATGCGGTCGTTCCCGCGCAACGCGAACACCTATGCCGGCATAGGCGCCGTGCTGTTGCCTTTCGCTTTCTATCTTGCGTGGACGGGGCGTCGCCGCGTGGGCCGACTCGGTTGGACCGGGGTCGCGGGGTGCCTGTTCGGGATCGGGTTCTCCTTGACGCGCGGGGCGTGGCTGGCGGCCGCAGCGGGCATCGTCGTCATCCTGATCGCCGGCCGGCTGGCGAGACCACTCAAGGTTCAAATGGGGGGGGCCTTCGTCGTCGGTGCGGTGGTTCTCTCGGCGTTCTACCTGGTGAAGTACAACGTCGACCCCTATAACGCGCGCGCTGAAGGAGGGGGCAGTGTCAATACCCGAAGCCAGTTGTACGGTGACACGATCCGATCGGTCGACGGCCTCAACATCCTGTTGGGATACGGGACCGAGAAGCCGCGCACCAGCAGCGGAGTCTCCCATGCGCTCGGGCGTTACATCCCGCGCGCCGGCACACATTCGACCTACCTGAACTACCTGTTCCGGGCGGGCGTTCCCGGTGCACTCATGATCACCGCCATCTATGTCATCGCCGGCCTGCATGCGCTTGCCGCGGCGCGCTCGCAGAATGGCCCCGACGGCCTCTTCGGCAATGCTGCCCTGGCGGGAGTGGTTGCTGCGGCAGCCCACGCGGTGGTCCAGAACCTCTACGTCGAGCCCATCTACACACTCACGATCTGCCTGGTCCTGGGGCTGGCGATGGCCGGGCGGCTGGCCTCCGGAGTACCGGTCGTCCCCGGCAGGCGCCATCCCCCGCTTGGTTTCTCCCGGTCAACCTCGCCCGGATAGAACAAGGCTCACCCTTGACCGGCCTCACTCTGTGGCCGCCCCGGAATCTCTTTGCCGGAGTCAGGGGAAGGTGGTCGCCTATACTGCGCCGCGCACGATGTACGGCGGCATGCCCGCGTTCCCCCGAACCTCAGCGAGAAAAACGATGCCCAAACGCTTCACCTGTCTATTGGTCCTCGCCCTTCTGCTCTCCACGGCGTGCGAGAACTTCCAGAACGCCGACGGCGGAGGCGAAGCTGGTGCCTCCGGCCTAAGGACCGGAGCGTCTGCCGGTGCCGGGGGGAACAGCTCCGATTCGAGCGCTCCAGCGGCACCGGACTGCCCTGCCGACACCGCGCCCTTCGTTGCCACCCGGGCCCGCACCGTAGCGCGCCCGGGCGACTCCACAACCCAGATTGTCGTGAACGCAGACCGCCCCCTGGGGCCGATCAGCGAGCTCATATACGGCGCCAATCATCGCTATCCCTACAACGGCTTCAACATGTGGGACTCCCGGAAAGGGGAGCCTTATCCCCTGTTTGTTCGCAGATTCGACTACGCGGGTCTCTCCGCGGTCCGTTATCCGGGTGGGAGGACGGCAAACAATTTTCACTGGCGGCGCGCCATCGGACCGGTCGAGGAACGGCTGGGGCATGTGGACAGCGCCTTCGGCCGGCAGACCATCCACAGCGAGCCACTGTCGAGCGAGTTCGGCCCCGATGAGTTCGGACGGTTCCTCGAGGCCACCGGGGCGGAAGGAAACGTGGTGGTGAACTTTCCAACCGGGACCGCTCTCGAAGCGGCCAACTGGGTGGAGTACATGAACGCACCCGCCGGCACGAATCCGAATGGCGGCGTTGCATGGGCGCAAGAGCGCGCCGACTACGGTCACCCGGAGCCCTACGGAGTCAAGTACTGGGAGGTCGGCAACGAGCTCGGCGGAGAGAAGACCTTCTGGCTCGGGCCGGAGGCGACCGACGAGGAGAGAGCCTCCAGCTACATCTTCGGCGGGAAAACCCGCTTCGTGAAGCAGCCGGTCGTGACGTTCACCGATTACAGCTCCACCGGTTCGCTCAGCACGGGAAAGCCTTCGCAGATCTTCTACGTTCGCTTCCCACCGGCGCTTGCCGGGAGCACCACCATCTATGTCGGAGGCGAGCCGTGGAAGCGCGTCCGGGATCTCAATTCTGCGGGACGCGAGAAGGTCTATTCCGTCGAAGCTGCCGGTGGGAAGATCCGTTTCGGGGACGGCGCCCATGGCCTGATTCCCCCCAAGGGCGCCCACATAACGATCACCTACGTATCGGGGCCCCATGATGGTTTCAACGATTTCTATAAGAGGATGAAAACGGTGGACCCCTCCATAGAGATCGGGTCCGGCCTGAACAGTCCGTTCTTCATCTCGATGATGGGTCAGACGCATCCGTACGACTTTCTCGTCGCCCACAGCTACAGCTTCTTCACGTCCACGCCGCCGAATACGGACGGGCTGCACGATCTCATGATGGGATTGACCGAAGAGCAGGCGTCGAAGGTGGAGCAAACCAAGTCGGTCATCTCGGATTACGCGGGCGAGCGGCGCGCCGATGACATCGACATCGTGGTGTCGGAATGGGCGATGGCAACGGGGTTGAACATAGGGCTTGGACGAATCGACGCTCCGCTGCATTACACACAATCTCTGGACGGCGCCCTCTACGCTGCGCTCATGCTGCGCCAATGGATCACGCTCGACATTCCCCTTGCCGAAAAGCACGCCCTCATCGACATCAACCCCGGCTCGCCCCCGCCGGGATATGACAAGCCGCGAACCGCCTATCAAGCGGTGATCGGCCCCGCGCCGTGCTACGTGCTATCGGCGCCGGCCCTCGCCTTCCGTATGTACTCGACTCTGTTGGGACCGGAGGAGGTCACGACCTCCGTAATCGGCAATCCAAGCAGGCAAACGTTCTTGGGGGAATCGTTGGACGCCCTTGCGACCGTCGCTGCCACAGACGACGCCGGAGATCTATCCCTGTTGGTGATCAACCGAGACAGGGCGTCGGACGTCACGGCGGCCATCCGAACGGAGGGCTTCGACGAGGCCGAGGCCGCAACCGCGTGGACGCTGAATGGGCCCGGCTACCTCGCGTACAACTCGGTTCACAGCCCCAACAAGGTCGCTATCGAAAAGACGGCGCTTACGGGGGTAAGGGAAGGCTTCCCGTACAACTTTCCCGCACACTCGATCACGGTCGTCAAGCTCCGCCGAGATACCGGGCAGTGACTCC
>JALZIQ010000018.1 GCA_030860205.1 Actinomycetota bacterium | reverse complement strand
CCAACGAGGACACCCGCAAGGAGGTCGAGGAGTTCCTCCAGCGGCACAAGGACCAGGTTCTGTTCCTGCTCGAGAAGAACCGGGACCTCGTCGAGGCCCTGCGCGACGCGCTTCTGGAGCACGAGGAACTGCTCGGCGACGACATACGAGCGGTCATCGAAGAGACGCTCCAGCGCCGGAAGGTAGTCGCCGGCTAAGAAACTCTGTCCGAGTGGTGGTGAGTGGTTGCTATGCAACCTTTATCCACCACTCATATGTGAACATCTGTCAACTGGGCCAGGCCCGCCCCCCTTTCCCGGAATTGCTGCCCACCCGCCGCCCCGCAGTCGTGGTGGAGCGCGCGCAGGGAAGCGAAGACGAGCGAGCTTGGACGCACGCGAGGAGCGGCGGGTGATGAGGCTTGCCGGGAAAGTGGCTCAGGACATTCGCACCACCGCCCCCGTGGTTGGGGAGGTGAAGGACGGGCGGGCAAGTGGAGTCGGTGTTCGGCCACTCTCATATACGCGGATCGGAACCGCAGACCGTGGTTTCGCCGGAATCTCCCTCTGACTCGGCACGCGAATCGTAGGTCGCACAGTGGTGACGAGGATCATTCCGGAGTCGTCGCCCGCCCGCCACACCTCAGACTGAGATCCTGTCGTTCATCAGGCCCCACACGAAGCCCGACAGCTCGCGCCCTACGCCGACCACGGCCGTGTTGCTGTGGCAGCGGCGAGAGAGCTTCTTGTAGCGGGCGTGCAGGCGCAGCTGGGCGCTCCAGCAGTAGGCGAGGACCTCGGGAGGCTGGCCTTGGTGGCGCTTGGAAAGGCCCCGCCCGACGTTGGGCCGATACCGGCAGGTCCACGCCGCCTCGACCAGCACCCGTCGCACATGGCGATTGCCGGTCTTGGTGATCGGACCTCGGTGCTCGCTGTGGCCGCTCGAGTGCTCCGAGGGAACGAGCCCGGTGAAGGCCATAAAGGAGGGCGCGTTGGGGAAGCGGCGGAAGTCTGAAACTTCGGCCGCGATCGTGACCGCGCTGATGGTGTCGATGCCTCGCAGGCAGCGGAGCCGGGTGACCATGTCTGCGATCTGGGGCCAGGTGGCAGCCGACTCGATATGAGCGGTCGCCTGCTGCAGCTGGGCGTGGGCCGCGGTCCGGGCCGCCAGGTAGTGCTCGAAGCTCAGCTGCGCGGCGGGCTCGTCGAAGCTCTGCGAGTGGATCCAGCGGTCATATTGCTGAGTCCATCCCTTGTCGTTGCCGGGGTAGCGGCATCCCTGGCGCAACAGGAAGCCCTTGATTCGCTGCTGCGCTCGGCGGCGGTTGTCCTTGAGGTCCTCGCGCGTCCGGATCAGCTCGCGCAGGCCTTCTTCGGCCGGGGTCGGAACCCTGATGGCGGTGAGCTCGCCAGCCCGGTGGAGACGAGCGAGGTTGCGAGCGTCGATGCGATCGGTCTTGATCCTCTTGCCTGCACGCCGGGGGATCAACGCCGGGGCGATGACCTCGCAACGCACCCCGAGCCGCTCCAGCACCCGGTAGGTGTCGTAGCCGGTGGGGCCCGCTTCGTAGCATGCGATCAGCGGGGAGCGATCCATTGATGACAGGAGCTTGCGCAGAGCCTCGGGTGAGTTGGCGAGGGTGCGCAAGTCGGGCTCAACGCTGTCGGGGCGCAGGATCCCCGCCGCGATGCTCTCCTTATGGACGTCCAATCCGAGATGGGTAGTGTTGTTCATGGCCGGTCCTCCGTATGTGGCTAGGGCCGCGGGCCTGCCCCGCGATCAATCCACGAATCCTTGCGGACGTGGCCGGCCACTTGAGGTCCGTTCACATGATGACTCGGCAAGTCAGCGAGGCACGATCCGCAGGATCGAGCTCGGGGTCATGAAGTAGAGCCACCCCCCCGGCCCCCTGGCCCCGTCGCCGCTCGCATCTCCCCGGTAAATGACACGGCTGCGGCGCAGGCGGGAGCGCCGCTTGTTGATTGTGAAGCGGTGGAGAGCGCCCCTGAAATCGCCCACGAAGAGGTCTCCCGACAGCCTCCTCATCCGTCCCTCGTACCACCACGGGTCGGTCGGCACGATCGGAGGGGTCCAGCGTCTCAAAGGCGAATGGGGGCGCCGACCGACGCCGGCGGTCCCGCACGAATAGCCGGCCCCCCACCCGTAATTGCGCCCCTTGCGAATCCGGTTGAGCTCGTCGTCGCAGTCCGGTCCGTTCTCGGTCTCGAACAGGTGGCCCGTCCCGGGTTCGTGAGCCAGCCCGAAGGGGTTGCGGTGCCCGTAGCTCCAGACCGGGTTTCGTCTGCCGAAGGGATTTCCCCGGGGAACGGAACCGTTGGGGTTGAAGCGCAGAACCTTGCCCGAGCGGCTCGAGCGATCCTGCGCAAGTGCGGCGTCGTGAGCCTCCCCCGTGGACACGAACAGCTTGCCCCGGACGAATTCGAGCTGGCCGCCGTTGTGGTAGCCCGTTGAGGCCCTGATGCCGCTCGTGATGCGCTTGGGACGCAGGCAGCGGTTATTTCGGACCTTGAAGCGGACCACCCGGTTTACTCGCGGAGACCGGTTGGTGAAATAAACGTAGAGCCAGTGGGTGCGCTTGAAGCGCGGGTGGAGAACGAGGCCGAGGGCGCCCCCCTCCCCCTCGGAGGAGACGTCGAGATCGACGCACGCCCGCGCCAGCAAGCGGCGTTTGTGGATGATCCGAACTTTGCCGGTGTTCTTCTCGGTGAAGAACACCCGACGGGTCCCCTTGACCCAGGCCATATCGACCGGGAAATCCAACCCCGCCTTGTAGTTGCGGACGACGGTGCCCCTAGGCAAGGCTCGGGCCGAGACCGGGATCCCCAGAAGGAGTAGGGCGGGGAGAAGCACGGGGAGCACGACTCTTCTGGCACTTCGCGTAGTGGCCAAACCTCCATCACCGGGTGAGCGCGTATCATGCCAGGTGGGCTGGTTGCGGGTGTGTCCGCCGCCCATGGAGGCGTGCCCGAGCGGCCGAAGGGAGCGCACTGCTAATGCGTTAAGGGGTTTACAGCCCCTTCCAGGGTTCAAATCCCTGCGCCTCCGCTCTGAGCCGAGCGGATAGAGAGCGAGATACTCGAATCTCTGTGGGAGATTAGTCTTGGCACCATGCGCCCGTAGCTCAGCGGATTAGAGCGTCCGGCTACGGACCGGAAGGTCGGGGGTTCGAATCCCTCCGGGCGTACCGCTCTCCTTGGCACGGACTTCTGACGTACTTCTGGAAGGAATTAGGGTGGGACTGGCGGACAAGATCGCCGAACAGCGTGAGCAGCAGATAGTCGAGAGAGCTCGGCCGCATCTCGCTCCCGGAGAGGAAGTCGTTCACTGGGTGCGGGCCTGCAACCCGCGCTCGGGCAAGCGCGGATTCGCGTTTCTCACTCCTCACCGTCTTCTGCTGCTGTGGGGAGGAAAGACGGATCGGCACGGGGAATATTCGTGGTCGGCGATCGACAGCTGGGGTGTTAACCGGGAGACTTCCGGAGGGCCCATCCTCGCGGTCGAGCAGGAGGGAAGCAGCGCCCTCATCCAAATGCCCGTCGAGAGTGTCGGGATGGCAGAGCGCGTCACGCACTTTCTCTATCGCCTTGCCTCGTTGGCTCCCAAGCCGCGGCACGCTCCGGCCCCCGCAGACTTCCCCGGTGTTTACGACTCCAGGATCGCCACGCCGATGGAACGGGAAAAGAGGTCGGTCGTCCGGCAAACGAGGCGGATCATCGTGACGGTCGTCGGCGTGGTCCTGGTGGTCCTGGGTCTGCTGCTTCTGGTGCTCCCCGGCCCCGGCATCCTCGTGACGCTCCTGGGGCTCGCGGTGCTGGGCTCTGAGTTCGACTGGGCCCAAGACCTTCTGGGGTGGGTGCGCAGTCGCTGGGAGAAGAGGGGTGCCCGGGCCAAGTCGAGGCGCTCCTCGAGCTAGTGCCGCAACCAACCCCGGCCCCCCACTCTCAAGACGAAGACTTCATGCGGGTGGCTCTCGCCGAGGCCCGCGCCGCGGGCGCTCAGGGCGACGTTCCGGTGGGAGCGGTGGTGGTGGCGGCGGGCGAGATCGTCGGTCGTGCGGGAAATGCCCGAGAGCAGCGCGCCGATCCCACCGCCCACGCCGAGGTGCTCGCCCTCAGGAGTGCCGCTCAGGCGTTGGGCTCTTGGCGGCTCGACGGAGCGACCCTCTACGTCACGCTCGAGCCGTGCCCGATGTGCGCGGGAGCGGCGCTGCTGGCTCGCCTCGAGCGGCTCGTCTACGGCCCTCAGGATCCGCGCGCCGGGGCGGCTCTGTCCCTTTACAACATCGTTCAGGATCCCCGCCTCAACCACCGAGTGGACATCACTTACGGCGTTCTCGAGGAGGAGAGCCGCGCCCTGCTGCGCTCCTTCTTCGAGCCACGTCGCTCGGGAGTCGCCTCCTATACTGAAACTGCGGCCGGAACTCCCCGGCCGCACCGAGGTGGGGTACCGAAGCGGCCATAACGGGATCGCCTCGAAAGCGATTGGGGGCTCACGCCTCCCGCGGGTTCAAATCCCGCCCCCACCGCTGGGAGATAGGATCAAGCCGGAGACGTGCGGGAGCGGCCTAACCGGCACGCCTGGAGTGCGTGTGACCTCGCAAGAGGTCCAAGGGTTCAAATCCCTTCGTCTCCGCGAGGCCGTGCTAGGCGGGGGGCTCGGGGTCCCCTATACCGGAAACCCTCGATACGCCGGGCTGACTACCCGTCCGCGGCCTCTGTGGGACCGGGCAGCCCCCGGTAAGCAGTGTTGATGGTCGGGTCCTGCGCGACCTGGAGCCGTGAACCCGGTCAGGCCCGGAAGGGAGCAGCCGTAAGCGGTGTACCGAGTGCGCCGCAGGGTAATCCGGCCGGAGCCGGCTGCCGGGGATAGCGACGGACACGCAGAGGTCCAGGACGGGGCGCACGGCCCCTTTTTCCCGGCGAGTGGTGGCCAGATGATCTATATGGTCACCTCACCACCACTCGGCGTTTTCGTCGCAGGCCGCGACTAGGATTGGCGGCCGTGGCCTATCTCTCCCTCTATCGCAAATACCGTCCCCAGACCTTCGCCGAGATCCTCGGACAAGAGCACGTCTCACAGACGTTGACTCGGGCGGTTCTCGACGACCGCGTCGCCCACGCCTACCTTTTCACGGGGCCCCGGGGCACGGGCAAGACGAGCGCCGCCCGCGTGCTGGCCAAGGCGCTCAACTGCGCCGAGGGGCCTACTCCGACGCCGTGCGGCCGCTGTGACTCCTGCATCGCAATCGCAGAGGGCTCGTCGCTGGACGTCATCGAGATGGACGCAGCCTCTCACTCCAAGGTGGACGAGACCAGAGAGGTGCTGGCCGGGGTCGCGCTGGCGACGGCCCAGGGCAGAACTAAGGTCTACGTGATCGACGAGGTCCACATGCTGTCGACGGGCTCCTTCAACGCTCTGTTGAAGACCCTCGAAGAGCCTCCCGCCCACGTCGTCTTCATCCTGGCCACGACCGAGGCACACAAGGTCCTGCAGACCATCGTGTCGCGGACCCAGCGCTTCGACTTCAGGCGGGCCGCGACCGAGGTCCTCGAAAAGCACCTCTCGGAGATCGCCCGCCTCGAGAACATCGAGATCGAGGCCGCCGCTCTGGCCGCGATCGCCCGCCACTCCGAGGGGAGTTTCAGGGACGCGCTCTCGGCCCTCGACCAGCTCTCGGGCCTCGGCGACCGCATCGCTTTCGAGGACGCCGAGCGGATGTTGGGCGCACACAGGAAGGACGCATTCGGAGATCTCTTCGAGGCCGTTGCCTGCGGCGACGTGGGCGCGGTTCTCAGCATCGTCAGCTCTTTGATCGCCGAAGGCGCAGACGCGCGGCGGCTGGGGATGGGAGTGCTGGACCATGCCCGCTCGCTGTTACTGCTGCGGGCGGCGCCGGGATCGGGGGCGCTCCTGGACATGGCCGAAGAGGATGTCTCCAGACTCTCTAGCCTGGCCGAGGAGTTCTCGCCCGCCGAGATCGTGCGCATCCTGGACCTTATTGCCCGGTCGGTCACCGACATGCGCACCGCTCCCGATCATCGCTTGCTGCTGGAGATCGCCCTGGTTAGAGCCGCGGCTCCCGTAACCGATCCCTCCGCTACCGGGCTCCTGGGCCGCATCGAGCGGCTCGAACGGCGGCTGGGGATCCAGCAGGCTGAAGAGGCCGGGCGGAGCGACGCGACTACCGCCACCCAGCCGCAGCGGGAGCCTGCCCCCCCATCCCCCGCCCCCGTCACTCAATCCCCCGTCCCCGGGTCTACCTCCGAACGGACAGAGGGCAAGGCGGCCCCGCGCCCCGAGCCCGTGGCTCCGCCCGCCGAGTCCTCACCTGATCCTCAACCGGCGGCGGCACACACCGTCGCGCGTCCCCAGCCCTCACCGGCCCAACCCGCTGAGGTCGGCCCGGCCGATCACGTCGGCCTCTCCCACATCAAGGATGCGTGGGCGGCCGCGCTGAGAGAGGTGGTCAGGGGTAACCGGCTGGTAGGTGCTTACCTCACTCCCTCCCGTCCCCTGCGCCTGGAAGAGGGCTCCTTGTTGATAGAGGTTCAGGCCGCCTACCACAAAGAGCACATGGAGAAGGAAAAGAACAAGGAGGTCTTGGCGCGGGCTCTTCACGTCGCCCTCGGCGTGTCGCCCCGGCTTCAGTTCGTGGCGCGCGGCTCCAATCCTCCAGTCCCGGCCCCCGAAACCGACGAGCCGTCCGAGGTCGAGGGGGCGGTCGAGGTACCGGACCCGGTCACGTTGCTCAAGGAAGGTCTGTCGGCAGAGATCGTCGAAGAGAGGATTAGAGAGTAATGAAGGACCTGCAACGAATGATGAAAGAAGCCCAAAAGATGGCGGCCGAGATGCAAAAAGCCCAGGCGGAGGTCGCCGAGCTGTCCTTCGAGGGCTCCGCCGCCGGGGGAGTGGTAAAGGTGGTGGCCACGGGGGATCTCCACGTCGAGAGCGTCGTCATCGATCCGGACTTTTTCGACGGCGAGCCCGATCAAGACGATGTCGAGACGCTCGGTGACGCGGTCACGGCGGCGGTGAACGATGCTCTCGACAAGGCGCGTGAAGCTCAACAAGAGGCGATGGGACCGATGGCCGGCGGTCTGGGGGGCATGGGCTTGCCCGGACTGTGATGTACGCGGGCCCGATTCAGCGGTTAATCGACGAGCTGGGAAGGCTGCCGGGCATTGGCCCCAAGAGTGCCCAGCGAGTAGCGTTTCATCTTCTCAAGGTCTCTTCGGAGGAGGCCCGGCGGCTGTCGCAGGCGATCGCCGAAGTGAAGGCCAGGGTCGCGCTGTGTCGCGTCTGCTTCAACGTTTCGGACCAGGAGCTGTGCGATTTCTGCCGCGATGTCCGCCGTGACCAGACCGTCGTGTGCGTGGTGCAGGAACCTCCCGACATCGTCGCAATCGAGCGGACGCGCGAATTCCGCGGCCTCTACCACGTGCTGCAGGGGGCGATCTCCCCTCTAGAGGGGATAGGGCCCGAGGACCTGCGCACCGCCGAGCTTCTCGTCCGTCTGCCGGGAAGCAACGGTGACGCGGGCGTCTCCGAGGTAATCGTTGCCACCAATCCCAATATCGAGGGCGAGGCGACCGCCATGTATCTGGCGAGACTGCTCGAGCCCTCCGGCATCAAGGTGACGCGGCTTGCCAGTGGCCTCCCGGTCGGGTCCGACCTCGAGTACGCGGACGAGGTCACGCTGGGCCGAGCCCTGGAGGGCCGCCGGCGCATCAGCGGCTGACCTCCTTGGCGCCGAGTGGTGGTCAGATGGTCATATAGGTCATCTGGTGACCACTCGGCGGGGCTACTCTCCAGCAATGGCCCTTATCGTCCAGAAGTTCGGAGGCTCTTCGGTCGCCGATGCGGCACGCATCAACCTAGTTGCCCGGCGTGTGGTGGCCGCGGCCGAGGCCGGGCAGCGCGTCTGCGTGGTGGTCTCGGCCATGGGAGACAGCACCGATGAGCTCGTGTCGCTGGCGGCTCAGGTTTCCCCCACCCCCCACGCCCGCGAGCTCGACATGCTCCTCACCGCCGGTGAGCGCATCTCTATGGCGTTGTTGTCGATGGCGATCATCGAGCTGGGGCACGAGGCGATTTCGTTCACCGGCTCCCAGGCCGGCATAGTCACCGATACCAGTCACGGGCGCGCCAAGATCGTTGAGGTCCGAGCCCGACGGGTGCTGGAAGCTTTGAATGACGACAAGATCGCGATCGTCGCCGGTTTTCAGGGAGTCTCAACCGACTACGACGTGACCACCCTGGGCCGGGGGGGCTCGGACACGACCGCGGTAGCGTTGGCGGCCGCCCTCGAGGCCGACGTCTGTGAGATCTACACCGATGTAGAGGGCGTGTTCTCGGCGGATCCCCGCATCGTGCCCGGAGCACGACGGCTTCACGCGGTGTCGTGGGAAGAGATGCTCGAGCTGGCGGCGTCGGGCGCCAAGGTACTCATGCTGCGCTCCGTGGAGTACGCGCGCAATTACGGTGTGCTCATGCACGTCCGTTCCTCCTTTTCGGAGGACGAGGGCACCTGGGTCAGAGAGGAGGACGAGCGCATGGAGCAGGCCATCATTGCGGGCGTGGCCCACGACACCTCGGAAGCCAAGGTGACGATCGTGGCGGTTCCGGATCAGCCGGGTGTGGCGGCTCGCATCTTCCGGCCCCTGGCGGACGAGGGCGTCAACATCGACATGATCGTCCAGAACGTCTCCGAGCACGGCCGCACCGACATCTCCTTCACCCTGCCCAAAGAGGACCTCAAGAGGGCGCGGGCGATCCTCGAGAGGACCGCCGCTGCGGTGGGAGCCGAGGGGATACGGACCGATGAAGACATCGCCAAGGTCTCACTGATCGGAGCCGGCATGAAGTCCCACCCGGGGGTGGCGGCCGACATGTTCGACGTGCTGTCCGAGCTCGGCATCAACAT
>JALZIQ010000015.1 GCA_030860205.1 Actinomycetota bacterium | reverse complement strand
CCCCTGGACTTCATGCGGCCCGAGGACTTCTTGCGCCCCGTGGACTTACGGGCCGCCGACATCCTGCGGCCCGTGGACTTCTTGCGGCCTGTCGACTTACGGGCGGTCGACTTGCGGCCGGTCGACTTGCGGCCGGTCGACTTCCTGCGACCGGTGGACTTGCGCGCGGTGGGCTTCCGGCCTGTGCTCTTCTTTCGGCCGGTTGACTTGCGCGACCTGGGCCTGCTGGACGAAGGCCGGGTAGTGCCTTTTCGTCTGGCAGTCTTTCGTCCCGCGGTTTTCTTTGCTGCCAATCCTGCCACCTCCCTCACTCTGCACGAGGACGCTCATCGTCTCGTGACCAGCGGCATGCACGCGACGCATGACCTCAGCATGCTCGGTTACGGGGCTACAACACCTTTTTTCGGTGAGAGTACCGAGCGTGGTCACACGTTCACAGACTTATTACGTGCACATAACGCGACGGTGTGCAAGCATTCCTGCAAACTTTTTGGTGTTCTGAGATGCGCGTTTACTGGATTGCTGAATGCCCCAATGCCCTGAAAGCAGGGGTAATGACCGTGCGTAAGAGGGCTGCACCTACGATGCGGACCGCAACCGCCGCAGGCGATCTCTTCTGAGACCGCGCCGCTCGCGTTCAGAGGTTCCACCCCAGATACCAAACTGCTCTTTATTGTTGAGTGCATACTCGAGACATTCGGCGCGCACCTGGCACTTGGAGCACACCGCGCGCGCTGCTTTTGACGAACCTCCGCGTTCGGGGAAAAAGATCTCGGGTTCGACCTCGGCGCACCGGGCGTGAGTTTGCCAATCGACGGGCTGAAGGAGTCTTGTCGTAATGCGCTGTATTCCCTGCATCCCCGGCACCTTTCCTTCCTCGAAAGCCCGCCGGATTGGGGCTCTCTCAGCAAATGACACTCGTGTAATCCTAAGGGTGTAATTCAACGAGTGCAAGCCCCTTGACCTGCGATTTTACGCAGGACGGGGCGGCGCCGACCGCCGGAATCAGGCTCAGCGGTTCTTCGGTTGCCTGGGAGTGGTCAGCCGGCGGGGCTGTGCTGGTCGTGATCGCGCAGTTGTTTGGTGACCTCTGCGAGCAGACCCTTGATGTCGATGTCGAAGCCGGTGTCCATTGCTTGGATTCTGCTGAGGGCATGGATGAAATCGTCGGCAGAACTCCCCGCCTGAGGAATGATCTCCATTAGGACCGTGGTGTAGTGGCGCGCAAAGCGAGCGCCACAGAACGGACACCTTCCGGGCGTTTGGGCATCAGGTCCCGCTTGCGACAGGGAGAAAGTACGAGCGCAGGTGTCACATCGAGCTTCGATCTTCATACCGACCTTTTCGATCGAGGACCATTTTATCGAGGACCGGTTACGGAACAACGGCACGCCTATTGTGCCGATGATAGCCGAGGGAGAGTAAGAGCTATCAGGAAAGCCGCCGAGAAGGACGGAAGGGACGCCCCCACATAGGTGAACTGTTCCGTTAACGGCGCCCCTGGGATCGAGCTCACAGCCTCGATCCACCACCCCGGCCCCGTCGGGATAAACCAGTGGTACACGAGAAAACCTACGATCCAGGGCACGAACGCGCGCCATCGCACTCCGTCCGAGAACCAGTAATGGCCGTCTCGGCGATACAGCTGGGCAACGTTCAGTGTCCGGCGCCGCATGACGAAGTATTCCGCAGCGAGAATCCCAAAGAGTGGGACGAATACGGACCCCAGGAGAAACAGGAAGCCCTCGTAGCGATCCATCGTCAGCCATGCAGCCATACCGGTACCCAGACCGGCGACAACGAGTATCAGGCCCCGGTGCGAAACCCGGGGCCAGATGTTCTGCAGGGTAACTGCTCCCGAATAGATGTTTGCGAAGGCCTCATCTGACTCTCCAACCAGTAGTCCGGCCAGAAATAACAGTCCCGCCAGCGATCCCCCCGCCAAAGCGAGGATTCCACCTGCGATGGCGCCCGGAGAGGGCTCTGCCCCAGCTGTGAGAACGAGCAACGCGCCCAACGCATACAGCCAAACGTTTGCGAAAAGGTAGCCGGCAAAGGTGCCGACAAACGCGGAGCGGGGCCCCTTCGCGAAACGGTTGTAGTCGGCAATGAGAGGAAGCCAGGATATCGGCATCGCGATCACAAGGTCGACTGCCAAACCGAAAGCCGGCCATTCCCCGGTCCCCGGAGCCGACAGTGCCGCATCGATGTCGGCGCTCCCGAGCACCAGAAGGGTCACGACGCCGCATATCAGCAGGATCATCCATGTGCCGAAGCGCTCCATCCATACCCGGGTCACACCGACGGGGCCCCACAGTGCCAGGGCTGTACACAGAATCGCTGCGATCCCAAGCCACAAGGGCCGCGCCGAGAAACCAAAAATCCGTCGCGTCACGAGATCGGCCACATAGGACATCGCCCAGAGTTCGACGGCCGTCCAGCCAACCATCTGTATCGCGTTGAGGAAGCTCGGCGCCCACGATCCCCGCACACCCAGAACGGAGCGGAACAGGACCATGGTGGGCAACCCGTGGTCGGCGCCCACCACTCCGGTAAGGGCAAGCAGACCGGCACCGATCAGCGAGCCCACGAGGATCGCCGCCATTGCAGCGCCGAAGCCGAGGCCCGGTACCAGCAGGGCCCCAGTGACCAGCACGAGCAACCCGATTCCGAGATCGCCCCAGAGGATCGCCAGATCGAAAGCCGTCAGGGTTCGTTGGGCTTGGGGGACCGGCTGGATGCTGGTTTCCGGCGCGCCGTCGGCCCGTTCGGATACAAGGCTCATTTGCGACTCCCTTCGCAGGTCCTAGCCCGGGCAGGTTCGTGGGGTCGCCGTAAGGCCTCTCAGCTCTCTGCAGAGCTCCCCCGCGCTGAGGACAGGTTACCTCCGAATTGGAGTGGGTTTCTCACCCGCTCCCTTCTGCTACAACTCCGCCCTGATAATGTCGACGGCCTTCTTGATGCTCGAAAGCTTTGCCTTCGCCTCCTCGGGGCTGCGGGTCTTCAGACCGCAGTCGGGATCCACGAAGATGCGCTCCGGGGGCAGATGCTCGAGCACCTTGCGAATCCCCTGGACCAGATCGTCCACCGGCTCGAGCTCGTGAGAATGGACATCGGTGACCCCGAGGCCCAGATACTTGGAGAAGGGATTCGCCGGAAACTCAGACAGCAGTGAGTAGTGCGAATTGGCGAACTCGAGATCGATTTGGTCGACCGGAATCTCAAGCATCTTTGGGTACGCCTTATGGAAGTCCCCGTAGCAGATATGCGTGATCGTATGGGCGCTGAGAGGTTTCGTGACGATCTCCATTGCCTCTATGACGAGATCTAACTCATCCATACGCGTCGACGCAGCGGGCTCATCGATCTGGATGTAGAGGGCCCCAGCCCGTTCGAGATCAAGCGCCTCGTCGCGGATTACCTTGGCAAGATCCAGCACCAGATCCCGCCGAGTGCTGTAATGCTCGTTGAACGACCAATCACAGATCGTGTAGGGGCCGGTGAGCATGCCCTTGACCGGCGCATCGGTCAGAGACTGCGCGTAACGCCACCAGTCGACCGTCATGGCGTGATCGCGGCCCACCGCGCCCGTTGCAATCGGCTTTCTGTAGTACCGGTTGCCGTAGGAGCGAACAAGGCCCCCGATCTCGAACCCGGCCAATTCCTCGGCGAAGAAAGCAACCATGTCACCTCGGTACTGCTCGCCGTCCACTACGAGATCGGTACCTATGGATTCTTGAAACTCGATCCACTCGCGCGTAGCGGTCCGCTCCAGCCCATGCAGCTCTTCAGGACCAATTTCCTGGCGAGCGCGTTGGGTACGCGCCTTTGTCAAGTATTCCGGCTTGGGCAAGCTCCCCACCGAGGTCGTCCACAGCCCCTCGCCTTTCAGATCCACTGTATTCATTTCAGTGCCTCCTTACCCAGCCACTGCTTTGGCTGCTTCCACGAGCCGCTCGAGCTTTGCTTTCGCCTTTTCGCGCGGCAGAAACTCCAAGCCCGCAGACGGGCCCACGGACAATCTGTCCCCCAGCGTGTTGAACAGCGGCTCGATACTCGCCAGGAGATCCGCTGTGGGCTCGAGAGCAGTGTTACGGGCGTCGACGATTCCCGCCTGCAGCACCTTGTCCTTGGGCATGTCGTCGACGAGCTGCGCGTTGCCGGGCCCGGCTACAAAATCGAGGCCAAAGCAGTCTGCCGGAAGCTCCCACAGCTCCGGGCCAAGTCGCTTGGCGTCCCCAAAGTAGGTGCAGACAATGGTCGTCGCAGATTGGAGCTGGGATGTTATGAGACCGAGCGACGCCTTGGCAATAGCGAGATCCTCGGGGGCGTTCAGCAGAGCCGGCTCATCAATTTGGATGATCGTCGCCCCCGCCGCCTCGAGCTCGAACGCTTCCTGTGCCAGGACCGACGCGAGGGCGCCCACAAACTCGCCCCGGTCCCCGTAATGGTCGTCCACCGACAGGTGGGCAAACGTTATGGGACCGGGAATGACTGCCTTCACCGGCACGTGCGCAACCGATTGGGCGAACGCCCAGCCGTCCACGGATGAGGGACCCCGCCACTCCACGGGTCCCGTACAGATCGGCCGGCGATAGTAGACGTTGTTGTCGAACCAGCGCAGGAGCCCCCCGATAGAAAACCCTGCCAGGTTCCGGGCGAATGGCGTCAGGATGTCGTCCCACCCGACGTGGCCGTCGGTAACGACATCGAGGCCGGCCTCTTCCTGCTCTGCAATGACCTCGGCCGCCAGCTCCTGCCTGGCACGCTGCAGATCGCGTTCGTCGGCCTCGCCTCGCTCCATCGCATGGAGCGTCTTACGGAGGCTGAAGGGAGCGCCTTCGGGAGGGGGTTTGGGATAAGAGCCGGTCATTATTGTCTGGATTGACATATGTTCCTTCCTTGTGCAACTTGACGACCACCCGTTCGGGAAGAGACAGGCTCTAGTGAGAGGAACCCGCTCATCCGTCCGGGATTCGCACCCGCCGTCGGTTCAACCGGTGGTTGCGGCGGGATCCAAGGGCCGGTCCCTTCCCCGCTCTGTATGAGCAGCGCCACTATAGGCGAAGCAGACAGGCCTCGCCAATATCCCCGGAAGTGACCACAACTATGAATCGACACGTACCTGCGTCCACCGCCGCCCTCCGTCGCGCCGCGCTCATCTGCGTGCTGTCCCTGACCTTGATGGGGCCGTTGCTCACCCCGGCCGTGCCCTCGCCCGCCACGGCGGCGCAGCGGGCGAGTCTGGTGCTGATCGTGACCGACGATCAGCGCTGGGACATGACCTTTGCGATGCCGGCCCTGCAACGGCGCCTGGTCGATCGCGGTGTCCGATTCACCAACGGCTTGGTCGTCAATCCGCTGTGCTGCCCGAGCAGGGTCAGCATCCTCACCGGCCAGTACTCCCACTCCACGGGTATCTACGACAACGGGGGGCCGTTCGGAGGCTTCAGGAACTTCGACGACAGCTCGACGATAGCGACATGGCTGGACGACAGTGGCTACAGCACAGCTCTCATCGGCAAATATATGAACGGCTACAACCGCCAAAGCTCCACCTACATCCCACCGGGGTGGGATCGGTGGATCACGTACGTGAAATCGGGCTTCTACAACTACGCTTTGACAATCGACGGGCGGACCCGGGAGTTCGGGAGCTCTCCCGAGGACTACTCGACCGACGTTTTCGCGGCAAGGGCCACAAGCTTCATCCGGAAAACGAGCGGGCCGCTGTTCTTGTACTGGGCGCCGAAGGCTCCGCACGCACCATCGACCCCGGCGCCCCGGCATCGCTTTGCCTTCCGAGACCTGCCGCCGTCGCGCCCCCCCAACTACAACGAGCTTGACATGACCGATAAGCCAGCCTGGCTGCAGGGGTGGCCCGAATGGACCGACGATAAGGCGCGCCGTACCGACAGGCAGCGCAAGCAGATGCTCCGGAGCCTGCTATCTGTCGACGATGGCATCGACCGCATATTGGATGCGCTCAGAGCCACGGGCCGCCT
>JALZIQ010000116.1 GCA_030860205.1 Actinomycetota bacterium | reverse complement strand
TGGCGCACGCGCGCGTGCACCCCCCTTGCGGACTCGGCACCACTCGGGTACAGAGACCCAATGAAAATCTACGCAGATACACCGCGCCTGAGAACACGCCAGATCATGCTCGATGCAATCTTCATTGCTGGGTCCTTCTGTGGATTCGCCTGGGGGTGCTCGTGAGCTCGCTTGTGAACAAGCTGAGCATCCCCCTTCGCGCCGTCAGGGAACCGGCCTCTGATTTCGCCCGCGGCCTATCCGATGTGTCCGAGGCGGTCCTTCGCCTGCCGGTCGTCGGAGATGAGATGAGCAGGTCGTTCAGATCCGCCGCCGGCGCAGGCCGCTCGCTTGCAGCCGCCGGAGCGCGCCAGGGGCAAAGCGTCAACCAGCTCGCGATCCTGCTCGGGGTGATGCTTGCGGGGCTCGCCATCGCCTACGCGCTCGCCCGCTACCTTCCGGAGCGTCTGGCTTGGATTCGTGAAGCAACCGCGGCCGGCCGGATACAGGTGGAGCGCAACGATCTCTATCTGTTCGCGCTCCGGGCACTTGTCAACCGGCCACTACACGAGTTGCACAGGGCGACACCGGACCCCGCCGGCGCTTTTGCCGCCGGCCAATACGATGCCCTGGCAGGGCTCGAGCTGGAGGCGTTGGGGCTCAGGGCGAAGCGGGTCGCGAACGGACCATGAAGCAGCCGGGTGGTGGTGAGGGTGAACGATTCACAATTCTCACCCCCTCGGCGGGGACTTCCACTTGTTTGCCAGGGCCGTCACGATGCGCGCCGCGCTGGCGGCGGCTTCCGGATCACCTCCGACGCGCGCCGCGGCCAGGCCGATCAGGTAGGTCGTCACCGGTGCAGCCCGCCTCTCGACCTGGTGTGCGACCACCCGCGAGACATCGAGAAGCTGATCGACGTCCACGGCTTCTTCGATCCCGAGCGCGGCGCATACCTCGTCTATCCAGTCATCCATAACCTTCACCTCCGTGACTCGAGTTTCGCCTCCGCCGCTTCGACATCGGCCCACGTGTCGCAATCAAGTGTTGCTTCGGCCTCGGTCACGCGCTTCAGCCGGAGTGGCCCGAGCACTGCCTTCAGCGACACTCCGGCGAGTGCCCCATACGGCTCCAGCAGCGCCCGCAGCCGCCGGGCCAAATAAGCTCCCGCCAGCGGCTGGTCGCGACCGGACGCGTCGCACAGGATGACGCCCTCGGGAGGGAGGGCCGTACCGGTGTCGTGGGCGAGCTCGCGTACAAGCCTGGCCACCAGCGGCGCGCCGAGAAACGGGAGGTCGACCGCGAGGAGAACCACGATCTCGGACGAGACGCACCGGATCCCGGCCTTCAGTGCCGCGGCCGGTCCCCCGCCCGGTGGGCTTTCGCTCGTCCACTCGACCGCGTAGACGACCGGTCGCGGCGGACCGACGACCACGATCCGGTCCGCGCCCGAGACCGCCTCGAGCGCCCGGTCGATCAGCCTCCGGCCGCCGACCAGGACCTCGGCCTTGTCCCTGCCCGACATGCGCCGGCTGCCGGCCCCGGCGAGGACGATGGCGTCGTAGGAATCCGGGCCCGTCGGACCGGAGGAGGAGGAGGAGGAAGGACGGAGTTCGGGTGCAACACAGGTCATCGTGGATGCACCTTACGCACCATGGGCCCGAGCCGCTTCTCCCCTGGCCTTAAGATCGGCGCGCCGGGGGTCGTTTCAGGCAGGGGAAGGAGCACCGATCAGGACGACCGCCCAAACGATGCCGCGGTTTCTGGCCGCTTGCAGGAGACAGCCGGTGGACACCACCCCGGTATGGTTCATGCGGCAGGCCGGGAGAAGTTTGCCGGAGTACCGGAGGCTCCGCGAGCGGCACGGGATCCTCGACATCTGCCGGACCCCGGAGCTCGCCGCCGAGGTGACCCTCCAGCCGGTGAGGAGGCTGGGGGTCGACGCTGCGATTCTCTTCAGCGACATCGTCGTTCCGCTCGAGCCGATGGGTGTCGAGCTCGCCATCAAGCCGGGTGTCGGCCCCGTGATCGAATCGCCCCTCCGTTCACGACATGACGTGGATGCGCTGAAGCCCCTGATTCCCGAAGAAGGGGTTCCCTACGTCCTCGAAGCCGTGCGAAGTCTGGCCTCCACCGCCGGCGTCCCCCTGATCGGCTTCGGCGGCGCGCCGTTCACGCTTGCAAGCTACCTCGTCGAGGGCGGCCCGTCCAAGAACCACGCCCGGACCAAGGCGTTCATGTACGCCGAGCCCGACGCCTGGCGCCTGCTCATGGAACGGCTGGGAGAGTCCGTCCTCGCCTATCTGCGGGCGCAGGTTGCGGCGGGCGCCGCGGCCGTGCAGCTGTTCGACAGCTGGGTGGGCGAGCTCTCTTCGGAGGACTTCCGAAGCTACGTGCTGCCTTGGGTGGAGCGCATCTTCGACGGGCTGGCAGATCTGGATGTTCCCCGCATCTACTTCGGCGTCGGCACCGGAGAGCTCCTGGGGGACATGGCGGAGGCCGGGCCCGACGTCGTGGGAGTGGATTGGCGGGTCCCGCTCGACGAGGCGAGCAGGCGGACGGGGCCTCGAGTGGCGCTGCAGGGGAACCTCGATCCCGCCCTGTGCCTGGCTCCCTGGGAGGTAATCGAGCCCAGGGCAACAGAGGTCCTGGAGCGCGCTCCTAGAACCGGGCACATCTTCAACCTCGGTCACGGGGTGCTGCCCCAGACCGACCCCGGCGTCCTCCGCCGGTTGGTCGAGCTGGTCCACATGCGGTGCCCGGAGGACATGCGTGGCTGAGACGACCGCCGTGCTCGTTATGGCCTACGGCACCCCGCGTAGCCTGGATGAGGTCGAGCCGTACTACACCGACATTCGCAGGGGCCGCCCTCCTCCTCCCGAGCTGCTCGAGGAGCTCGTCGGACGTTACCGGGCCATCGGGGGACATTCGCCTCTCTTCGAGATCACCGAAGCACAACGCAAGGGGCTGGAGGGCAGGCTCGAGAACATTCCGACCTGGCTCGGCCAAAAGCACGCCGCGCCGTTCATCCCGGACGCGGTTGAGGCCATGGCGGCTGCCGGGATCGATAGGGCCGTTGGGCTGGTGCTCGCGCCCCACTACTCGTCGATGAGCATCGGCGACTACGCGGCGCGTGCCCGGGCGGCCACCGAAGCGGCCGGCGGACGGCCGGTCGTCGAGGTCATTCCCAGCTGGCATCTGGAGCCCGGCTACATCGGGTGGCTCGGCGGGCGGGTCCGCGAGGCCATCGCCTCCCTGCCGGAGGAGGCGCGCCCCCAAACCACCGTCATCTTCACCGCCCACAGCCTGCCGGCGCGCATCCTGGAACGAAACGACCCCTACCCCGTGCAACTGGTCCAGACCGCCGAGGCAGTCGCAGAAAGAGCAGGCCTGAGGCGGAGCCGGGAAGGGCGGAGCGGGAGCGACCGGGAAGGGCGGAGCGGGAGCGACCGGGCGTCCTGGACGACGGGATGGCAGAGCGCGGGACGCACGGCCGACCCCTGGATCCGTCCCGACGTGGCCGACGTCATGGACGACGCCGCCTGGAGCGGCGCAACCGGCATCGTCATCTGCCCGTGTGGTTTCGTCGCCGACCACCTCGAGGTCCTGTACGACGTCGACATCGAGTGCAGGGCTCGGGCCGAAAAGCTCGGCATCCCCTTCGCCCGCACCAGGGCACCGAACGACGACCCCGGCTTCCTCGACGTGCTGGCGAGCGTGGTGCGGCGGGCCCTTGGCGGGGCGGGACCGGAGTCGAGCGCCGCCGGCCGGAGCATCCTCGAGGATGTCGGGGACCCGGAGACCGGGCGCTGATGCCCGCGCTCGCGGTGGTGGGGGGCGGGATCACCGGGCTCACGGCGGCCTGGACCCTGGCGCAGGCCGGCGCGGAGGTCGTGGTGTTCGAGGCACGCGACCGGCTGGGGGGCGTGATCAGGACCGATCGCGTGGATGCCGTCCCGGTGGAAGCAGGCCCCGACGCCTTTCTTGCCGGAGATGGGGTCCTGTCGCTCTGTCAATCGCTGGACCTGGAAGACGACCTCATCTCCCCCGACGTCTTCGGGGCGTACATCTGGAGCCGGGGCAAGCTGCGGCGGTTGCCACCGGGGGTAGTTCTCGGACTCCCGGCGCAGCCCTTTCGAGCGTTGCGGGCAGGGTTGCTATCGCCCACCGGAGCAGCCAGGGCCGGCGCGGAGGTGTTCGTTCCCGGCCCGTTGAAGGGTGCCGACGTGTCGGTCGGGACTCTGATCCGGCGCCGCTTCGGGCCGGAGGTGCTCGAACGACTCGTGGATCCCCTAATGGCCGGTCGGCGCGCCGGGCACACCCACGACATGAGCCTGCGTTCGGCGGACGCGATGGTGGACGCGCTGGCGCGTTCCCACCGGAGCCTTTTGCTGGGGCTCCGCCGCGAGCGGCGAGCGGGACGGCTTGCCGGGGGACCGCCGCCGTTCCTCACCCCCAGAGGCGGGATGGAGCGCCTGGTCGACGCTCTCGCGCGCGGCCTGCGCGGCCTTCTTGGGCCGGACTCCATCCGAACCGGGGCGCCGGTGACCCGTGTGCGCACCCGCAACGGAGGCATGACGCTAGATCTCGAGGGGAAGGACGCGATGCATGCCGACGGGGTCGTGGTGTGTGTGCCAGCTCCCCATGCGGCCGGGCTCCTCCGGGGTCTGTCCGACGACGCGAGCCACGAGCTCGCCGGCATTCCGTTTGCCTCAACGGCGGTGGTCACCTTCGTGTACCCACCTGCGAGCTGCGAGCTGCCCCCCAACGGAAGCGGCTTCCTCGTGCCCAGCTCCGAGGGCAAGACGCTGGCCGCATGCACCTGGTATTCGGTCAAATGGCCGGCCTCGGCCCCCTCGGACGGTGGAATCGTCCTGCGCGCTTTTGTCGGGCGGGCCGGGACCGATCCGGCGCTCAACCTCGACGACAACGGGCTGGCAACCCTGCTCGAGCGCGAGCTTGCCGACGCCCTGCGCCCCACTGCGCCACCGAGGCTGACGAAGGTGGCGCGCTGGGCCGACTCCCTTCCCGAGTACGGGGTGGGGCACGCAGAACGGGTCGCTCGGATCGGGGAGGCGCTGGAGGGCCACCCACGGCTTGCCCTGGCCGGCGCGGCCTACAGGGGCTCGGGGATCCCCGATTGTGTGTCCGGCGCAACAGCCGCGGCGCGCCGGGTGCTCGCAGCCCTGGCACCGTGACCGGCCGGTGGGAGCGCCCCTTAGGCTGGCCCCCGATCACTTCGAAAGGAACCGCATGAGCGACAGCTTGATCTTTGCCTCCTACCCCGTGTTCAAGGTTCTTGCCGATCACCTCGACGGCATCCAGCAGGACGTCGCCACCAAGGAGGTCGCCGAGCTGCTCGACTCGTGGAGCGACCTGGTGGAGGTACGCGGTGTGTACTCCACCGCCGCTTTCAAGGCAGGGGCCGACCTCATGTTCTGGTGGATATCGGAGTCGGCCGACGACCACCAGCGGCTCCTCATCGAGTTCAGAAGGACCATGATTGGGCGAGCCCTCACCCAGACGCACGCCTTCCTCGGGCTCGTTCGCCCTGCGGAGTTCTCCAAGGACCACCAACCTGCCTTCGTGCAGGGCAAGAGCCCCAAGAAGTATGCGTGCGTCTACCCCTTCGTGCGCACCCCGGAGTGGTACCTGCTCGAGCCGTCCAAGCGCGCCGGACTGCTGCGCGAGCACGGCGGTGGTGGCCGCGAATACCCCGATGTCCTTGCCAACACCACCAGCGCATTCGGATTGGGCGACTACGAGTGGATCCTCACCTTCGAGGCCGACTCGCTCGATCGCATCGTCGAGCTTATCCGCCGGCTGCGCGCCACCGAGGCTCGCCGCTACACCGCTCTCGAGGTCCCGTTCGTCACCGGGATCCGCAAGGAACTACACGAAGCCATAGGCGACCTCTTCTAACCCAGCCCCTGGGCGCGGATGAAACGTTCACCTGCACCGCCCGTTCGACGTCAGCTCAGGTCAGCCAGCGCATCATCGATCCCACGCGTGAACGTGGGGTAGGCGTAGATCAAATTCGACAGGATCGACAGCGGCACCGCGCCCCGCACCGCGAGAGTAAGCGTGGAGATTGTCTCCCCGGCCATCGGGCCCATGGCCGAGGCACCCACCAACACGTTGCGCTCGGCGTCCACCACGAGCTTGGTCACGCCGTGCTCGGCCCCCGGGCCGTGGATGTGGCCCCGCGCCGAAGCCGCCGTCTCGGCGATGCCGGTCTTGACCTGCAGGCCCTTGGCGCGCGCCTGAGCCTCGGTCATCCCGACGCTTGCGACCTCGGGGTCGGTGAAGGTGACCCTGGGCACGGCCGAGTAGTCGGCGGCCATGTGCTCCTGCTCGAGGAGGTCGGCGGCCGCGATCCGCCCCTGGTAAACGGCGACGTGGGTGAAGTTCCCCTTCCCGGTTATATCGCCGACGGCCCAGGTTCCTTCGCCGGCGCGCAGGTGCCCGTCCACCTCGACCGGTCCGTGCCCTGGGTCGAGGCCAATTGCCTCGACGCCCAGCGATCCCAGATTCGTCTTTCGCCCAGTGGCGACCAGCAGCCGCTCGGCCGTGATGATCGTTCCATCGGAGATCTCGACCGCCACGCCTCCGTTTGACCTCTTCACCGATTCGGCGACGGTGCCCGTGTAGAGGGCCATGCCCTCCATGTCGAGAACGGCCTCCATCGCCTTGCCGTTCTCCGGCTCTTCGGAGGGAAGCGCCTGGTCCGCCGACTCGATGATCGACACACGGGTACCGAAACGGGCAAAGGTCATACCGAGCTCGAGCCCGATCGGACCTGCACCCAGCACCACCATCGACTCCGGTCGCTCAGCCGTCTCGATTGCCTCGCGATTGGTCCACGGGCCGACGTCCTCGAGCCCCTCAACGGGGGGGAGCGCGGGTTCGGTTCCGGCCGCCAGGACGACTCCCCGGCGCGCCGAGAAGCGCTCGCCGTCGACCTCGACCTCGCGTGGGCCCAGCAAGCGCGCCGTCCCATGGAGCACGCGGGCGCCGGCATCCTCGTGACGCTTCACGGCGGCCGCATCGTTCCAATCGGCGGTTGCCTCGCGAATCCGGTCGGCGAGCGGAGACCAGTCCGGGGCCAACGTCGAGCTACCCGCCAGACCGTTCACCCGAGCGCCCTCGGCGAGGGCGATGCTCGCCCGCACCATCATCTTGGACGGGATACAGCCCCAGTACGGGCACTCCCCGCCCACGAGCTTGCGTTCGACGGCGAGCACCTTCATCCCCGCGGCGGCGGCCCGCGTCACGACCTCCTCGCCCCCGACGCCCATTCCAACCACAACGAGATCGAACATCTCTGCCACCGGAACCTCCTCAGATTGTCAGGTCACCAACCTTACGGCCCTGCTTGCCCTTCAGTAAGTGGAGAGCGGCTCGAAGTAAAGGCTGAGTGCAGGGGATGGGGGAGAACGAGGGAGCTTTAGCCTCCCCCAATTTCTCCCGATAGAGAAGCGAACTCCAACCCGAGCCCAACCACTGAAGGGTGCTCCATGCGACGTCTCTTCGCCGGCCTCACCGTCACGATGCTTCTGCTTGCGGCTTGCGGCCCGTCGGGGTCCGATGAGGCCACCCCCGCCGAGGCTTTGAATGAAGCGCTCGAGGATCTCGAGACCACGGAGTCCTTGACCATGACCTTCAGCCTGATCTCCACCCCCGAGTCGCTTCAGGCGGCCGCCTCGGAGGACGGCAGCAAGCTTTCGGAGGAGGACGCGGCGAAGATCCTCGACTCGTCCCTGACGGTCTCCGCCGAGACCTCCGAGGCCGCCTCGGACGCCCCCGCGGAGATGATCCTCAACATCGCCGGCGAGAATGCCGTCGAGGTGCGGATCGTCGACGAAATTATCTACGCCCGGGCCGACGTCGACGCGCTGGCCGACACCTTCGGGGGGGACCCCGCCGAAATCGACGCCGTGGCGGATCAGCTGTCGGCGGGGGGAATGACCTACGTCAAACCGGCGGTGAACGGCGAGTGGCTGGCCCTGCAGGGTTTCATGCAGTTCGTCGAGGGCTACACAGGGCAGCCCGCCGAGCCGGAAGCGAGCGAGGAGGACAAGCAGCTCGTGAAGCAGTTCACGGCGTCGATCAAGGACAACGCCGCGGTTACCGGGGCCGGCAGTGACGAGGCCGGGCGGCATCTCGTCGTCAGCGTGCCCCTGCGTGAAGCCTACGAGGATTACGCCAAGCTCGCCGAAAATCTGTCCGAGGAAATGGGAGGCGCAGGTATGTCTCCTGGCGAGCTCCCGGAGGCCGGCGAGATTCCGGACGAGGACGCAAAGCTCGATGTCTGGGCACGCGACGGGGAGGTCACCCAGATCGAGTTCGACTTCCTGCAGGCCGGCAGCTGGAGCAATGAAAAGGCCCCCGAGGGGCTCGAGACGATGGCATTGCGCCTCGCCTTGGCCGACTTCTCCGGCGAGGTGGCGGCGCCCGAGGATCCCGTCGTAATAACGCCCGAACAGATTATTCAGGACTTCGCCGGTGGATCCATGACCGGCTAGATCTCCGGGGTTGGGCACGCCACCCACGCCTCTTCTCCCGGCTAGAATTAATGCTCTTCGACCTAGGCTGGGAGATCGCATGAGCGGGAGCCACAATCCTTTTGGAGCGAGGGCCTCCATGACCACGCCCTCAGGCAAGCTTTCGCTCTATCGCCTGGATGCGCTCGAGCACGAGGCCGACGCCCGGCTCGACGGTATGCCGATGACGGTCAAGATCTTCCTGGAGAACCTCCTCAGGATGGTCGCGGCCGGTTTTGCCTCCGAGGACATGGTGTCGTCCCTCGCGATGTGGGGGCAAAAACCAATCGAAGACCGTGAGTACCCCTACGCTCCGACGCGCGTGATCCTCCAGGATTTCACGGGGGTCCCGGCCGTCGTCGACCTCGCCGCAATGCGGTCGGCCATCGAAAGGGAGGGGGGCGATCCCACCAAGGTCGATCCTCTAGTGCCGGTGGATCTGGTGATCGACCACTCGGTGCAGGTGGATGCCTTCGGGACGGCCAGGGCGTTTGCCACCAATGTCGAGCGCGAATACGAACGCAACCACGAACGCTACTCGTTGCTCCGCTGGGCGCAGGGTGCATTCAACGGCTTCAGGGTCGTCCCCCCCGGATTGGGGATCGTGCACCAGGTCAATCTCGAGTACCTGGCCACGGTCGTCCGCACGGTGACCGAGGAGTCGGGCGAGGTCGCGGTACCGGACACGCTCGTGGGAACCGATTCGCACACAACGATGATCAACGGCCTCGGCGTGCTCGGCTGGGGTGTCGGCGGGATCGAAGCGGAAGCGGCGCTGCTCGGCCAGCCACTGCCGTTGATTACACCGAAGGTCGTGGGTTTCCGCTTCTCGGACGCCCTGCCGACCGGCATCACCGCGACCGACCTCGTGCTGACCGTCACCGAGATCCTGCGAAGCCACGGGGTGGTCGGCAAGTTCGTCGAGTTCTACGGTGAGGGACTCTCGAGCCTCAGCGTCGCCGACCGGGCGACGCTCGGGAACATGTCGCCCGAATACGGCGCCACCGCAGCCTACTTCCCCGTCGACGACCAGACCCTCGAGTACCTGAGGCTGACCGGGCGGCCCGAACAGGTCATCCGTCTGGCCGAGCTCTACACGAAGGAGCAGGGACTGTTTCGCACCGACGAGAGCCCCGATCCCGAGTTCAACGAGACCCTCGAGCTCGACCTCGCAACGGTTGAGCCAAGCGTTGCCGGACCAAAGCGGCCTCAGGACCGCGTCGCGCTTCCGAACGTGTGGGCCAGCTTCACCGACGCCCACCCGGATGCCGAAGCCGATCCGCATGAGGTCGAGGTTGCAATGGAGCCGCTTCAAGACACCGCTGAGGCCGCCGAGGGCGTCCGCATCCGTCACGGCTCGGTCGTAATCGCGGCGATCACAAGCTGCACCAATACGTCCAACGCTTCGGTGATGCTCGGCGCCGGGCTACTCGCGCAGAAAGCTTTGGATGCGGGACTCAGGACGAAGCCGTGGGTCAAGACCAGTATGGCACCCGGCTCCCGCGTCGTGACCGAGTACCTGGAGAGCTCGGGCCTCATCGAGCCGCTCGAAAAGCTTGGCTTCCACGTCGTCGGCTACGGGTGCACGACCTGCATCGGGAACTCCGGGCCGCTGCCGCGACCCATCTCCGAAGCTATCGACGAAAACGATCTCGCCGTCGTATCGGTGCTCTCGGGCAATCGCAACTTCGAAGGGCGCATACACCCTCAGGTGAAGGCCAGCTACCTCGCGTCGCCGCCGCTGGTGGTGGCATACGCCCTTGCCGGCACCGCGGACATCGATATGAGCAGCGACCCTTTGGGAGAGGACGCCGAGGGGAAGCCGGTTCTTCTCTCCGACATCTGGCCCAGCCCCGAGGAGATAGTCGAGGCCATGACGTCGGTGAAGGCCGAGATGTTCAACGAGGAGTACGCAAAGGTGTTCGACGGCGACGCCCACTGGAAAGAGCTGCCCTCTCCGGAGGGCGCGCTGTACAAATGGGATTCCAACTCGACCTACGTGCGCGAGCCGACTTTCTTCACCGACCTGGGCGCCGAGCCGCCGCCGCTCGAGGACATCACCGGCGCCCGAGCGCTGGCGGTTCTCGGAGACTCGGTGACGACCGATCACATCTCGCCCGCAGGTTCGATTGCGCCGGCATCGCCCGCGGGCAAATACCTGCGCTCACATGACGTCGAGGTCGGCGACTTCAACAGCTACGGCTCCCGCCGGGGAAATCACGAGGTGATGGTCCGTGGGACGTTCGCCAACATTCGAATCCGTAACAGGCTGCTCGGCTCCGGGAGGGAGGGTGGCTTCACAGTTTTCCTCCCGACCGGCGAAGAGATGCCGATCTTCGACGCCGCCGAGCGCTATGCGGAGGACGGCACTCCCCTCGTGGTGATAGCTGGGGAGGAGTACGGGTCCGGGAGCTCGCGCGACTGGGCGGCGAAAGGACCGTTGCTCCTTGGGATCAAGGCGGTCTTTGCCCAGAGCTTCGAGCGCATCCACCGGAGCAACCTCGTGGGGATGGGGGTGCTGCCGCTGCAGTTCCTCCCCGGCGAGAGCCCCGGGTCACTGGCGCTGGACGGCACCGAGACCTTCGGCATCGCCGGGATCAAAGAAGGGCTCGAGCCGCATTCGGAGCTGACCGTCTCGGCGCGCCGTGAGGGAAGTGACGACATCGAGTTCACGGTGGAGTGCCGGATCGACTCCGAGGTCGAGCTCGACTACTACCGCCACGGCGGGGTTCTACAGATGGTCCTCCGCAGAATGCTGGCCGAAAGCTGACCCCTCGTGGTCAGCGC
Source organism: Actinomycetota bacterium (assembly GCA_030860205.1). Taxonomy (GTDB): domain Bacteria; phylum Actinomycetota; class CADDZG01; order CADDZG01; family WHSQ01; genus JACDDL01. The sequence continues at coordinate 40,524 of JALZIQ010000116.1, read as the reverse complement.
TTGCTGTATTGCGGGGCTTTGCGTGCTTTCTTTAGTCCGTACTTGCGGCGTTCCTTTTCGCGGGCGTCGCGGGTCAGGAAACCGGCCGACTTCAGGACCGGACGCAGGTCCGGGTCCAGGTTCACGAGAGCGCGCGAAATCGCATGACGGAGTGCGCCGGATTGCCCACTTGCGCCGCCGCCCTGCATCTTGACCAATATGTCATAGCGGCCCTCGGTGCTCGTTATCCGCAGGGGCTCCGTGATGATCATGCGGTGGGTTGCGCTCGGAAAGTAATCCTCTATGGGCCGGCCGTTTATGGACCAGCGCCCCGTGCCTTCCATGAGGCGCGCCCGGCAGACCGCTTCCTTGCGGCGCCCGGTTGCAGCAGCCAATTCGTTAGGCACCCAGGACCTCCTCGATCGTGTGCGCCTGCTCGATGTTGCGCGGAGCAGCGACCGGCTTGACATCGAGAGGCTTTGGGTTCTGCGCAGCCTGCGCGTGTTCCGGCCCGGCGTAGACCTTCAACTTCTTGAGCATTGCGTTGCCAAGGCGGTTACGCGGAAGCATGCCCTTGACCGCCTTCTCGATGGCCAGTTCCGGCCGTGTCGCCATCAGTTTGGAGTACGGCACGGATTTCAAGCCGCCCGGATAACCGGAGTGGCGGTAGTGCTGCTTCTGCAACAGTTTGTTGCCGGTGAGGATCACCTTCGAGGCATTGATCACTATTACATGATCGCCGGTATCCAGATGAGGAGCGAAATAGGGCTTGTTCTTACCCCGCAAAATCTTTGCGATTTCGGCGGCGAGACGGCCCAATACGACGCCATCCGCATCGATGAGCCACCACTCGCGCGTTATTTCGCTTGGTTTCGTTGAATGGGTCTTCAATGGGTGTCCTTCGGAGTTCGAGCAGGCTGCCGGGACGAATCGGCACCCGGGAAATTTCAGGATAACGGCACTATCTGAGCGGGTCAAACGGGCGGCTCCAACCCGCTTCGTATTCGACCGAGACGAGGCAGAGGCCATGGGGCGGGGCGACGGGTCCTGCAGCGCCGCGATCTCTGCTCGCCAGAACCGCGGGCATGTCGTCGGGAGAGCGGCGGCCCTCCCCCACCCAGATCATCGTCCCCGCCAGCGAGCGCACCATCTGGCCGATGAACGAGCTCGCCCTGGCACGAAGCCTGAGCAAATGTCCGCTCTGGGTCCAGCGGAGCTCCCAGAGGCTGCGCTGTGGGCTCGACGCGCCCTCGGCAACCCGGCCGAAGGACGAAAAATCATGCTCACCCACCAGATGTCCGCATGCCTCGTTCATGGCAGGGACATCAAGGGCACCGGGATGGTGAAGCGAGGTGCCGGCCAGCCAGGGATCGTGCATCGGCGCCTGCAGGACCGCGTAGACATAGGTTCTGGAGAGCGCGCTGAATCGAGCGTGCCACTCTTCGGGTGCTCGGAGGACGCTGTTGACTGCGATCGAGGGACCGCACAGGCGGTTCAACGACAGATGGAGGCCGGCGAGGTCAGCGTCGTCGGCCACCCCGGGGACGCCCATAACCTGGCCGAGAGCGTGGACCCCCGCATCGGTACGGCCCGCTCCAACGGTGTCGGGACGGACTCCGAGCACCTGCTCGAGAGCTGCTTCGATCTCCCCCTGAACGGTGCGTGCTGCGGCCTGCCGCGCCCAACCACGGAAAGGGGCGCCGTCATAGGCGACGTCCAGGCGCAGGTTCAGCTCTTGCCGGGCTCCGCTTGATCGCCCTCGGCGCCGGAGCCCGGATCAGAGGCGCCCTCTTCGTCGGGGGCTGCCCCCTCCTCGGGGGCTGCCTCATCCTCGGGGGCAGGCCGGTCGTCGCCGATTGCAGCCGCCTCGGCGGCCTGCGACCGCGCCGGCTTATCCTCGGGAAGCTCCGACGGGCGTCTGCGGCCCGGACGCCGCAATCGCCGGCGGCCGCGTTCGCCCCCGGCATCGGCCTCTTCCCCCCCGACGACGACGCCGGAGTCGACAAGCTCGATGAGGGCCATGGGCGCCCCGTCTCCGCTGCGGCGTCCCAGCTTCAGGACCCGGGTATAGCCACCGTTGCGTGATGCAAAGCGCGGTCCGATGTCGGCAAACAACTTGTGGACTACGACGCGATCCTCGATCTCGGAGAGCACCTGGCGCCGGTCGTGGATGCCGCCCTTCTTCGCTTTGGTTATGAGGCGCTCGGCGTAAGGGCGCAAGAGCTTGGCCTTGGCTTCGGTAGTCCTGATCTTCTCATACTCGAACAACGACAGGGCAAGATTGGCGAGCATCTGGCGCTGGTGCGACGGAGAAGAACCGAGACTGGGCCCCTTTTTCGGTTGGGGCATCAGAAGTCTCTTTCAGCGAGGCTGAGGCTCATCTCCTCGAGCTTTCCCTTCACCTCGTCGATCGACTTCTGCCCGAAGTTGCGGATCTCGAGCAGGTCCTGCTCGGATTTCTGCACCAACTCACCCACGGTGGTGACATTCTCCCGCTTGAGGCAGTTGTAGGAGCGCACCGTCAGATCGAGGTCCTCGATCGGGGTTCCCAGGACGCCTGAATCGGCGTCTCCGCCTTCCTCCGGGCCTATCACCAGCCCACCTCCGCCCTCACCGACTGCGGCGAAGAGCTGGAACAACTCGACGAGGGTCGATCCGGCCGCAGACAGGGCGTCGGCCGGCGCCATGGAACCATCGGTCTCGACATCGAGTATGAGACGGTCGAAGTTCGTCATCTGGGCGACGCGGGTCGGTTCCACCTCGTAAGTGACCCGCTTGACCGGCGAGAACAACGCGTCGATCGGGATCGCCCCGATGGCCTCCTTGGGCGCAGTCGTAGCGGGCGCGTAACCACGCCCCTGCTCGACCTTCAACTCCATCGCCAAGGTCGACTTGCCGTTGAGCGTGGCGATGTGGTGCTCGGGATTGAAGATCTCGAGGCCCGCCGGCAACTCGATGCTTCCGGCCGTTACGTCGGCGGGTCCGGTGACTCTCAGATACACCGTGGTCGCTTCTTCATTGTCGCTGCGGATAACAAGCTCTTTCAAATTCAAAACTATGTCGGTGACGTCTTCCTTGACGCCTTCAATCGTGGAGAACTCGTGCAGAACCCCATCGATCTTCACCTGTGTCACGGCGGCCCCGGGTATAGAGGACAGCAGCGTGCGGCGCAGAGCAACACCAAGCGTGTAGCCGAAGCCGGGCTCGAGCGGCTCGATCATAAATTTGCGCCGCGCCTCGTTGATCTCCTCGTCGGAGATCTGGGGGCGCTGGACTACCAAGAGATCCATGAAGCTCCTTCCCAACACGGAGCCATCTGCTCCGGTGATGATCTGCGTCTTTTATTTCGAGTAGTACTCGACGATCAACTGCTCTTGAACGGGCACGTCCATTTGCTCGCGCTCCGGTAAAGCGACCACCTCGACGGTCATCTCTCTCAAATTCGATCGCAGCCACTCAGGGACGGGACGTCCTTCGTGGAACGCTGCGTTCTCGATGATCCGTCCCATGCTCTTGGAGCGATTGCGGACGGCAACGACATCGCCGGATGACACGCGGAACGAAGGGATATTCACCTTCTTGCCGTTCACCTCAAAGTGTCCATGGCTCACAAGCTGACGGGCCATCGATCGGTTCATCGCAAGTCCCGAGCGGTGCACGACATTGTCGAGTCGCGATTCGCATATCCGGATGAGCTCCTCACCCGTCACGCCCTTGGAGCGAGCTGCCTCCTCGTAATAGCTGCGGAACTGCTTCTCGAGAACTCCGTAGAAGCGCTTTGCCTTTTGCTTCTCCCGGAGCTGAAGGAGATACTCGGATTCACGCACACGTGCGCGCCCGTGCTCGCCGGGAGGTGGACGGCCCTTCTCGATTGGACATTTGGGCGACTCGCACCGAGTGCCCTTCAAGAACAGCTTCATCTTCTCGCGGCGGCATCGTTTACACCGCGGACCTAGCTCCCTGGACATACGGCTACACACGCCTCCTTTTGCGGGGGCGGCACCCATTATGGGGCACGGGAGTCACATCCTTGATGACCAAGACCTCGAGGCCGGATGCCTGCAGTGAGCGCACTGCGGTCTCGCGGCCAGAACCGGGTCCCTTGACCTCGACGTCGACGCGCCGGACACCGTGCTCCTGTGCTCGCCTGGAGGCAGCTTCGGCTGCTTGTTGAGCAGCGTACGGCGTGGACTTACGCGATCCCTTGAAACCGACGTTTCCGGCGGAGGCCCACGACAGAACGTTGCCTTCGAGGTCCGTTATCGAGATAACGGTGTTATTGAACGTCGACTTGATATGGGCGATCCCGTGAACAACGTTTTTCTTTTCACGCCGTCGGGTCTTCTTTGTGCTCTTTTTGGGAGGTGCCAAATTTTTTATGCCCCCTAGCTACTACTTGGTCTTCTTCTTGCCGGCGACGGCCTTCTTCGGTCCCTTGCGCGTGCGTGCATTCGTATGGGTCCGCTGCCCGTGAACCGGCAAACCGCGCCGATGGCGCAGTCCCTGATAAGACCCGATCTCGATCTTTCGCTTTATGTGCTGGTTGACCTCCCGCCGAAGGTCGCCCTCGACGCTGAGGTTGTTGCCGATCCATTCCCTGATGAGGACGACTTCTTCGTCCGTCAAATCCCGCACGGGTGTGGCCGGGTTGACGGAGGTACCCCTGCAGATATCCATAGCTTTGGTGTCACCGATGCCGTAGATGTAGGTGAGACCGATGTTCAGACGCTTGTCCCTTGGAAGGTCAACTCCCGCAATACGTGCCAACTGGCCCCCTTATCCCTGACGTTGCTTGTGTCTGGGGTTTGAGCAGATCACCATGACCGTGCCATTGCGTCTGATGATCTTGCATTTGTCGCATATTCGCTTGACGCTTGGACGCACCTTCATCTCGGCCCCACCCTACTTATAGCGGTAAACCACTCGGCCGCGACTCAGATCGTACGGAGACAGCTCGACGAGGACGCGATCGCCGGGAAGTATCCGGATGTAGTGCATACGCATCTTTCCCGAGATATGAGCCAGCACCCGGTGGCCGTTGTCCAGCTCGACCCGGAACATCGCGTTCGGGAGCGGCTCGATGACGGCGCCCTCCACCTGTATGCCTTCTTCCTTCTGGGAGGTCTTGTCTTTGTTCTTTGCCACGCGCGGCTTTCTCGTCTAGACGGTTCTTTGGCCGGCCGACCCCGCGGAGAAGAAACCTGCCAATAACTCTGGGGAGCGGGCCGACACGCAAGAATAGCAGACGCGTTTGTGCAGGTCGAGCACCCCAAAGGTGCGGCCGGGCACTCCGGGCATGGCGCCGTGACCGCCGGGTGAGGGATGGGTCAAGAGGCACCGAGGGCGACCGGCGGCCGGGCATGGGTGCGGCTTGTAAGGACCTCGTGGCCCTCGGGCAGGATCGCCACCGTATGCTCGAAATGGGCCGACGGCGCACCATCCGCCGCAACCACCGTCCAGCCGTCCTCCAACGCCTTGGTCGCCGCCCCCCCGGCGTTGATCATGGGCTCGATCGCGAGCGTCATCCCCACCCCGAGTATCTCCCTGCGGCCCGGGGGACCGTAGTTGGGGATTTGTGGGTCCTCGTGCAATGAGCGTCCCACACCGTGGCCGACGTACTCGCGCACGACAGAGAAGCCGGCCGCCTCGGCGACCTGCTCGACTGCGTGCCCCACATCGCCCAGGCGCGTCCCCGGCCGGCACTGGGCTATCGCCGCCTCCAGCGCCGCCTCGCTCACCCTGAGGAGCCCAGCCTTGGTGGGATCCACCTGCCCCACGGGGAAGGTCCACGCCGAGTCCACGTGCATACCGCCGTAGAAGACACCGACGTCGAGGGACACGATGTCCCCCTCCTCGAGCACCAGGGGGCCGGGGATGCCGTGAACGATGACATGGTTCGGCGAAGTGCAGATGGAAGCCGGAAAGCCCCTGTAGCCCTTGAATGAGGGCTTGGCGCCCTGCGACGTTATCGACCTCTCGGCAATGGCGTCGAGCTCCCCCGTGGTGATGCCCGGGCGCAACGCTTCTTCGAGGCGGTTGAGCGTGTCGACGAGAATGGCCCCGCCCCGCCGCATGACCGCGAGCTCTTCGCCGGACTTCTTGTAGATCATCGGTGACTCACACTCTGAAGGTCTCGCTTGATTCTTTCGAAAATGTCTTCTGGAGAACCGTAGCCATCGATCCGGCGAAGGAGCCCACGACTATCATAGAAATCGGCTAGGGGAGCGGTCTCCTCGTAGTAGGTTCTGAGCCTTTTCCTGATGGCCTCTTTGTCGTGGTCGTCACTGCGCTCGACGACTGCTTCTCCACACACGTCGCAGACTGAATCCTCCTTGGGAGGCGCGTCGACATGGTAGTTCCGGCCGCAACCCGAACACACCATGCGCCCTAGGATGCGGTGCAGAGACACGTCTTCGGGAATCTCAAGGAGAAGCGCTGCGTCGAGTACGGCACCCAGTTCCGTTGTGAGCCGTTCGAGCGCTTCCGCCTGACCGATGTTGCGGGGGAAACCGTCGAGCAGCCAGCCCGATGACGTGTCTTCCTGAGCGAGCCGATCCCGAATAAGGCGAATCGTCAGTCGATCGGGGACGAGGTCGCCGTTGTCCACGTATTCCTTGACGTCCCGGCCGAGCTCGGTGCCCTGTGCAATCTTCCAGCGGAAGATGTCGCCCGTGGAGATCGCAGGGATCCCCCACTCCTCCGATATGAGGCTTCCTTGGGTGCCCTTCCCCGCCCCCTGCGGTCCGAAGATCACCAGACGAAGCACTACTTGAGGAAACCTTCGTAGTGCCGCATCGTAAGCTGCGACTCGATCTGCTTCATGGTCTCGAGCGTCACTCCGACGGTAATGAGTATCGATGTTCCTCCAAAGGGCAACGCGCTAATGTTCTGAGTAGCCGTAAAGACCGACGGGAGCAGCGCGATCGCCGCGATGAACAACGCGCCCGGCAACGTGATCCGGGTGAGGATACGGTCAAGATACTCCGCCGTCTGCCGACCCGGGCGGATCCCCGGGATGAAACCGCCATACTTCTTCATGTTGTCGGCCACATCGGTTGGATTGAACGAGATCGCAGTATAGAAGTAGGCGAAGAAGACGACCATGGTGCCGTAGAGAATCATGTACAGGACGCTCGATGAGTTCACCAGGTAGTTGGAAATGAAGTTCTGGATGGCCTGGTTTTGGATGACGTTCTGAAGCAGCGAGGGGATGTAGAGCACACTGGAGGCAAAGATGATCGGGATGACGCCGGCTTGGTTGACCTTGAGCGGAATGTAAGTCGAGCTTCCTGCGTACATCTGCCGCCCAACCACCCGCTTTGCGTACTGGACCGGGATTCGTCGTTGACCCTGCTCCATCGCCACGATCGCCACGATTATCCCGATCCCCATAACGCATATCACGAGAAAGATGCCCCAGCCCTTCTGCGCCAGGATCGCCTGCCCCTCGCTCGGCAGGGTCGACACGATCGAAGCAAAGATCAGAATCGACATACCGTTTCCGATTCCCCTCTGCGTTATGAGCTCACCCAGCCACATGATCAGAGCGGTGCCTGCCGTCAGGGACAGGACCACAAGGGCGACACGCGGGGCGGTGAAGTTGGGGATGAGGTCCACGGTCGTCGCCCCGGTCTGCAACCCTCCGCTGTGGAACAGAAAGGCCAGGCCCGTCGATTGAAGCAGCGCCAGCACCACGGTCAGATAACGCGTCGTCTGGGTGATCTTCTTTGTGCCCGTTTCACCCTCCTTCGACCACGCCTCGAGCTTCGGGATCACCACGGTCAGAAGCTGCATGATGATCGACGACGTGATGTAGGGCATGATCCCCAAAGCGAAAATCGCCATCTGGGTCAAGGCGCCACCGGAGAACAGATTGATGAACTGGAACACGCCGCCCTGCGCCCCGCGAGAAAAATCCTGGGCCGCCTGCACGTTGATGCCGGGTGTCGGCACGTGGGCCCCGAAGCGGTAGACGGCAATTATCAGAAGCGTGAACAGGATCTTCTTTCGCAGGTCGGGAATTCTGAAGGCACTGGCGAACACGCCCAGAAGGTTCATCGAGCCGCCTTTGGCCCCGAGGGGGCCGTCGATATGACCTCGGCCGAGCCACCCGCGGCCTCGATCTTGGTCCTCGCCGAGGAGCTGAATGCGTGGGCCCGTACGGTCTTTGCGGCCGTGATCTCCCCCCGCCCGAGGACTTTGATCAGCGAATTGCGTTTGTGGAGCAGGCCGGCGGCCCGGATCTCGTCCGGTCCCAGCACCGGGTCGGGCAGGGACTCGAGATCGTCGAGGTTCACGGCGCCATAGACGGTCCTGTTGGGGGGCCTGAAGCCCTTCAGCTTCGGCACCCGTCGCAAGAGTGGCATTTGGCCACCCTCGAAGCCGGCCCGGACCGAGCCACGGGCCTTCGTTCCCTTGCTTCCGCGGCCGGCCGTCTTGCCGTGTCCCGACCCCTCCCCGCGTCCGACGCGCTTGGACGCCTTGCGAGACCCGGGAGGTGGCTTTAGCTCATGAGGCTTCATGTCGTGCAACTCCAATAGGTGAACGATGTTCCTCGAATCATGTGTATCAGGCCTTCCGTTTTAGGGGTTCAGCCCTCCGAGGGAGAGGCTGTCTCGAGCAGATAGGGCGGCGCCACCTCTTCGGGCCTCTTGCCGCGTTTGCGGGCGACCTGCTCGGCGGTGGCCAAGCTCTTGAGCCCCTTCATCGTGGCGTGGACGATGTTGATGGCATTGTTCGATCCCAGCGATTTCGACAGGATGTCGCGGATTCCGGCACACTCGACCACCGCTCGCACCGGCCCGCCCGCGATGACGCCCGTCCCCGGTGATGCCGGCTTGAGCAGCACCACACCTCCGGAGTCCTCCCCCGTGATCTCGTGGACGATTGTCTGACCGACCATCGGCACCCGGAAGAAGTTGCCCTTCGCTTCCTCTACACCCTTCTGGATTGCGGCCGGAACCTCGCGCGCTTTTCCGTAGCCAACGCCGACCTGACCGGCGCCGTCGCCGACAACCACCAACGCCGTAAACGAGAACCTGCGGCCACCCTTTACGACCTTGGACACCCGGTTGATCGATACGACCCTCTCCTCGTACTGCATGCGGTCGTCGTCACGAGACGAACGGCCACGACCAGCTCGTCCCATCAGCTGCTCCTCCTATAGGTGTCATCGTGTCCTGCGGTCACAGTTCCAGACCACCCTCTCGTGCTCCATCGGCCACCGCCCGCACCTGACCGTGATATTTGAAGCCACCGCGATCGAAGGTCACCTTGCCGACTCCGGCGGTCTTCGCCGCCTCTGCGACGGCCAGCCCCACCTCTTTGGCTTTCTTTTTCGGATCACCCGAGGTGCCGTCGGCGAGAGTCGACGCCGACGCCAGCGTCCTGCCTGCGACGTCATCGATCACCTGCGCATAGATGTGTCTGTTCGACCGATACACCGCCAGCCGGGGACGCTCCGGGGTGCCGGTTACCTTCTTTCGGACGCGGCGGTGCCTCGCCGAGCGCGCCTTTGCCTTCAGCTCGGTCTTCATGCTAGCCGCCCGCCTTGGCGGCTTTGCCGGCCTTACGACGGATGTATTCGCCTTCGTAACGGATTCCTTTGGCCTTGTACGGTTCAGGAGCCCGGATGGATCGAACCTCGGCAGCCACCTGCCCAACCAGCTCTTTGTCTATCCCACGCACGGTTATGCGCGTGGGAGTGGGGACTTCGAACTGCACGCCATCGGGAGCCGGCTTTCTGATCGTATGCGAGTAGCCCACCGCGAGCTCGAGGTCGCTGCCCTGCTTCTGAGCTCGGTAACCGACACCGTGGATCTCGAGGCGCTTCTCGAATCCGCGCGTGACGCCTTCGACCATGTTGGCGATCAAGCTCCGGATCAGGCCGTGCAGCGCCCTTACCTCACGCTCCTCGCTTTGTCGCCTCACGTGGATCGTGCCGTCGGAGTGTTCGATTGCGATTCCCGCCGGGATCGCACGATGCAACTCGCCGCGGGGACCGTTGACGTGCACGGCGTTCGTAGTGACGCTGACGCTGACGTCATCGGGAACCGCTATAGGTGCTAATCCAACTCGTGACACAGATCGCTTCCTTCTTCCCTAGCTACCAGATGTAGGCGAGTACTTCACCACCGACCCTCGCCTTTCGAGCCTGTCTGTCTGTCATGATGCCCCGTGAGGTCGAGATGATCGCCACCCCCAATCCACCAAGAACCCGCGGAAGTTCCCGCGACCCCTTGTAGACCCGGCGCCCCGGCGTGGAGACGCGGCGTATACCCGCGATCGCACGGTCTCGTTCCTCGGAGTATTTCAACTTTATCTTGATACTCGGGTGCCCGTTCTCGGTCACCGTCTCGACTCCGGAGACAAAACCTTCGTCCAGCAAAATGTGGGCGATATTCTCCTTGAGCTTCGAAGCCGGGATGGTCACGTCATCATGCATCGCGGATGAAGCATTGCGAACCCTGGCCAGCATGTCGGCGATGGGATCTGTCATCGTCATCGGATCACCAACTCGCCTTCGTGATTCCCGGTATTTCCCCGTTGTGGACCATGCTGCGGAAGCAAAGTCGGCACAAACCGAATCTCTTGTAAACGGCACGCGGCCGGCCACAACGCTTGCACCTCGTGTAGGCCTGGACCTTGTACCTTGGCTGCCTCTGCGCCTTCATAACCAGCGCCTTTTTCGCCATCTAAGCTGTCACCGCCTGCAACTCGATCATCTCTCTAACCCGTCTGCCTGAAGGGAAGCCCCAAAACCGTCAAGAGCGCCCTGCCTGCCGTGTTGTCCTTGGCCGTCGTCACAATCGTTATGTCCATACCGCGTGTCGCGTCGATGTCGTCGTAGTCGATCTCGGGGAATACCAGTTGCTCGTTCAAGCCCATGGAGTAGTTTCCATGCCCGTCAAAAGACGCTGGATTCAAGCCCCGGAAGTCCCGGGTGCGGGGAAGCACCACCGACACCAGCCGGTCGAGGAAATCCCACATCCGATCCCCCCGGATGGTCACGCTCGTGCCGATCGGCATGCCCTGACGGATCTTGAAGGTGGCGATCGACTTCCTGGCGCGGCGGATCGCCGGCTTCTGTCCGGCAATGGTGGTCAGATCACGCACGGCCCCTTCAAGGAGTCGTGCATCCTTGGAGGCTTCGCCCACCCCCATGTTCACGACCACCTTCACGGGCCTGGGGACCTCCATGATGTTGCTCAGGTTGAGCTCGCCTTTGAGCTGCTCTCGCAGCACACTGTTGAAGCTCTCCTTGAGTCTCGGCGTGTAGGTTTCGGTCTGAGTATCGGCCATGGCTAAAGCTCCGTTCCGCACTTCTTGCACACCCGCACCTTGGCCCCGGTTGCCTCTTCGATGCGAAATCCAGACCGGGTGGGGCCATCGTTCGGGCACACGAGGGCCACATTGGAGATATCTACGGCAGCCTCCCTGTGGCTGATACCGCCTTCTTGGTTGCCCCGGCGGCCCATGCGGACCTTTTCATGGCGGGTCACCTGATTGATGCCTTCCACGAGCACGCGTCGCTTGGCGGGAAGGACCTGGAGCACCTGCCCCTCGGCGCCGAGGTCTTTACCTGCGATAACAGCAACGCGGTCACCCTTCTTGATCTTGACGGACACCTAGAGCACCTCCGGGGCCAGTGAGATGATTTTCATGAAACGCTTGTCCCGGAGCTCACGCGCGACGGGCCCGAAAATTCTCGTTCCGCGCGGCTGCATCTGCCCATCCACAATCACAACAGCGTTTTCATCGAACTTGATATAGGAGCCATCACCTCTCCGGCGCTCCTTCGCAGTTCTCACCACGACGGCCTTGACCACATCGGATCTCCGCACCGCGCCGCCGGGCAAGGCATCCTTTACCGCACACACCACGACATCGCCGACCCCGGCGTAGCGTCGTTTGGAGCCGCCCAGAACCTTGATGACGAGAATCTCCCGGGCCCCCGTGTTGTCTGCAACGCGACAGCGCGTTTCTTGCTGTATCACTCCGCCTTTTCCACGATCTCGGTTACACGCCAACGTTTCGTACGCGACAGGGGACGAGTTTCCATGATCCTCACGGTATCTCCGACCGACGCCTGATTGTCCTCGTCGTGAGCCTTCAGACGCTGCTTGCTCCGCACGATCTTGCCGTAGGTTGCGTGGGCGGCGGCATCCTGGATCTCGACCACTATAGTTTTGTCCATCTGATCGGAGACGACGCGTGCAACCCGCACCTTTCGATCACCCCTCGTAGCAGACGGTTCCTGCAGGCTCATCTAGCGCTCCCTCTGCTCAGCTCGATCGCACGAAGAATGGTTTTCATGCGGGCGATGTCCTTACGCAGAGCACGCAATTGCCTGTAGTTGTCGAGCTGTCCGGTTGCATTCTGGAAACGCAAGTTGAAAAGCTCCTCTTTGGTCTCTGCAAGTCTCTGCTCGATCTCCTCGAAGCTCTGATCCCTCAGCTCGGACGCTTTCGCCACGGTCACTGCACCTCCAGTGGCTGTTCCCGAGCCACGAACCGGCACTTGATCGGCAGCTTGTGGGCAGCCAGCCGGATGGCCTCCTTCGCCAAGGGTTCGGGAATGCCCGCGATCTCGAACATGACTCGTCCCGGTTTCACCACGGCGACCCAGTGCTCGGGGTTGCCCTTACCGGACCCCTGACGGGTTTCGGCCGGCTTCTTGGTGACCGGCTTGTCGGGGAACACGTTAATCCAAACCTTTCCGCCTCGGCGGATGTGGCGGGTCATGGCGATACGAGCTGCTTCGATCTGGCGGTTGGTCACCCATCCCGGCTCGAGCGCCATAAGCCCGAAATCGCCAAAGCTCACCTGGGTGCCACCCTTCGCCTGCCCTCGCATGCGGCCACGCTGTTGTTTACGGTGCTTGACTCTCTTAGGTTGAAGCACTACCCCCACCTTCACTCTTGACCTGAGCTCCGGCCCGGCCCGACGTGGGGCGTGGCGCTCCCCCCGCCGGTTGCATAGCCGGCCGCCCATTGCCGGTACGGCGCTCTTCCGCTCCGCGTCCCACGGTTTCACCCGCAGCGAGAGCAGCCTCGCGGCGCAATCTTGCGACGTCGCGCGCCGAGGCATAGATGTCTTGGAATGGTCCTTTGTAGATCCAGACTTTGACGCCGATGCGGCCGAAAGTGGTCCGAGCCTCTGCCAACCCGTAGTCGACATCCGCTCTCAGGGTATGGAGCGGCATCTGTCCTTCGATGTACCACTCGGTGCGGCTCATCTCAGCGCCGCCCAGACGCCCGCCACATTGCACCCGCACCCCCTTGGCCCCGTTACGCATCGCAGTGCCGACCGCCTTCTTCATGGCGCGGCGGAAGGAGACGCGGCTTACGAGTTGCTCCGAAACTCCTTGCGCTATCAGCTGGGCATCGAGCTCCGGCTGCTTCACCTCGATAATGTTCAGACGCACGTCGGTCGGCTTGCCGTATATGCGCGACTCCATGTACTCGAGGTGCGATCGCAGCCGCTCTGCCTCCGACCCCCTCCTACCGATCACGATTCCCGGGCGCGCGGTGTGGACGTCGATGCGGACGCGCTCACGCGTCCGCTCGATGTCAACCCGGCTGATGCCGGCATGCGGCAGCTGCCCGGAGAGGTATTGGCGAATGCGAAGGTCGGCCTCGAGGTAGTCGCCGTACTGCTTCTCCGAATACCAGCGTGACTTCCAGTCGGTGTGGATCCCGAGCCGCAGCCCATAGGGGTGGACTTTTTGTCCCACTATCGATCTCCTTGGCTCTCAGGCGCTCGCCGGCGCCCTTCTCGTGGCGATTGTGTTTCCGTCAAGTCGGTTCCTGCTGCTCCCCTTCTCCGCCGGCGTGTTTCGCCCTGCTCGGCAGGCCCGGATGAAAGCGGAGACTCGACCCTGCCCACGACGATGGAGACATGGCAGGTCCGTTTGCGGACACGGGTTGCGCGTCCGAGGGCCCGGGGCCTGAAGCGTCTGAGGGTCGGTCCTTCGTCGACCCACGCGCGCAGCACGACCAGCTCGTCGCGGTCCAGCCCACGGTTGTGCTCGGCATTGGCGATTGCCGAGTCAAGGACCTTTGCAACCGGAGTGCAGGCGCCTCGCCGCGTGAACTTGAGGATGCGTCGAGCGTCCTCGACATGGTGCCCGCGGATGAGGTCAACAACCTGCCGGACTTTTGTGGGCGAAATCCGAGTGAAGCTGGACTTGGCCATCGCCTCTTCGGCGACGGAGGCAGCTCTGGTAGACATCTATCTCACCCTCGTGGAGCGTTCGGTCGCACCGCCGTGAGTGCGAAACGCGCGCGTGGAGGCGAACTCCCCTAGCTTGTGGCCCACCATCGATTCGGTGATATAGACGGGGACGTGCTTGCGCCCGTCATGCACGGCTATCGTGTGGCCCACCATCTCGGGGATCACCGTGGAGCGCCGCGACCAGGTCTTGATCACACGTCTTTCATTCCTGCTGTTCATCGCCGCCACTTTGAGGTAAAGGTGATCGTCGACAAAAGGTCCCTTTTTGGTGCTTCGAGGCACTTAGCGTCCCCTCTTCTTCCTGCGCCGGCGCACTATGAGAGCGTCCGACGACTTCTTCTTCCGTGTACGGCCCTCGGGCTTGCCCCAGGGACTAACGGGGTGGCGTCCCCCCGATGATTTTCCTTCTCCACCACCGAGAGGGTGGTCCACCGGGTTCATGACGACTCCCCTGACCGACGGACGCTTGTTCTTCCATCGGTTTCTGCCGGCCTTTCCGACGGAGATGAGCTCAGCCTCGGCGTTGCCCACTGAACCGACCGTCGCTCGGCACTCGGAGGCGACCATTCGCACCTCACCGGAGGGGAGGCGCAAGGTTGCCCGGCGGCCTTCCTTCGCCACGAGCTGCACCGACGCTCCCGCCGAACGCGCCATCCGGCCGCCTGCCCCCGGCTTGAGCTCGATATTGTGCACGACTGTTCCCACTGGGATATTGCGCAGGGGGAGGGCGTTGCCGGGACGAATATCCGCCCCCGGACCAGACTCGAGGAGGTCGCCGACCCGCACCCGGTTCGGCAGCAAGATGTAGCGCTTCTCGCCATCGAGGTAATGGAGCAACGCAAGCCGGGCGTTCCGGTTCGGGTCGTATTCGATGTGTGCCACCTTTGCCGGGACACCGTCCTTGTTCCGGCGGAAATCGACCTGGCGGTACTTGACCTTGTTGCCGCCGCCCTGATGACGGGTGGTGATTCGACCGTAGCTGTTGCGCCCTGCTTTCTTCGGTTTGGGGTGCACAAGGTTCTTCTCCGGGTGCGCGCGCGTGAGCTCGGAGAAGTCCGAGTGCGATTGAAAACGGCGCCCCGGGGAAGTTGGTTTTGCTTTACGTATCGGCATGCTGCATCTCCTCGTGCCCCTTAACCCTGGTTCTCGAACAGGTCGATGCGGTCGCCCTCGGCGAGCTTGACAATTGCCCTCTTCGAGTCCGGCCGACGACCCGTCTTCAGTCTGAAGCGCTTGACCTTGCCCTTTCGGTTCAATGTGTTGACTTTGAGCACCTTCACGTCCCAGATGGCTTCGACCGCCTGCCTTATCTCGGTCCTGTTGGCCCGAGGATGCACTCTGAACGTGTAGGCGTTCTGGTCCAACAGCTCATAGGATTTCTCGCTCACCACCGGAGCCAGAACCACATCGCGAGGATCGCTCTTGGTTGATTCACTCATGACGCCGACGCGGCCTCCTCTTGCTGGACCGAGTCCGAGCTGGTGTACGCGTGCAACGCAGCCCGAGTGAAGATCACGGCATCGGCGACGAGCACGTCGTAGGTCGCCAGCGATCCGTAGAGCGAAAACGCCGAGCCTTCGAGATTACGGAAGGCTCGGTCAACGCTTGCCGAGACATCATCCTGCGGGTCCAGGACCACGAGTATCCGGCCGGTGATCTCGGCCCGACGGAGAAGATCTGCTGCAGCCCGGGTCTTGGTGTCGGTGAAGCTCTCCAGCACCAAAATGCGCCCTTCAGACGCTTTGGAGGCAAGCGCAGATCGAAGCGCGGCTTGCCGCATCTTCTTGGGGACTCGGAGTGTGTAGTCGCGCGGCTTGGGCCCGAAGACAACTCCTCCCCCGACCCAGATAGGGCTGCGGATCGACCCATGGCGGGCGCGCCCGGTCCCCTTCTGACGCCACGGCTTCTGACCACCGCCGCGCACCTCGGAGCGCGTCTTGGTCGACGCCGCCCCAGAGCGGGCCGCGGCAAGCTGCGCCGTTGCCACCTGATGCAGAACGTCGGTGTTGACCGGCCCACCGAATAGCTCATCGGGCAGCTCCATGTGTCCGACGCTCTTCCCGGTTCCGTCGAGTCGGGTTGCAGAAAACGGCATCAGCTTGCCTTCCTTTGCGTACCGCGCTGCCTGATGCGGACTGCCGAACGGACCATGATCAACGCCCCCTTGGGACCCGGGATCGCGCCTTTGATCAATAAGAGGTGACGTTCGGCGTCGGCGGTGATCACTTTCAGATTGAGAGTGGTCACCCGTCTGTGGCCCAGGTGACCCGCCATCCGTGTGCCCTTGAACACCCTCGCCGGGGTTGCACAGGCGCCGATGGCGCCGGGCGAACGGTGCTTTCGCTGGGTGCCGTGAGTCGCCGACAATCCTTTGAAGTTATGGCGCTTCATCCCGCCGGCGAAGCCCTTCCCCTTGGTGACCCCGACCACGTCGACGATGTCGCCCGGTTCGAAGATGTCCGCCTTAACCTCACCGCCCAGGTCGAACGCTTCGAGATCATCGACCCGAAGCTCGACCAGATGTCGCGCCGCATCTACGCCGGACTTTGCGTAGTGGCCCGCAATCGGCTTGTTGACGCGCGACGCCGTGCCGTAGCTCAATTGCACCGCCCCATACCCGTCCGTCTCCGGAGTCTTGATCTGGGTAATGCGGCAGGGGCCCGCCTGCACGACGGTGACCGGTACCGCCCGCCCGTTGCTATCGAACACCTGGGTCATCCCTACCTTGCGGCCGAGGATGCCCTTCACTGTCGCCATGGAATCGTGGACCTCTTCTCTTTACAGCTTCAGCTCGATATCGACGCCCGCAGGCAAGTCCAGCCGCTGCAGAGAGTCGACCGTCTTTGCCGTCGGATTGACGATGTCGAGCAGGCGCTTGTGCGTCCGCATCTCGAAGTGCTCTCGAGAATCCTTGTCCTTGTGCGGCGAGCGGATCACCGTATACAGGGATCGGTCCGTGGGAAGTGGGATGGGACCGTTAACGCTCGCACCCGTGCGCGTGACCGTCTCGACGATCTTCTTCGCCGATTGATCGATGACCTCATGGTCATAGGCTTTCAGCCGGATGCGGATCTTCATACCGTTCGCCATATCGCTTCTTCTCGCTACTCGAGGATCTTGGTGACTCGGCCTGCGCCAACCGTTCGTCCACCCTCCCGGATGGCAAAGCGCAAGCCTTCGTCCATGGCCACCGGTTGGATGAGCTCGACCTCCATCTCGGTGTTGTCGCCCGGCATCACCATCTCGGTACCACCCGGGAGGTGGGTTGAACCGGTTACATCGGTGGTGCGGAAGTAGAACTGTGGGCGGTAGTTGTTGAAGAACGGTGTGTGCCGCCCGCCCTCGTCCTTGGAGAGCACGTAGACCTGAGACTGAAACTTCGTGTGCGGAGTCACTGAGTTTGGCTTGGCCAACACCTGACCGCGTTGAACGTCGTCCTTCTTGATGCCTCGCAGAAGAATCCCCGCGTTGTCGCCCGCCTGTGCTTCGTCCAGCATCTTGCGGAACATCTCGATACCGGTAACCACCGTCTTGCGGGTGCCGGGTTGGATACCGACGATCTCGATCTCTTCCCCCAGCTTGAGCATGCCCTGCTCTACACGACCGGTCACGACCGTACCCCGTCCGGTGATAGTGAAGACATCCTCGATGGGCATGAGGAAGGGCTTCGCCGTGTCGCGCTCGGGTTCGGGAACCGCCTCGTCGACTGCAGCCATGAGCTCAATGATTCCCTCCGCCGCCTCGGCGTCTCCATCGAGAGCCTTCAGCGCGGACACCCGCACGACGGGAACGTCATCACCGGGGTACTCGTACTCGGTCAGGAGCTCGCGAACCTCCAACTCGACCAAGTCCAGAAGCTCGGGGTCATCGACCATATCGACCTTGTTCAGGGCGACGACGATATAGGGCACGTTGACCTGCCGAGCCAGAAGAACGTGCTCGCGAGTCTGGGGCATAGGGCCGTCGGCGGCAGAGACCACGAGGATCGCTCCGTCCACCTGAGCGGCGCCGGTGATCATGTTCTTGATGTAGTCGGCGTGTCCGGGCATGTCGACGTGGGCGTAGTGACGGTTATCGGTCTCGTACTCCACATGAGCGATCGCGATGGTGATCCCCCGCTCTCTCTCTTCGGGAGCGTTGTCGATTTTGTCGAACGGCGTGAAGTCCACATTGGGATTGCGCTCGTGGAGAACCCCTGTGATGGCAGCCGTCAGCGTCGTCTTGCCGTGATCGATGTGCCCCATGGTGCCGATGTTCACGTGCGGCTTGTTGCGCTCGAACTTTGGCTTCCCCATTTTGCCCTTCTCCTATCTTCTACCGGCCGACCGGCTCGCCGCGGACGGCAGCGACAACTTCCTCTTGCACTGACTTTGGAACCTCGCGGTACGAGTTGAACTGCATGGTGTAGGTGGCGCGACCTTGGGTACGGCTGCGGAGCTCGGTCG
Source organism: Actinomycetota bacterium (assembly GCA_030860205.1). Taxonomy (GTDB): domain Bacteria; phylum Actinomycetota; class CADDZG01; order CADDZG01; family WHSQ01; genus JACDDL01. The sequence continues at coordinate 21,866 of JALZIQ010000116.1, read as the reverse complement.
CATAACCGAACATCTCCGCAAGCGGCACCTGTGCCCGGACGATGCGATCGGAGCCTCGCTGGTCCATCTGCTCGATACGGCCCCTCCTGCTCGACAGATCTCCGATGACGTCACCCATGTATTCTTCGGGGGTTACGACCTCGACATCGAAGATCGGCTCGAGCAGCACCGGCTGAGCCTTCCTGGCGGCCTCCTTGAAGACCATCGAACCGGCGATCTTGAACGCCATCTCGGATGAGTCGACCTCGTGATAGCCCCCGTCGGTCAGGGTAACCCGCACATCCACCACGGGGTAACCAGCTAGTACTCCTGAGGCCATCGCCTCTTGAACGCCCTGATCGACCGATGGGATGTACTCGGTCGGCACTTTGCCTCCGCTGATCTTGTTGACGAATTCATATCCGCCGCCGGGCCCGGTCGGTTCCAGCTTGATGACCGTATGGGCGTACTGGCCCTTGCCGCCGGTCTGCTTAACGTAACGGAGGTCGACCTTCTCCTGGGCATTTCTTACCGTCTCGCGGTAGGCGACCTGGGGCTTGCCTACATTGGCGCCGACCTTGAACTCACGGATGAGACGGTCAACGAGGACTTCGAGGTGAAGTTCGCCCATACCGGAGATGATGGTCTGGCCGGTGTCCTCGTCGGTGTGGACCATGAAGGTTGGATCCTCTTCGGCCAAGCGCTGCAGGGCCCCGGCCAGCTTCTCCGAATCCACCTTAGACTTGGGCTCGATCGCCACATCGATCACAGGCGTCGGGAAGTTCATCTCCTCGAGCAACACCGGGTCGTTCGGATCGCACAAGGTGTCACCCGTCAAGGTGTTCTTGAGCCCGACGATTGCGACGATGTCACCGGCGAAGACCGCATCTTTATCCTCCCGGTGATTCGCATGCATCTGGAGGATCCGCCCGATGCGCTCCTTGCGTGCACGCGTCGAGTTCATGACGCTGTCGCCACTCTGGAGGGTTCCCGAATAGATTCGGAGGAAAGTGAGCCGTCCCACAAACGGATCGCTCATGATCTTGAACGCCAATCCCGAGAACGGGTCGTGGTCGTTGGCCCTGCGCTCGACGATCTGTCCATCACTCGGTCGCGTGGCGTCCATGGGCGGGAGATCGAGTGGGCTGGGCAGGTACCATCCAACGGCGTCCAGCAGTGGTTGCACGGCTTTGTTCTTGAACGCGGAGCCGCACATGACGGGCGTGATGGCACCGGAGATCGTTGCCTTCCGGATGATCTTGCGCAACTGGTCGGGCTCGGGATCCTCCTCCCCCACGTAGAGCTCCATCAACGATTCGTCGTGATCTGCGAGAAGCTCGATCAGGTCATGACGGTAGGCAAGCGCCTGCTCCATCATGTCATCGGGTATCGGCCGGTCCTCCCACGCTTCCCCCATGCCGTCCGAAGGCCAGTAGTGAGCCACCATTGCAATGAGGTCGACCACCCCGTGAAATCCGACCTCCCTGCCAATCGGCAATTGTATGACGGCAGGGGTGCCGTTGAGCCGATCCTCGATCATCGAGACCGTGCGGAAGAAGTCCGCCCCCGTGCGATCCATCTTGTTTACAAAACAGATGCGGGGCACGTTGTAGCGGTCGGCCTGGCGCCAGACAGTCTCAGACTGCGGTTCGACTCCTGCGACAGCGTCGAAGACTGCGACCGCGCCGTCGAGCACCCGCAGGCTTCGCTCGACCTCGACCGTAAAGTCGACATGTCCGGGCGTATCAATGATGTTGATCCAGTAGCCCTTCCAGTGCGCAGTCGTCGCGGCGGATGTGATCGTGATCCCGCGCTCTTGCTCCTGCACCATCCAGTCCATGACTGCGGCGCCCTCGTGGACTTCACCGATCTTGTAGGTCTTTCCGGTGTAGTAGAGGATCCGTTCGGTCGTGGTCGTCTTGCCCGCGTCGATATGAGCCATGATGCCGATGTTGCGAGTCCGCTCGATCGGGTACTCACGGATTAGTGGACCGCGACCGCCCTTTACGGCACGCAGCTGCGGGCGTCCCTGTTGTTTTTGATTTTCGGCTGCTTCAGCCATCGTTCATCACCATCTGTAGTGAGCGAAGGCCTTGTTTGCCTCCGCCATCTTGTGGATGTCCTCACGTCGCTTCACGGCGGCGCCTGCACCGCCCGACGCGTCAAGAATCTCGCCGGCGAGCCGATCCGCCATGCTTCTCTCCCTGCGCCGGCGTGCGAACGTTATCAACCAGCGGATCGCCAAAGTGGTTCCACGACGCATCGGTACTTCGACCGGCACCTGATAGGTCGCCCCGCCAACGCGGCGCGACTTGACCTCGAGCAGCGGCTTGATGTTGTCGACGGCTTTCTTGAGTGTCTGCAGAGGATCCTTGCCCGTCTTGTTCTCCACCTTGCGCAATGCGTCATAAACGATGTTCTCGGCCAGGCTGCGTTTTCCGCGCATAAGCAGACGGTTCTGAACCTGTGTTACCAGAATCGAACTGTAGATGGGGTCCGGATTAAGGGGCCGTCTCGTCGCAGGCCCTTTACGCGGCATCAGCCACCCCTTTTGGCGCCGTACTTGGAGCGCGACTGGACCCGGTCGCGGACCCCTGCAGTGTCGAGTGCGGCCCTGATGATCTTGTAGCGAACCCCCGGCAAATCCTTCACCCGGCCTCCGCGCACCAACACGATCGAGTGCTCCTGGAGGTTGTGGCCGATTCCGGGGATGTATGCAGTCACTTCGATTCCGGAGGTGAGCCGAACGCGCGCGACCTTGCGCAGAGCCGAGTTTGGCTTCTTCGGCGTGAAGGTGTAGACACGAGTGCACACACCTCTGCGCTGGGGTGACCCTCTCAGAGCGGGCGACTTCGACTTCTCCCGCTTGGACTCTCTGCCCTGGCGAACCAGTTGTTGGACTGTCGGCACTTCTCTCCCGTTCTCCTCTAGGTTCCTTCGCCGCACCGCGTGGGCGGGGCGCCTGAGAACCGGCCACCTTTCGTTCTGGTCCGGTCGCTTCGCTGCCGGATCACCTCTATGGGCCATGACCCGACCGTGCCTGTACGCAGCACAAGACGGGGACCGTTTTCCACAGCGAGCCGGCATCGTACGTTCTCGCACATCGATGGACACCCGCAGGGGGCGGCCGCTTGGCGTTTGGCGATGAACCCACACCCCGGCGGTTCCCGGGGCAACCGGGCCTGCCGAAGCTCACCGAACTCGGGACCTGCAAAAGTAGACAGGCGTCACTCTCGCGACGCACCGGCGCCCACTGGGGGGCGCGGCTCTAGATGATAGAACACGGCCCTCACCTGGTCAAACAGGGGAAAACCATCGCCCGACAGGTCGGGCGTCCCACGGGCCCGTCGGGTCCGGGGGACCCGGGTCGTCTACTCGACCGCGCTTGAGACCTCTTCCTCGGATTCCTGCCCGTCTCCGTCGCCGTCGGGGGGCGGGACGGAGGTGAGGCCCACGCCACCAAGCAGCTCGCGTGCCGCCTCCACTGCCTCGTCGTCCTCGATCCGCGGAGGCAGGCCGAACATCGCCCTTGCCTCCTCGTCGGACATGGCGCCCTCGCCGGTCGTGACCACTCGAGTCGAGCGGTAACGGGTCATCCCCGTTCCGGCGGGGATGAGCTTTCCGATGATGACGTTCTCCTTGAGCCCGAGCAGTGGGTCCGACTTGCCCTTGATAGCGGCTTCGGTGAGCACCCGGGTCGTCTCCTGGAAGGAGGCGGCCGACAACCACGACTCGGTTGCCAGGGATGCCTTGGTTATCCCCATAAGGATGGGTCTGGCGCTGGCAGCTTCTCCACCGTTCGCCACCACCGCTTCATTGGCGTCAGAGAACAGCTTTGCATCGACGAGCTCTCCAGGGAGGAATTCGGTGTCACCCGGCTCATTCAGCTGCACCTTACGGAGCATCTGGCGAACGATCAGCTCGAGGTGCTTGTCGTGGATCGGGACCCCCTGGGAGCGGTACACGGACTGCACCTCGTCGACGAGATACATCTGCACGTCCCTGGTCCCCAAGATTTCGAGCACCTCGTCGGGATCCCTCGACCCTTCGGTGAGGGAATCACCGGCAGCGACGCTGGCACCGTCACGCACGGTTAACCGTGCGTGACGTGACACCTTGTAGGGAATGGAGTCACTCCCGTCGTCCGGGATGAGCTCGATCGTCCGGGTGCGCTCGTCCTCCTGCAACTGGATGCGACCCGAGACACTTGCGATCTCGGCTTTGCCCTTCGGCGTCCGGGCCTCGAAGAGCTCGACCACACGCGGCAGGCCGTGGGTGATGTCCTCTCCGGCCACTCCTCCGGTGTGGAAGGTCCGCATCGTAAGCTGTGTGCCCGGCTCGCCAATCGACTGAGCCGCGACGATACCGACCGCCTCTCCAAGCTCGACCAGTTTGCCCGTGGCGAGCGACGTGCCGTAGCACTTCTGACACACGCCGACGCGTGCGTCACAGGTCAACACCGAACGTACGACGACTTCCTCGACGCCCTCTTCGTCGATGCGCTTTGCCAGCTCCGCAGTGATCTCCTGGCCTGCGGGGGCGACGACCTCCGACTTCGCCATTGCGTCTTCGAGCAGCACCCGGCCCGTCAGCTTCTGCTTGAGGAACGCTCTCTCCGAGGCGATGTCGAGCCGCAATCCACGGTCGGTTCCGCACTCTTCGGTGCGGATGATCACTTCCTGAGCAACGTCGACCAGCCGCCGCGTGAGATACCCGGAGTCGGCTGTCCTGAGGGCCGTGTCGGCGAGCCCTTTGCGGGCGCCATGCGTCGAGATGAAGTACTCGAGGACCGTGAGGCCCTCACGGAAGTTCGATCTGATCGGACGCGGGATGATCTCGCCCCGCGGGTTCGCCACCAGACCACGCATGCCGGCAATCTGCCGGATCTGCATGATGTTTCCACGCGCTCCGGAGTTCGCCATCATGTAGATCGGGTTGAGCTCCCCGAAGCCTTTCTCCATCGCCTTTCGGACCTCATCGGTCGCATCGGTCCAAATGTCAATCAACTCTTGACGACGCTCGTCTTCGGTCATGACACCGCGACGGTACTGGGCCTCGACACGTTCAGCTTGTTTGTCGTGGTCCGCAAGGATCTTCGGCTTGGCAGCAGGAGTGATGACGTCTTCGAGCCCGATGGTCACGCCCGCTTTAGTCGCATATGTGAAGCCAACGCTCTTAACGGCGTCGAGAACCCCGGCGAGGTCCCTCTTGTCGTAGGTGCGGGCGCACTTGTCGATGAGTGCTGCAAGCTCGCGCTTCTTGAGGATCCGATTCTGGTAAGGGAAGTCCTTCGGAAACGCCTCGTTGACGATCACTCGTCCGGCGGTGGTCTCCATCAGACGGCCCGGATTCGACTGATAGTCCTCCTCGGACTCGTCTTCGAATCGCTTTAGGCCCCGTACCTTGACCACTGCATGTATGTCGACGGCGCGGGCATCGAGCGCCTGTAGAAGCTCGGTGGCCGAAGAGAACGCCCGGGCCTCGCCCTTGGCGCCTTCGGTCACGACCGTAAGGTAATACGTGCCCAGGATGATGTCCTGCGACGGCGCCACGATGGGATCGCCGTGCGCCGGCGAGAGCACGTTGTGCGCGGACAGCATCAGGACGCGCGCCTCGGCCTGGGCCTCGGATGACAGCGGCACGTGAACGGCCATCTGGTCTCCGTCGAAGTCGGCATTGAAGGCGACGCAGACCAACGGATGGATCTGAATGGCCTTGCCCTCGACGAGCACCGGCTCGAAGGCCTGGATGCCGAGTCGGTGAAGAGTCGGCGCCCGGTTCAGCAACACCGGGTGCTCGTGAATGATCTCCTCGAGGACATCCCACACGTGCGGACGGCTGCGCTCGACCATGCGCTTGGCGCTCTTGATGTTCTGGGCGTGTCCCAGGTCCACCAGCCGCTTCATCACGAAAGGCTTGAACAGCTCGAGGGCCATTTGCTTCGGCAGACCACATTGGTGGAGCTTGAGCTTGGGGCCCGACACGATCACCGAGCGGCCCGAGTAGTCGACACGCTTTCCGAGCAGGTTCTGACGGAAGCGGCCCTGCTTGCCCTTCAGCATGTCCGACAGGGACTTGAGCGGCCGGTTGCCCGGGCCAGTAACCGGCCGGCCGCGCCGACCGTTGTCGAACAGAGCGTCAACAGCTTCCTGCAGCATGCGCTTCTCGTTGTTGACGATGATCTCCGGCGCGCCGAGGTCCAGCAGCCTCTTCAGCCGGTTGTTGCGGTTGATCACGCGCCGGTAAAGGTCGTTCAGGTCGCTGGTTGCAAAACGGCCGCCGTCGAGCTGCACCATCGGCCGAAGATCAGGCGGGATGACGGGCACGCAGTCCAGCACCATGCCGAGCGGGGTGTTCTTCTTCGAGGCGTCGCTGAAAGGCGCCACGACCTTGAGACGCTTGATCGCGCGCTGACGCTTCTGACCCTTCTGAGACTTGATCTGCTCGCGCAGGAACTCTTCTTCGGCCACGAGGTCGAGGGAGCTCAGCAAATCCTTGATCGCCTCGGCGCCCATGCCACCCTTGAAATAATCGCCGTAGCGGTCCTTCATCTCGCGCCAGATGACCTCGTCATCCACGATCTCTTGCCGCTTAAGGTCCCTGAACAGCTCGAACGTATCCCTTACGAGGTCGATATCGCGTGACGCCCGAGCCTCTACTTCCTTGCGCTGACGCTCAGACTGGTTTCGAGCAGTCGTCTTCTCGGAGGAGCGTGCCTTACGGCCCTCCATCTCCTCGAGGCGGGCCTCGGTCTCCTTGAGGATCTCTTCTTTCCTGCGGTCCCTGTCACTCTCGATGCGAGCGATCTCGTGATTGATGTCTTCCTCTAGCCTGGGGAGTTCGCGGTGCCGCTTGGCCTCGTCGGCCGACGTCACGATCGATGCCGCGAAATAGATGACCTGCTCGAGCTTCTTGGGGGGGATGTCCAACAGGTATCCGAGTCGCGACGGAACGCCCTTGAAGTACCAAATGTGGGTTACCGAAGCAGCAAGCTCGATGTGGCCCATGCGCTCGCGACGCACCTTGGCGCGCGTAACCTCGACGCCACAGCGCTCGCAGATGATCCCCTTGAACCGGACTCGCTTGTACTTGCCGCAGTAGCACTCCCAGTCCTTGGTCGGGCCGAATATCTTCTCGCAAAAGAGTCCGTCCTTCTCGGGCTTGAGCGTGCGGTAGTTGATCGTTTCCGGCTTCTTGACCTCGCCGTTTGACCAGGTGCGGATCTGATCCCCGGTGGCGAGCCCGATTCTCAGCTCATCGAAATAGTTGACGTCTAACAACTGTGACCTCCTTGGTGACGTCCAGGCGCTGGCGGCGAAAAGACATCGCCATGCGGCGTATTAGGCGTATTAGGCGTTGCCGAGGGGGTCACTAAACCTCCTCGACGGACGACGGTTCCCGACGGGACAGATCGATTCCCAGCTCCTCCGCGGTGCGGAAGATGTCCTCATCGATCTCTTTCATCTCGATCTCCTCACCTTCAGCCGAGAGAACCTCGACATTGAGGCACAGGGATTGCATCTCCTTGATCAACACCTTGAAAGACTCAGGTATCCCGGGCTCGGGTATGTTCTCGCCCTTGACGATCGCCTCATACACCTTGACCCGACCCAGAACGTCGTCCGACTTGATCGTGAGGAGCTCTTGCAGGCAATAGGCAGAGCCGTAGGCCTCGAGCGCCCACACCTCCATCTCGCCGAAGCGCTGACCGCCGAACTGTGCCTTTCCACCCAACGGCTGCTGGGTGATCATCGAGTAAGGCCCCGTCGACCGGGCATGGATTTTGTCGTCCACGAGGTGGGACAGCTTCAATATGTACATATAGCCAACGGTGATGTCGTTGTCGTAGGGCTCGCCGGTGCGCCCGTCGTACAACGGCGCCTTGCCGACACCATTGACCAACGAATACTCGGTGTCGCGATCGGCCGTCGTCGCGAGCGCATCCAGCAGCTCATCTTCCTTTGCGCCGTCGAACACCGGCGTCGCAACCCACGCCGGCTCCTGATCGCGCCATGCGCCGGGCGTGCCGTCCAAGTCGGCGCCGTCCTCCCAACGCTGCTTTGCCACCCATCCGAGGTGAGTCTCCAGAACCTGACCGAGGTTCATTCGGGAGGGGACACCAAGTGGGTTCAAGATAATGTCGATGGGCGTTCCGTCGGCCAGGAACGGCATGTCCTGCTCGGGGAGGATCTTGGAGATCACACCCTTGTTGCCGTGCCGCCCGGCGAGCTTGTCGCCCTCGGAGATCTTGCGCTTCTGCGCCACGAACACACGCACCAACTCGTTGACCCCGGGAGACAGCTCGTCGCCGATGTCGCGCGAGAACTCCCGCACACCGATGACCTTGCCCTCTTCACCGTGGGGCATCTTGAGCGACGTATCGCGCACCTCACGCGCCTTCTCGCCGAAGATCGCGCGCAGCAAACGCTCCTCGGGAGTTAGCTCGGTTTCGCCCTTGGGAGTTACCTTTCCGACCAGAACGTCTCCCGGGCCGACGTCTGCACCCACACGGATGATTCCCCGTTCGTCGAGGTCGGCAAGCACATCTTCGGAGACGTTGGGGATGTCACCTGTGATTTCTTCCGCACCGAGCTTGGTATCGCGGGCGTCGACTTCGTACTCCTCGATGTGAATCGAGCTCAGGAGATCTTCCTTGACTAGGCGCTCGGACACGATGATTGCGTCCTCGAAGTTGTAGCCCTCGAAGCTCATGAAAGCGACGAGCAGGTTGGCGCCCAGGGCAAGCTCACCCTGATCGGTAGAAGGACCGTCCGCCAGGATGTCGCCCTTCTTGACCTTCTGGCCCTCCCGGACGATCGGGCGCTGGTTGATGCAGGTCGACTGGTTTGAACGCTGGTATTTGTCGAGCTTGTAGGGGACATGCTCGGCGCCCTGCCCGACCACGATCTGGTCTGCAGAAACCTCTTCGACAACGCCGTCTTCCTCCGCCAGAATGACGTCGCCTGCGTCGACTGCGGCCCTGTGCTCGAGTCCGGTACCCACATAAGGGGCCACCGGACGAAGCAGAGGGACAGCCTGCCGCTGCATGTTGGCGCCCATAAGGGCGCGGTTGGCGTCATCGTGCTCGAGGAACGGGATGCAGGCCGCGGCAACCGAAACCGTTTGCTTCGCCGAGACATCCATGAAGTCGACCTCTTGGGGCACCACATAGTCGAGCTCGTTGTGGCGGCCTCGCACGAGAACATGGTCCTCGGTGAACTTGCCGCTCTCGTCGATGATCGCATTCGCCTGTGCGATGACCGCTCTATCTTCTTCATCGGCCGTCAGGTACTGCACCTTCTTCGACACCTTGCCGCCCGATGCTTTGCGATAGGGGGTCTCGATGAATCCGTAGCGGTTCAGGCGCGCATAGGTCGAGAGCGATGCAATCAAACCAATGTTTGGGCCCTCGGGGGTTTCGATCGGGCACATGCGCCCATAGTGGCTCGGGTGCACGTCCCGCACCTCGAAGCCGGCGCGTTCACGCGACAGACCACCCGGCCCCAGTGCGCTCAGTCGTCGCCTGTGCGTGAGTCCCGCCAAGGGGTTGGTCTGATCCATGAACTGACTGAGCTGAGAGGAACCGAAGAACTCCTTTAGCGAGGCGACCACAGGCCGGATATTGATCAACGTCTGGGGGGTAATTGCTTCGACATCCTGAGTCGTCATGCGCTCCTTGACGACTCTTTCCATGCGCGACAACCCCACCCTGATCTGGTTCTGGATGAGCTCGCCGACCGGGCGAATTCTCCGGTTGCCGAAGTGGTCTATGTCATCGACCTCGTAGTCGGAGTCGTCATCGGCGTGGAGTTTCACCAGGTACTGGATGGTTGCGAGGATGTCCTCCTTGCGCAGGACTGTGCCCATCTCTTCGATGGTGTCCTCGTCGGACTTGAAGCCTAGCTTGCGGTTCGTCTTGTAGCGACCCACCCGGGACAGGTCATAGCGGCGCGGGTTGAAGAAGAGGTTGTCGAGCAGAGCCCGTGCGCTCTCGACCGTGGGCGGTTCGCCGGGCCGCAACTTGCGGTAAATGTCGATCAACGCGTCCTCTTCTGTCTCTATGGCGTCCTTGTCTAAGGTCGCCTGGATCGAAGGAGCGTTGTCGAACAGCTTGAGGATCGCAGCATCGTCGCCGTATCCCAAGGCGCGCAGTAGGACGGTGACATTTTGCCGGCGTTTTCTGTCGATTCGAGCACCGACCATGTCCTTCTTGTCGGTTTCGAACTCGAGCCAGGCCCCGCGCGCCGGGATGATCTTACAGGCGAAGAGCGGCTTGTCGGAGGTCTTGTCGATGGAACGGTCGAAGTACACCCCAGGTGATCGGACGAGCTGTGATACCACGACGCGCTCTGTCCCGTTGATGATGAAGGTCCCCTTCTCAGTCATCATCGGGAAGTCACCCATGAATACGGTCTGCTCTTTGATCTCGCCTGTTTCTTTGTTGATGAATGCAGCCGTGACGAAGAGGGGACGCGAGAAGGTCATGTCCTTCTCTTTGCACTCGTCTTCGTCTCCCTTGGGCGCTTCGAATCGGTGAGACAGGAATTGCAGTGCGAGGTTGCCGGTGAAATCCTCGATCGGCGAGATGTCCCTCAGGGTCTCTCCAAGCCCGACTTCTACGAACCAGTCAAAAGACTCTTTCTGGACCGCGATCAGGTTGGGGGGAGGAAGAACTTCCGCGAGCTTGGCGAAGGTCCGGCGTTCGCGCAGGACGTTTGACGACAAACGAGCCTCCTAAGAATCTGTTTCGGACGGGGAACGCGCAAGCTGCCCGGGAGGCTCCCCTTTTTCACCTTCCGGACACGTCTCCAACCGGGTCACCCTGGGCGGTTCTTAGCCGCGCGACAGGACGAAGAGAGCGGATGGGGACGAACACACCAAAGAGGCAGTATAGGCCTACGCCCATACCGCCGTCAAGCCCAAAGGCGGCCTACTAGGAAAAACTATGCGTACTCCTCTAACTGGCTGTGGAGAACCCTAGTCCCTGGCCCCCTATTCGTCAACCGGCGGCGCCTACCGAGCCTTCCCGAGAAGGCGAAATTACTTGATCTCGACGCCCGCTCCAGCGGCCTCGAGCTTGGCCTTGGCCTCATCCGCCTGCGCCCTTTCGACCTTCTCGAGCACGGCCTTCGGCGCCGAGTCCACGAGATCCTTGGCCTCCTTGAGCCCGAGGCTCGTAAGCGCTCGCACCTCCTTGATCACCTGGATCTTCTTGTCGCCCGCTCCCGTGAGCACCACATCGAACTCGTCCTGCTCTTCGACCGCTTCCGCGGCCCCATTGCCTCCCGCCGGCGGCCCGGCTGCAACCGCGACGGGAGCCGCTGCGGTGACCTGGAACTTCTCCTCGAAGGCCTTTACGAACTCGGACAGTTCGAGCACGGTCCAGTCCGCTATTGCGTCCAGTACCTCTTGTTGTGACAGCGCCATCTTGGCATTCCTCCTTGGTCGTTCGCCGCCTAAGCAGCGGCCTCTGATTCTTCTTTCTGAGCCATTACCTGAGACAGCATCGAACCCACGTTCTGTAGCAATGCGGCGGCGATGCCGGCCGTACGCTGCGCCGGGGCATTGAACAGCCCCGCGATCCGGGCCAGCAGCACCTCGCGCGACTCGATCCTCGCAAGTTGGGCGACCTGGGCCTCGCTGATGACCTTGCCGTGGAGGATTCCACCCCGAACGGCGAGCACGGGGTACTTGCGCGCTGCCTCATCGAGGGCTTTTGCGGCCTCTATGGCGTCTCCCCGCACGAACGCCATCGCCGTCGGCCCCCCAATCATCGAGGCGAAGTCTTCGAGTCCTGCATCCCGGGCGGCGATCCGAGCCAGGGTGTTCTTGAGCACCTTCAGGTCCGCATCGGCGTCCCGAAGTGAGTTGCGGACATCGGCGATCTCTCCGACGTGGAGGCCGCGGTATTCGGTCAAGAGCACCGCGTCGGCCTCCCGCAGACGCTCGCTGATCTCGCCTACTGCCTGGACCTTTTCGGGTTTGGCCACCGGCGCTTCTCCTGTCTTCGTCGGGCATACAAAAAGCGGCCACCCGGAACTCAGACGGCCGCTCCCTTTCGGAACCTGCATGGTCGCCTGCACCGGTCCCGTCCTCGGGCTTAGGGGATATACCGCCGGTGGTCTGGGGCTGCTTTGGGCGACAGGATAACAGGCTCGGCGCGCCGGCCCGCTCGTCAGCCTCCCGCGGGCTGGAGCTCCTCTTCAAGCTCTTTCGACCGGGCCGGGTCGATCCGGATGCCGGGGCTCATGGTGGCGGCAAGCGTGATCCCACGAAGGTAGCGGCCTTTGGCTGCGGCCGGTTTCGCCCGCTGGACCTCATCCAGTACCGCTGCGTAATTCGTGACCAGATCGTCTTCGGAGAAAGAACGCTTTCCGATGACGAGGTGAAGGTTTCCGTGTCGATCGGTTCGGTACTCGACCCGGCCTCCCTTGATATCGCCTACCGCCCTGGCGACATCTTCGGTCACCGTCCCCGATTTGGGGTTGGGCATCAGACCACGGGGGCCGAGCACTCGCCCGAGGCGACCGACCACGGGCATCATGTCGGGACTGGCCACCACGGCATCGAACTCGAGCCAGCCTCCGGTTATGCGCTCGGCCAGATCTTGTTCGCCGACGATGTCCGCCCCCGCCTCGCGCGCCTGAGCCGCCGTTTGTCCCTTCGCAAAGACCGCCACGCGTACCGTTTTGCCGGTGCCCTTTGGAAGGGACACCGCGCCCCTGACCATCTGATCGGCTTTGCGGGGATCGACCCCCAGCTTGATCGAAAGCTCGACGGTTTCATCGAACTTCGGCTGCGGCAGCCCCTTGAGCACTCTGATCGCTTCCCTGGCGCCGTAGAGGCGTTCTCTGTCCACCGCTGTGAGGGCCTCGGAGTATCTCCGACCTCGTTTTGCCATCCCGCTTCCTCCTTGTGGTCTTGACGACGGCGTTCGGCCGTCTCCCACCTCTAGTTGTGGTTCGACACGCAGGCCACCGACGCACTCAGGCGACGCTGATCCCCATGCTGCGCGCCGTGCCCTCCACCACCTTCATAGCCGCCTCAACGTCGTTCGCATTGAGGTCGGGCATCTTGATCTCCGCTATCTCGCGGACGTCGTCACGGCTTACGGTCCCGACCTTGTTCCGGTTGGGTTCGCTCGAGCCCTTCTCGACTCCGGCCTTCTGCCGCAACAGCACTGCCGCGGGTGGGGTCTTGGTAACGAAGGTGAACGAGCGGTCCTCGTAAACCGTGATCTCGGCAGGGATGATCGTGCCCATCTGCGCCTGAGTGGCGGCGTTGTACTGCTTGCAGAACTCCATGATGTTCACACCGGCCTGGCCCAGAGCCGGACCGATCGGCGGAGCCGGGGTTGCTTGGCCTCCGGGGATCTGAAGTTTGAGTACCTGCGAGACGCGCCGACGGCGACCTCCCGGCTGTGTCATATCGACTCCTCTAGAGCTTGGCCACTTGATCGAACCCGAGCTCGACGGGCGTCTCCCGGCCGAAGATGTTGACCAGGACCTTGAGCTTGGATTGATCGACGTTGATCTCCGAGATAGAACCGGTGAAGTTGGCGAAGGGGCCGGATGTCACCCGCACGCTTTCCTGCTCTTCGAACTCGAGTCTCGGCCTGAGCTTCTTCTGCTCGGGCTTCACCTGGAGGATCTTGTCGACCTCCCGCGCGGATAGCGGAGTCGGCTTGGTGCCAGAACCCACGAAACCGGTCACCCCGGGGGTGTTTCTGACCACGTACCACGAGTCGTCGTCGAGATACATCCTCGTCAGCAGGTAGCCGGGAAACACCTTCTTCTGGACGATCTGCTTCTTGCCCTGCTTGATCTCCATCACGTCTTCCATCGGGATGACGACCTCGAAGATCTTCTCCTCGACGTTCATGGACGAGATACGCGACATCAGGTTGGTCTTGACCTTGTTCTCGTAACCGGCGTAGGTATGGACCACGAACCAGTCACCCGAGCGCTCGTTCGGAGGAATGATCGGAGCCTCGAAGCCTTCTTCCTCGACATCCTGATCGGCGGCCGTCTCGGACTCGGATTCAGCCGCGGCAACCGGCACGGATGCGGGAGGTGTCGCCTCCGGTACCGCCTCTGTCGGCGCATCTGCTCGGAGGGCGGCGGCGACCGCCTGAGCGTCTTCCTCGCTGAGGTCTGATTTCGGAGAGTCAAGGGATGCGTTGTCGAGACCCTGGGAGGCCGGCGCCTGCGATTCCAGGGGGGGCCGGTCCTCGGGGGGCGGTCCCTCTGCGTCGGGGGTCTCTTGAATCTCAGGCTGAATCTCGGTCATGTCTGGACTCCGAACAGGGCAAGGACCGCCTTGGTGAACACGAAGTCCATCGCAAAGATGATGGCTGCGATAACGACGACGCTCACAAGAACGACAACCGAGTAGGCGACGACCTCTTGCCTTGTCGGCCATGCCACTTTCTTCAGCTCTCCAATCACTTCCCGGAAGAACTGCACGGGAGGCGTCCTCTTGGACTGTCCCCGCTGGGCGGCGGCACTCGCGGCTTTGACTGCCGGTCTCGGCGTGCCCTTCTTCTGGGCTGATTCCTGTTTTTGCATCATTCGTTTGTATTGCCTGTTCACGCGCACCCCTTCCGTGGCCCCGCTGCCGGACGCGCTTCGTAAGGGTCCGGGCATGCGGGAAGTAAACAGAAAGCTCAGGGTAACACGCTTGTGAACCGGCCCGGGGGGTCTCGCCGGCCTTCCCTAAAATGTGGCCATGTCACCGCATCAATGTGCCTCTTGGGTGGGCCCGCCGATCGCCGGCCAAGAGCATATGGAAGGTTCGCAAAGCCGGGTGACCGTGCGCGGCCCGTCCGGCGCGCGACCCCTCCGCACGGGTCCCCGGAAGACGGAGAGCCCCTCCCGCGTCGAGTGCCACCCCGTTCCCTCTGCCGCCACTGCCTCAAGGCACGGGCCGTTTCGGTCGATCTTGCTGCATGACAAATAGTCAGGAGCATGCCCATGAACAGGCTCGACGGAGCGTGAATGTTCTTAGCCCCCGGCCCCGCCCCGCCTAGATCTCCTGCATGGACAGCCGCGTGCCTCTGCCTCGCACTGTTCGGGACTGCTTGTGAAAATGACGCTGCAAATCCCTTTGTAGAGCACGGTGGACGCGCGGGCTCCACCCACAAGGCCGATTCGTGGGGCCGGGCCGAGGCTCGTGCGGAGCGCCGTGCCGGACGCCGTGCTGAGGTTCGCGCCGAGGCTCGTGCGGAGCGCCGTGCCAAGGCTCGTGCCGACCGCCGCTCGCGACGGATGGTGCTGGTCTCCCGTGTCATCGACGGAGACACAATCGAGGTGCAACTCCAGGGGACGACGGCTATCCGCCTGATCGGCATCGACACACCCGAGACAGTCCACCCCTCAGAACCCGTCGGATGCTTCGGACCCGCTGCATCGAGGTTCACCCAGCGGACGCTCGAGGGACAGATGGTTCGCCTTGAATACGATGTCGAGCGTACCGATCACTATGGACGCACGCTCGCATATGTCTTTGTCGATGGTCCGCTCTTCAACAAGACGCTCGTGGCTCGAGGGTACGCGCACGTGACCACCTATCCGCCCAACGTGAAGTATGTCAAACGCTTTCTCGCTGCCCAGCAGAGCGCTCGCGTGGCAGACCGGGGCCTCTGGGGCCATTGTTCGCGCGAGCAAGACGGTGATGCTGCGCCAAATGGAGGTGGTCGGCGAAGCGAGGAGAGCACCTCGGACGGCGGAAACGGTCGGTGTGACCCCAACTACTCAGGAGCGTGCATTCCCACGCGCCCCCCAGATATCGACTGCCCAGACGCCGGAGCCGAGGGCTTCAGCTCAACTGGTTCGGATCCACATGGCTTCGACTCGGACGGTGACGGCATCGCATGCGAGTAAGGCAGGAGCGATGTGAGGTTCGAGGGCCAGAGGGGACGCCCATTAGACTCACCAATTCCGATGTTCTTCGATTTCATAGGTGAACAGGACAAAGTCCTCCCGCTTCCCTCCTGTTCTCCCATACGTGCGCATGGCCGCTGTATTTGTCTCTTCTGTCCCGACCCACATTTCCGAGCAACCCCGGGATTTGCAAAGTTGGATCAGATCTCTAACCAACGCCGTTGCTATTCCTCGGCGCTGGAAAGCCGGCTCGACTCCCAGCTCGTTGAGAAACATCTCGGGCTTGGGTTTGTCCGGGTGCAAGAGCTCCACCGCACTGACGAAGCCGGCCGGCTCATCTTTCTCCGTATAGGCGATCAAAAGGTGATGACGTTCATCTGCCAGGAAGGCCCCGGTGGCAGCCAAATCCACGGGATCATCAAAAAGCGGCTCCGCCTCCTGGATCTTTGCCTCATCCCCCGGCTTCATGTGGACGATGTGCACCGGAGCATCCTCATTCATGCTGACCCCTAATCTTGATCACGAGTCTGGGGCTCCTCAAGGACAGACTTCCCCGGCCCACGGCATCTCTTAAGGCCTTTCGGCTGGTTGCCGACACAGGACGTGTGACTACCGAAGCCCGCTATCCAGAATTGTGTTCTCATTGCACATCGCCGGCAATCGGCTACTTCAAGCGCCCTGCCAAGTACAGGGGAGGAGCGGAGGCGATCTCTTGGCTTTGCAATGTCCACGTGCAGGTGTATCCCCTGGACCGCATTGTCTTGATTCAGCAGCCGAAACAGCACACGAGAAAGACTCACGAGTAATCTACGGTTGAGCGGAACGCCATGCCGCTTCGGCCTTCGGGATGATGGAGATCCCACCGTCTCGCTCCAGGACCGCGTACTTGATCTGCTCGAGTCTTTCGAGTCCATGGAGCACTCGAGCAGTTTCCATGATATCTGACTCGTCGATCCGGGACTTGTGGATTCGCTGTCGCAGCACGCGGCCATCTTCCAGGATGACGACTGGGGTCCCATCTATGACTTTGTCCAGGAAGGGCAACTTCCCCTGCAGCAGGCTCATGCCGAGGCTCAAGATCCCTCCTGTCTCCACTCTGCCTTGCCATGAACATTCTGACGCCAAAGAGGAACCTTCCGCGGACTTGCGACCCTACGCGACGGCGGATTGCCACCCCTTCTTCGGTAGCGTAGCTTGGGGCCGGCCGCCGCTTCGTCTACGACTTACGTGTCTCGATCTCCTCGATCCGCTCCTTCACGATCTTCTTGACAAGGGCGGCAGGAAGGGGCTTGTCGACCGGAAAGCGAATCGTCCCCTTTGATGTGTAATAGGATTGCAGTTCCTCCTTGTGCGAGTCCATGACCTTCGTGCTATAGGGGAACAAGCTGCAATGATTCTTGAATGCCGCAAACCCCACAAGCGCTCGTCCCTGATACTTGAAGGTCGGCATCTGGTAGCTGATCGTTTCGATCGTGTTGGGCGCGGCCGCCTTGATCGTCTTGCGAAGCTTCTCAAGGGCCGCCCGCGCCTCCTCTGGAACCCGAGAGAGATAATCCTCGACGCTGCTTGGTCCGGCCATGTCCACTCTCCTCTCCGCGAATAGACCCTGGGCGCATGCTCAGACTCCGCAGTTAACCCGAAAGCATCGCTCGTGGCACGACTACGCCAGAGCGCGACCAGTATCGGCAGCCGCGCCGACTTCTACGACAACGCGCTGGCTGAGTCGGTGACCGGGCTCTAAAAGACGGAGCTGGGCAACAGCAAGGGCCGTGGCGCGAGCCTAGACCGCTGATGCCTCTGTTGTCGCTCCGTCACTGAGCTTCACCCTGTCTCTGACCGCTTCCCACTCGGCGGGCGCCAAATCCAGCGTGGCGCCTACAACGGCTGGGTCGAACTGAGTCGCTTTCGATTCACTGATCTGCTCCAGAGCTACTTCGAAGCTCCGGGCCGCTCGGTAAGGTCGGTCGCTCGTGATCGCATCCAAGGCGTCCGCTACCGCGAAGATACGCGCCCCCAGGGGGATCTCTTCCTGCCTCAAACCACCCGGGTAGCCGCTGCCATCCCAGTTCTCGTGGTGAGCGAGGATGATCGCCGCCGTTTTCTTCAAGAAACCGATGTGGGCCACCATGTCGTGGCCAAGCTCCGGATGCCGGCGCATCTCTCGCCATTCCGTCTCACTGAGCGGGCCACGGTTCCTCAGAATGGGGTCGGCGATACCAATCTTGCCTATATCGTGCAGCAGCGCCGCATGCTCGAGATCTCCGAGGAACTCGCCCTCTAGGCCCAGCCTCCTTGCTATGACGAGCGAGTATTCGACCACCCGCAAGGAGTGGAGTGGGGGCTCCGCGTCGCGAACGTCGAGAGCCCGCACCAGGGCTTGCAAGGTCTCCTCGTAGACTACGGACAGCGCCTCGTTGACGACCTTCAGCTCCTTCTTCTGGCTTACGAGCCGTCCCAAGAGGCGTTCATTGTGATGACCGGCGAAGCTCTCCTCATCGAGTGTGTTGGGCGCGCCTTCCCGGCCAATCACCTTCCTGAGCAGTTGGCCGAGGACCTCAGATGCCATGCCCTTCTCACTGAAGGCATCTGCTCCGATCTCTAACGCGAAGTCACGGTCTTCGACCGCGCTGAAGGTAGCCGTGTGCAGGACCACCGGCGTCTTGCTCAGGGATGGGTCGTCGCGCACCTCACGGACGAGTGTGAAACCGTCCATTACCGGCATCAGGATATCGGACATGATGACGTCCGGCGGCTCGTTTCGGGCCTGGGCGAGAGCTTCGACGCCGTTGGCGGCGAGGGAGACCGTGAACCCTTGACTTTCCAGCGTGAGCCGCGTCTGCATCGCCTGAGTCGGGCTGTCCTCGACAAGAAGGACTCTGATGGTCACACCTAACTCCTCCTGCTGGTCGACGGCACTGCACCGGGTGGCGAGTGCTCACCCTTTCATCGGTTGAACCCGGTCACGGGTTGAGGCACTGAGCAGGCAATCTCTCGCGGGCTCCAGCTCAGATCGCCGGCTCATCTGCCCGATTCGTGAGCTTGAGCCGCCGAGGCCAAACGCCACTAGAGGAACACGCGCTCACCCTCGCGTTTCGCAGCACCGTAGTTTATCGACCCGCCCGTTTCCTTCCTTTACACCTGCTCCGGCGAAAGGCACGTGCTCAAGTTCGTCATCCCTGAATCCGATGCCAACCGGGTGAACGACAGACTGATCAAGGCGGCCAAATCTCGCTTTGCCGAGGGGAGCCTTGATGAGTCGGGCCTCAAGGATCTGGTGGACCGAGCGGTGATCGCGGAGCTGCGCACGGGCATACCCACGGAGGCGCTGCTCATGGTGATCGACACCTTCGAGGCCGAGATCGCCAAGCTGGCGCCGGAGATATCCGACGCGGTGCGCGCCGGGGACGGGGAGGCGCTCAAAGAAGCCGCTCACGCGCTCAAGGGCGCTTCGGCCAACCTCGGCGCCGCCCAGGTTGCGCATCTTTCCGGCCGGCTGGAGGAGCTCGCGCATGTCGGCGACTTCGACGGTGCGCCCGCGCTCGCCGAGGAGCTCGCGCGCTCGCTCCGGGACACACCCGCGGCCCTGCGCGCGGAGCTGAGCCACTGATGATCTCAACCACCCTGCAACAGGCAGCATCTCCCCCAATGGAAACCCCCACGGGGACTACCATCCTCGTCTGCGACGACGCGTTCTACCCGCCAGCTCGTATGCGCCGCCCTCGCCGACGGCAACTGCTCGCTGGTCGAGGCTGCCGACGGCAACGAGGCTATCGAACTGGCCCGCAGAGTGCGTCCCGAGCTGATGGTCGTCGACATGATGATGCCCGGCCGAAACGGTCTTTCAGGTGATGTCCGAGCTTCGCACCGACGCAGAATTCGCCGATTTGCCCGCAGTGATGCTCATGCTCACAGCACACGACGCGATCTCGGACCGCGACGCCGACGCCGACGCCGACGCGGGCGCCGACCGCTTCATGGCCAAGCCCTTCAACCCGGTCAAGCTCGCTTCGGTGATCGACGGGCTCATCCGACGTCGGCTCACCGCGCAGAACGAACGTCTTCGCGAGCTCGATGGCCTCAAGGACGGGTTCATAGCCCTCGTATCACAACGAGCTGCGGACGCCTCTAACCTCGAATCGGCGGATACCTCGAGCTGATCCTCGAGGAGGAGGTCGGAGACCTGACCACCCAGCAGCGGCGGTTCCTCGAGGTGGTCGAGCGCAACGCCAAGCGGCTTTTGCACCTCATCGGCGACCTGCTCCTCATCACGCAGATAGAGGCCGGCAAACTGGAGCTCAAAGGCGGTGACGTAGACCTTGCCAAGCTCGCCGCCGACGGCGTGGAAACGGCCAGGCCTCAGGCCGAGCGGAAGAGGATCGAGCTCCGCCTGGTCTGCGAAGAGGAGCCAGTGGTCCCGGGCGATTCCATAAGGCTGGCCCAGGTCCTCGACAACCTGATCTCCAACGCAGTCAAAATTCACCCCAGAGGAAGGACACGTGGAGGTGCGCGTCTCCAGCCGGCAGGGAAGGGCCACGATCGAGGTCGAGGACAGCGGCATCGGGATTTCCCCAGGAGAGCAAGACGCCCTTTTCTCGCCATTCTTCAGGGCCTCCAACGCGGTCAGACGCGAAATTCAAGGCACCGGTCTCGGCCTGGTGATAACGAAGGCGATCGTCGAGGCCCACGAGGGCGAGACGCACGTGAAAGCGACGAGGGAGCCGGCACTACCCTGCGGGTCGAGCTGCCGCTCGAGGACGAGTACGCCGGCGCGTGTTCGCAGGCGGCAGAGGTGGCGACGTGACCCCGGCGATGGAGCGCGAGCGCCCATTGGTGCTCGTCGCCGACGACGATGACGCCATCCTCACGTTGGTGGTGTTCCGGCTCGAGCAGGCCAACTACGACGTTGCGAGCGCCGCGGACGGCGCCGAAGCACTGGCCCTGGCGCGCGAGCGTACCCCGGACCCGGCCATCTTGGATGTGATGATGCCCAAGCTCGACGGCTACGAGGTCATCCGAAACATCCGCGAGCACGAGGAGACGCGCGGAATGCCGGTCATCCTTCTGACGGCCCGCGTACAGGAGGCGGATGTTACCCGCGGTTTCGACGCGGGGGCGGACGACTACATCAAGAAGCCCTTTAGCCCGCAGGAGCTGAGGGCCCGGGTCCAGTCCATTCTCGGCCGGCGCTGATGCCTACCGTGTACATGGTTGGTAAAGGATGGTGCGAGAGCTTTTCACCTGGGGCTCGTTCGGCTTCGCCGTGGCCGCGATGCTCTTCGTCTGCGTGCTCACTCTTCGCCGGCTCCACCTAAGCCGGCGGGAGCGACTGCGACGCAGGATGGAGTCACCCGTACAAGGGGTTTGGAACCTGTTGGGTTGCATATGGGTTGCACGGACCCCAAAGGAGCATTTGGCTTAGTGCGAGTAATCCCTTCTGACCTGGTCCTTTGTAGCAGGGCGGGAGGTGTCTGGGCGGGAGGGGGCGGTCTCACGCGGTCATCGCAACAAGCTCGACTAACTTCTCGGATGGTTTCATCCAATCGAGTGTTTGTCGAGGCCGGTTGTTGAGCTCGAAGCAGACACGGTCGAGATCGGCCTGAGAATGCACGGCTAAATCAGAAGTCCTGGGAAAGTATTGGCGCAGCAGGCCGTTTGTGTTTTCGTTAGAGCCTCGCTGCCAAGGTGAGTGTGGGTCACAGAAATAGACCTTGACGCCGGTGTCGACAGTGAACTGCACGTGGCTTGCAAGCTCTTTACCGCGATCCCAGGTGAGTGATCTCATGAGATGCTCGGGCAGGGTTCGGATCTGTTTGGCGATCGCATTACATACATGACTGCTGGCCTTGTCCCGTCCGATCCACCCGAGCAGCAGGTAGCGAGTCTGGCGTTCGACCAAGGTGACGATGGCCGACTTGCCCTGGGTCCCGACGACCAAGTCACCTTCCCAGTGACCAGGGACGGCACGATCTTCGATCTCAGCCGGCCGCTCCGAGATGACGACCATGT